>NZ_CP048409.1:2885000-3260000 GCF_010448835.1 Draconibacterium halophilum
AAATACAGTTACAAAACCGGCGATGAAATTGAAGTCCTTTTTGACATTACCAAAATAGACGATGCACCAATTTCAGCTTTTTCCGCTTACAAATTCAGCGATGACGAAACCAAAATATTACTTACAACCGAGCGCAAATCAATTTATCGTCGTTCTTACACTGCAGAGTTTTATGTATGGAATTCAGTTACCGAAGAACTATCACAACTCTCGGATAAAGGAGCACAGCAATTGGCAACATTTTCTCCCGATGGAAATTACATTGCTTATGTGCGCGACAATAATATTTTCATCAAGAATTTAAAGTTTGGAAGCACACACCAGGCAACAACTGATGGTAAATATAACGAGATAATAAATGGTGCTCCCGACTGGGTTTACGAAGAAGAATTTGGCTACAACAAAGCATTTTGGTGGTCGCCCGACAGTAAATTCCTTGCCTACGTTCGTTTTGATGAAAGAGAAGTACGTGAGTTTTCCATGCCTATGTACGCAGGTGCAGCACCAACACGCAGCGCTAATAAATTATATCCCGGAGAATACACGTTTAAATACCCAAAAGCCGGTGAAACCAACTCAATGGTAGAAGTTTACTCATATGAGGTAAAAACTAAGATTGCAATTAAAGTTGATATTGGTGAAGAAACGGATATTTACATACCGCGGTTAAAATGGACGCCCGACGACAACGAACTTGTTGTGATGCGCCTGAATCGTCATCAAAACCAAATTGATATTCTATACGCCAATCCCTTCACCGGCGACACACGTAATTTTCTGACAGAAAAAAACGACCGTTACATTGCTGAAGATTTCCTTGATGCATTCACTTATCTTGCCGATGGTAGTTTTGTAGTACAAAGCGAACGCGATGGTTGGTCGCATTTGTATTTATACGATAAACAAGGTTTTGAAATCACACAGCTTACCGAAGGTGAGTTTGATGTAACAGATTTTTATGGTTATGATGAAGATAAGGAACTTTATTATTACCAGGCTGCAGCCGAATCTCCTTTGCGTCGAGAGGTTTATTACATTAGTGAGGACAAAGAGGAAAAAGGAAAACTATCGACTCTTGAAGGTACAAACAGAGCTGTTTTTAGCACTAATTTTAAATACTTTATAAATTACTATAGTAGTGCTAAAGTGCCCAACTTCATTACTTTGCACGAAAATAAAAAAGGCGAGCAAATCCGCTTTCTGCAAAAAAATACGGTATTAAAAAACACAATCAAGAATATGAATATTCCTCAAAAGGAATTTTTCACTTTCACAAGTTCTGAAGGCGTTGAGCTGAATGGCTGGATGATAAAACCCAACGATTTTGATGCATCGAAAAAATACCCGGTTTTTATGACACAGTACAGTGGCCCCAATTCGCAAAGTGTTACCGACTCATGGGGAGGCGTTAGCTGGAACGAATACCTGGCACAAGAAGGGTTTCTTGTGGTTTGTGTCGATCCGCGCGGAACCGCTGCTCGTGGCGAAGATTTCAGAAAAGTTACTTATATGCAGCTAGGAAAATACGAATCGGACGACCAGGTGGAAGCAGCAAAGTACCTTACTACCCTGCCCTATGTAGATGCTGAAAACATCTCGATTTTTGGGTGGAGCTATGGTGGTTTTATGACACTGTTAACACTTGAAAAAGGTGGCGATCTGTTTAAAGCCGGAATTGCCGTTGCTCCGGTAACCAGCTGGCGCTTTTACGATACGGTGTACACCGAGCGTTACATGCGTAAACCAGAGGAAAACCCTGAAGGTTATGACGAGAATTCTCCACTTTCGCATGCTGGCGATATAAAAGGAAATTTATTGATAATACACGGAACTGCAGACGATAATGTGCATGCACAAAACACTTACGAGATGTCAGAAAAAATGGTGCAGGCCGGTGTACCGTTCGATATGGCCATGTATACCAACCGAAACCATGGAATAAGAGGTGGCAATACAAGCATGCACCTCTACAACAAAATGGTGAATTTTCTGAAAGATAATTTGATGGAGAAGTAAACAGCAAAAAACGGGCTGCTAAATGATTTAGCAGCCCGTTTTTTATTTCATGTAGTTTTTATAATACTCGGTCTTTTCTTCATCGCCAAACCGAGCATAAATATTTGCCAGGTAACCGGCATATTCTTTCCCGGGTTTTATTTTCCACAACTTTTTTAAATAAGGTAAAGCCTTTTTGAAATCGGCAGTTACCAAATCCAGTTCTTTTAAAAGCGAGTTGTAGTTTTTACGGGTTTTGTTTTTGTTGTATTTCGCCATTTCGCGCTCGTACCTGTTTTGTCCGGCCCAGTAATATTTTTTGGCGTTCCATTCCAGAGCTTCCAGGTGATCTGCATTTTTTTCGAGCAATACATTTGCAAGGCTATCACAAACAGCATCGTGCTCCAATGCTTTATTTACCGCAAAATAGTTTTCAATGTTGGACTCTTCATTTTTTGAAACGCTATCCATCATTTTCCACACCTTAAGCGCTTTTTCATTCGCATCAATTTCAGTGTAGATTTCCAATAAGCGGGCATTTACCTCGTTATATTCAGTTCCATAATTTTCAGTAATATATTCCAGTGCCGATAATTCTTTCGATAAATTATCCTGTTGTTTATATATAGCTGCCAGTGTTTGATACATACCGACATCGGCATAATTTTTATACCTTGCCTGATCAAACCAACTAATTGCCTGCGCCAAATTATTAGCTTTAAATGCTGTTTTTGCCGCTTGTGCAAAATCGGCACCTGCTACATCCTCAATATCAGTTGCATTAAAATAACTTGCCCAGGCCGCCATTGCCTGCGAAAAATTTCCTGCTGCTTCAAAATTTGTTGCTTCAGTTTTTTGGGTGATAAGTACTTTCGGTGCTCCACATGATGCCAGAAAAACAGCCATTGCTGCCACCCATAATAATTTATTTTTAGCCATAATTAAATAATTTCGAGGGCCAAAACTAAATAAATTATTGAAAAACACCTTTGATGAAGCGACTTCTCTACTAATCGTTAACTTGAAATCATCGATTTAAACAGCGTATTTCCATGCTTCGAATTGAGGAAACCGATTTATTTTGCAACCAATGTTTTTTACTATTGCACTATATATTGATCTGATTAATAGACTTATTGCCCGAAAGCATTGAAAAATTCATCCGTATCCTTAATGCTCTGAATACCCAATATCCAGCAAACTTCGGAGAGGTCGGAGAAATCAAGACCTCCGCTGGCAATGGCTTCATTATTGTATCTGCCATCTTTGCCGTTGTATTTCAAACCAATTTCAACAGCCAGCCGCCACAACTTTATTAACTCAGGATCTTGCACTTTCGTTTTCCATGCGCTATAACCCGGAGTTCTAAATCCCGGAGTCCCATTACCTTCGGCATTTCCATCCGGTATTTTATGGTAATTGCTGTGTGCTTTCACAAAAGCCAGGCTTTTTGCCGAGGTTACATCCTCATTCCAGTCGCTATGTTGCACAATGTGAATTCGTTCTGCAGTATTAATATCGGGTGTTTCTTTTTGAATGGCTTTTATTAACTCTGCTGAAAAATCAGACTGCCCGGCCTCTGCAATCCAAACACTCCCCCCTTTTTGCAAACATTCCAGCGTTACATTTTTCATCTCCTCAACCGCTTTTTCTCTGTTCGCATGTGCATCTGACCATCTCTCATCAAACGCTTGCTGAAACAGCTTATTTGGCGGCACATACAATCCTTCCTGAATACCATATGTACCTGCAACAGCAAAATAATTGACTGCATCAAATTCATGATTGGATAATAAAGTTTTTAAGGCAGCTGCCGAATGGATATCATCAACATCAGTTTTGCAGTCAAATTGCATTACCAGCAAGTCTTTTTCGGTATTAAATCGTTTTTCGTTGTGCTGCTGGTTAGCCCATGAAAAATAAGAAGTTAAAATTGAGAGTAAAATAAAAATACAAGCTTGTCTCATAATTTGGATTTCTCGTTGGTTATTTTGATTTTTGATAAAGCTAAACAATAAATAAAAATCTGTACCATTTTTGACCAAAAATAATAGCAATCCATAATTCTTAAAACATAATGTGTTAATTACTTAAACACACAAAAATTAATGGAAGAAATAAACACAATATTCCTGTTTGGAATCAAAATCGACGAACCTGTTGTTACACTCACCGATCTTCTTGTTTCGGTGTTGTGTTTTATATTTGCTTACAAAATTCACAAGCAAAATAGACCCGAAAAGGTATTTACCTATTTCAAACTTTATTTTTTAATTATGGGAATTGCCACTGCCTTAGGAGGACTAATCGGTCATGCATTTTTGTATCATTTTAGTTTTTACTGGAAATTACCGGGATGGATAACCAGTATGTTTTCAATAATGTTTGTTGAACGGGCAGCTATTGAACACACTCGTATTCAACTCTCAAAACAGATTGTAAAGATTTTGGGTATTCTGAATATTGTAGAGTTTCTAACCTTTTTAACGTTAACCATTGTGACACTCAATTTTTTTTATGTAGAGTTTCATTCTGGTTATGGTTTAATGTTTATTGTGCTCTCGCTCGAAGGATTTTTATTCATCAAAACACGTAATAAAGCCAGCAAGTTTATGCTTATTGGAGTGGCATTTGCAGCTGTTGCCGCTTTATTTTTTATGAATGAAATCGTTATACATCAATGGTTCAACCACATTTCTGCCAGTCATGTTTTAATGGCGGTAGCGGCATGGTTCTTTTATCTGGGAGCCAACAGAATAAATATGCACAACAATCACACTCATTAATTGTAATATTTTTTAGTGTAACAAAATCTTATTTTGGCAGTCTTATTGAAAAACTATTTCAATGAAAATTGCGACTGTCCTCTTATTCTTTGTATTCATACAAACTATATCTGCACAGGAAAAACGAACTTACAAAGCGACAACCGCTGATAACCTGAACCTTACTATTAACGGTTTTTTTGACGAGCCGGAATGGCAAAATGCCAACTGGGAAAACGATTTTATTCAGCACGAACCTAACGAGGGTAAAGCGCCAACCCGGCAAACAGAATATGCTATTTTATACGATGTCAACAATCTATATGTGGCAATACGTTCGTTCGATGTTCCGGACAGTATTTCTATGCGAATGACGCGGCGTGATGAAACAGATGGCGATCTTGCCGGCTTATATATCGACTCCTATTTTGACAAACGCACCTCTTTTGCATTTATCGTTTCAGCTGCCGGCGTGCGTTCGGATATGGTTAATACCAATGATGGCGATAACGAAGACAGTACCTGGGATCCGATCTGGTATACAAAAACATCGGTTACAAACAACGGATGGAATGCAGAAATGCGAATCCCGCTCACCCAGCTTCGATTTGAAGAAAGTGAAGAACAGGTTTGGGGACTAAATGTATTCCGTTACATTTTTCGGGAGGATGAACTTTCATCGTGGCAACCGATGAAACGCGAAATGGCAGGTTTCACTTCACAATTTGGCATTTTGCGGGGAATTGAAAATATTAAGCCACAAAACTCACTAAGTTTAACTCCATACATGGTAGCTCGCACCGAACGCTTTGAAAAAGTACCCGAAAATCCATTTCTGAAAACAGGAAAATCGAATGGTTTTGATGCCGGTTTGGATGCAAAAATAGGCCTCACCAATTACCTTACCATGGACCTTACAATTAACCCCGATTTTGGGCAGATTGAAGCCGATCCGTCGCAGGTAAATTTAAGTACGTACGAAACTTTTTTCCGTGAAAAACGACCATTTTTTATCGAAGGAAATAACATACTGTCATACAAACTTGCTTTTGGCGATGGAGATCAATCCGCCAATAATCTGTTTTACTCACGTCGAATTGGACGTCGTCCAAATTACTCACCCAACTTAGCTGATGATGAATATGCCGACACGCCGGACTTTACCAGAATATTAGGGGCTGCAAAAATCACCGGAAAAACAAAAGGTGGTTGGTCGATTGGCTTAATTGAAAGTGTTACTGCCGAAGAGATAGCAGAAATTAAAGGAATATCAAACAACAAAACTCAGTCGGTTGAGCCTTTAACTAATTATTTTGTAGGTAGAGTACAAAAAGATTTTAATGAGGGAAATACCTATATCGGGGGAATGCTTACCGCCGTTAACCGGAATATTAATGATGAACACCTTGAGTTTCTTCATAAAAGTGCATACACCGGAGGAATTGATTTTGTGCATAAATGGCACAACAAAGACTGGATAATTGATGCCGGGGTTTATTTTAGCCGCGTTGAAGGCAGCAAAGAAGCTTTGCTGAATACTCAAACTTCTTATTCGCGCATCTATCAGCGTCCTGATGCCGACTATGTCACACTCGATTCAACACGAACCTCGCTGGCAGGAACCGGCGGAAAACTAACCATCGGAAAAACAGGTGGAAAATTTAAGTTCGCTGGCATATTTAGCTGGAAATCGCCGGGGTTAGAAATTAATGATATTGGCTACACCCCCGAAGTTGATGAAATTATGCAGGCCTTTTGGGCTGGATATCGCTGGTACGAACCCTTTTCTATTTTCAGAAGTATGGGGCTTAATTTTAATCAGTGGAACAATTATGATTTTGGTGGAGATTTACTCGGGGCAGGTGGTAACATTAACGGACATGTACAGTTTAAAAATTTTTGGAATGCATTTTCAAGTGTAAATATAAACGGCGAGCAGCTTTCGCATTCAGCTTTGCGAGGTGGCCCTTCAATGAAACTTCCCGGAAACCACAGCTTTTATGCCGGTATTTTCTCAAACCCACAGAAAAAGTTCACCTATGGTGCCGATGGAGGAATGAACTGGAGTAATGAAAAAGATTTCTTCTCGAGTAAAAGTTTTGAAGTAGAATTTGGGTATCGCCCAATAAAAGCCATGCAAATTGAAATTAGCCCAGAATACGGTGTAAGTGATAACAAACTTCAATACATCACCCAACAAGACTATCGGAACGACAAACGTTATATAATGGGTAGCATTAAACGCAAAACATTCAGCACCTCCATTCGAATAAATTATAACATCACTCCCGATCTTACCGTGCAGTTTTGGGGCCAGCCTTTTATTGCAACCGGCGATTATGATGATTTCAAATACATTACAGTTAGTAAAGCTCCTGAAATTACTGATCGATATTCCTTGTACTCAAGCGAACAGATTAGTTATGATGTCGAAAACTGCGTTTATAACATTTTTGAATCGACGAGTGGAGAACCCAGTTACAGCTTCGACAATCCTGATTTTAATGTAAAAGAATTTCTCTCAAACCTGGTAGTTCGATGGGAATATCGACCGGGATCGATGATTTACCTGGTATGGTCGCAAAACCGCGAAGCGTACAACAACATGGGTAAATTTGAATTTAGTAACGACATTAATGATCTATTTGATCAGAAATCTCATAACATCTTCCTTGTGAAATTTTCGTATCGCATTGGAAGATAAATTACTATGCGAAGGGTAATAAAAAAGGCCGTTTCCAGAGAAGTTCCTGAAACGGCCTTTACTATTTATGAACGACGTTCTTAATCCATGAAAGTTTTTTCTCCTTTCAGTTCAATTGTTTTTGAAACACCATTTAATCCTTTTCCTGCAGGTTGACTTCCTCCAACAAAAAGAGTAAAATCTCCTGGTTCAATAACCCTTTTATCATCTACGCCAATAATTGAAAACTGACGGGGCTGTAGAACAAACTTTACCGTTTTTGTTTCGCCCGGTTCCAAAGCAATACGCTGAAATCCCTCCAACTGGTATTTCGGACGTAATGTTGATGCGACTACATCTGTTAAATACAATTGCACAACCTCTTCGCCTTTTTCCTGTCCCGAATTGGTGACTTTTGTACTTATTTCAATGACATTTCCAATTTTGGCCTTTTTATCCAGTTTCAAATCTGAATAAGTAAATGATGTATAACTTAAACCATAGCCAAACGGATAAAGCGGCTCACCATTAAAGTATTTATACGTACGGTTATCCATATCATAATTTTCGAACGAAGGCAACTGATCAACTGATTTGTAATAGGTAACCGGCAGTCGTCCTGCGGGATTGTAATCGCCCATTAGAACATCGGCAACAGCATTTCCTCCCTCCTGCCCCGGATATCCGGCAGAAAGAATTGCGTCCAGGTTTTCATCAGCCCAGTTAACAGCCAACGCACTTCCGTTTAATAAAACCAGAATTACCGGTTTACCGGTTGCTTCAACAGCTTTCATAAGTTCGCGTTGTGTTGCAGGAAGTTTTAAATGTGTGCGGTCTCCACCTTCAAAACCATCCACTTCTATTGGCATTTCTTCACCTTCAAGACGTTGAGAAAGCCCCAGTACCAACACCACAGCATCGGCTTTTTGAGCCACTTCTACTGCTTCCTCTTTCATATTTTGGTTAGGCATGGCCCACAAAAGCTTTGCATCACCATCACCTTCATCGTTGGCATACTCGTATACAAACTTATACTTTTTACCGGCTTCCATTTTCACGCCTTTCTCATGATGAAAAGCATGATGTTCTGAGTTATGATTTAATATTTTTTCTCCTTCCAGCCAAATATCGAGTTTTGGCATTCCCCAGCAGCCAATTCTATACTCTCCCGAAACCGGCGGTACAATGTACCCTGTCCAACGCACACTAAAATCATCGTCGTTTAATTCCGCTGTCGGCGCTCCCGATTCCCAATAGAAATCAATATTTTTATCAATTCTGGAAAAAGCAGCTTCACCCTCCAGTTTTGCATTATTAAAATACTCACCTTTTACTCCTTGTGTGCCTTTTTCAGTTTGTAAAAATTCAGAAGGGATAGCACGAAGGTTACTTATTCCATTTGCCAAATGACTTCCTTCGGCATATAAAATAGTTGTATTCGATAATTTATTTTGTAATCCCTTAAGTACTGTGACCGGATTTTTTGCAATCCCATTGTAATTTCCAACCAGCGACTCCCAGTTATCAGCATTGGGGCCAATAACAGCAAGCGTTTTAATGTCGGTTGAAAGCGGTAATGTGTTATCCTTATTTTTAAGTAAAACAATACTTTTGCGGGCGGCTTCCAGTGCAAGTCTATTATTTTCTGCTGAAGTATTAACCGAAAATGGAATTTGTGCATAAGCCACATCTTCTTTAGGATCGAACATTCCCAGTTTAAAACGGGCTTTAAACAGCCGTTTTACAGCCACATCAATTTCTTTTTCAGTTATCAATCCGCGTTCTACTGCCTCGATAAGATGACGATATGAATTTCCACAATTTAAATCAGTACCGGCTTTAACCGCAACTGCCGATGCCTCTGCAGCATCTTCCGAGTAGTCCTGAAAAGTGTAAAAGTCGGAAATGGCCCAACAATCAGAAACAATGTATCCATCAAATCCCCAATCGTTGCGAAGAATACTATATAACTCGTTGCTGGCACAACACGGAACGCCTTTAAATTGATTATACGCTCCCATTACCGAATAAGCGCCTCCGTCTTTTATTAACATCCGGAATGCAGGTAAATAGGTTTCGTGTAAATCACGTTCGCTTACCAATGCGTTGAATTCATGACGCAAAGGTTCCGGCCCCGAATGTACCGCATAATGTTTGGCTGTAGCAACCACTTTCAGGTACTTCGGATCATCGCCCTGAAGTCCTTTTACAAACTCAGTTCCCAGAATTCCGGTGAGAAACGGATCTTCGCCATAAGTTTCATGTCCTCGTCCCCAGCGCGGATCACGGAAAATATTTATGTTAGGCGACCAAAAAGTAAGTCCCTGGTATATTCCCCGTTTATCACGACGAACAAACTCATGGTGTTTTGCCCGTGCTTCATCTGAAATAGCTACTGCTACCCGGTTAACTAAATCGGTATCCCACGAGGCCGCAATACTTATCGATTGTGGAAAAACGGTTGCATAACCGGCCCTGGCAACACCGTGTAAACACTCGTTCCACCAGTTGTATTCGGGCACCTGCAAACGTTCAATCGCTTGTGAAGTGTACTCCAGTTGATCAACTTTTTCCTGAAGTGTCATTTGCGATACCAGCATATCAACACGCTCTTCCGTAGGAAGCGATGGGTCTAAGAAGTCGAGATTTTCATTTTGCGCATATAGACTAAACGCACAAAAAATTAGGATTAGGTTTAAAATTGATTTTTTCATCTGTTTATAATTGTTCTTTTAGTTGGTGACAGACACAACACGCATGCACTGTTTTTATAAGTTTCTGAAAATTTTATTACATGCCCGTTTCATTCTAGAAATTGCTATTCTGTTCTATTCTGCGTAAAAGATTACAAATATACGACTAATTGAATAATTTGCTTTCTAAAAAAAGATACTTCTCTTTTAATGATAGATAAATTTCATTTTCACCCCTTTTCGTTTGATTGCTTACCTTTGCAATTGCATAAAATGTAAAAAATATGGATTATACAGCATACAAAACATTACAAAACGACATTGACGAACTATCAGGAAAACTTGAGAGGCAACACAAAAAGCATATGAAATGCAAAGCAGGCTGCGACCTGTGTTGTATGGATTACAGCATCTTTCCGGTAGAATTTTACAGCATTGTTAAAGCCTTACAAAAACGTAAAAACAAACCTAATATTAACACGAAAAACGATGAATCAAGCTGTATTTTTCTGAACGACCACAAATGTGAGATCTATGCTGAACGACCAATAATATGTCGTACTCACGGTCTTCCATTATTATACATGAACGAAGATAATGGATGGGAATTATCGGCTTGCGAACTTAATTTTACCGAATTTGACATGGAGGATTTTGCTGAAGAGAACACATTTCCGCAAGATAAATTCAACAGTAAATTGTTTTTATTGAATAAAGAATTCATTACTAAGAGCAAGTCAACAAATTACTCGGAGTTTGATTTAATTCCAATAAAAGAAATAGCAAAACATATTTAAAACCTAAGATTATGAAACGTAATTTTCTACTTTTACTTTTAACCTTGCTTTGCAGCGTGGCAATGGCAACAAATAACAAATCGATGGAAGAAAATAAAAATAAATTGGCGGTACTGTGGACTAGCGGCGATCCGGAAGTGGCAGAAAAAATGGCATTTATGTACACCTACAATGCCAAAAAGCAAGGATGGTTTGATGAAGTAGTTCTTATTATTTGGGGACCATCGTCGAAACTAGCAGCTGAAAATGAGATGATTCAGGATTACATTAAAAAGATGCAGGAAATAGGTATTAAAACAGAAGCCTGTTTATACTGTGCAAAAATGTATGACGTTGACGAGAAACTTACCAAACTAGGTGTGGATGTAAAAGGCATGGGAGTTCCACTTTCGGAATATTTAAAGGACGGATGGAAAACGTTAAGCCTGTAACAAAGACTAAAAAAAGCATCCACCAACAGATGGATGCTTTTTTAGTATCATTTCTTAATGCTTAGTATTCGTCTTCATTAAAAAAGAAATCATCTTTGCTCGGATAATCCGGCCAAATATCCTCAATACTTTCATACATCTCACCTTCGTCTTCAATTTCCTGAAGGTTTTCGATTACCTCAAGTGGAGCGCCTGAACGTATTGCATAATCAATTAATTCGTCCTTTGTTGCCGGCCACGGTGCATCTTCTAACTTCGATGCTAATTCCAGAGTCCAATACATGTGTCTATAGTTTTATGTGGTTAAACTCGATTTTTACTTTGGCGCGAATATAGTAAAAATTAGACACGAATAAACTTTCCTGAAAAAAAATATCAATACTCCCAGGTTGTTTCACTAATCCCTTTGTCATGACCGAGTTTTCGGGCCAATACAAACAGATAATCCGAAAGCCGGTTAATGTACTTAATCAATTCGGGCTGAACAGGAGTTTGTTCTGAGAATTCAACGATTCGGCGCTCCGCTCTCCGGCATATCGTACGTGCCATATGGCACTGAGCTGCTGAGAGTTCTCCTCCCGGAAGAATAAAATTGCTTAATTCAGGTAGTGTTTCATGATAATCGTCAATTGCTTTTTCAAGCACTATAATATCCTCATTTTTAACTATTAGCTGTGCCGTAAACGCTTCTCCTTTTTCATCAGAAGCCAGTCGCGAACCAATGTTGAAAAGTTTATGCTGAATTTTTAGCAGTAAATCTTTTATCGCAGAATCCATTTCAAACGATCGGATAACGCCAATGCACGCATTTAATTCGTCAACTGTCCCGTAACTTTCCAAACGCAAATCGTATTTTTTAACGCGGCTGCCACCAACAAGTCCGGTTGTACCGTCGTCGCCGGTTTTTGTATATATTTTAAAATCTCCTGACATCTTTCTTTTCTTACAAATTATGAAACATAAAAAATCCCGAGATGTTTACATTCGGGATATAATTGTGTAAACGCTTTTACAAAGTTAATAAATCGGATCCTCATTAATTATGTCCGACTCAACCTCTCCATCTTTTAGCCGAATTACACGATGGGCATGTAATGCAATTTCTTCTTCGTGGGTAACCATTACCAGGGTGTTCCCTTTTCGGTGAATTTCGGCAAACAATTTCATTATTTCTTCCGATATTTTTGAATCAAGGTTACCGGTTGGCTCATCGGCCAGCAGCAAAGCCGGCTTATTTACCAATGCCCGGGCAATGGCCACACGTTGGCGCTGTCCACCGGAAAGTTCGTTGGGTTTGTGTTCCATACGATCCTGCAAACCTACATCTACCAATGTTTCTTCAGCCATTTTTTTACGTTCGGCTTTGCGCTTTCCGGCATAAACCAGTGGCAACATCACATTTTCGAGTGCTGAGTTTCGAGGTAAAAGATTAAATACCTGAAATACAAATCCGATCTCTGAGTTTCTGATTTCGGCCAAACTGTCGTCCGACAAGCTGCTTACATCTTTTGCGTTTAAAACGTAGGTTCCGCTGGTTGGTGTATCTAAACATCCAATAATGTTCATTAGCGTTGATTTTCCTGAGCCTGATGCTCCCATAATCGCCACGTACTCGCCTTTGTAAATATCAATAGAAACCGAACGAAGTGCCCGTACTTCCTGCGTACCAACCTTATAAGTTTTTACAATGTTCTCAAGATGAATAATTTTTTCTGGCATAGCTTTGTTTTATGTATTTGTAGTATTTTGCTTTGTCGCATTACATGTACTGACTGATTCGATGATAAAAATATGATTTTCCGCTTGTTTAATATCCGGAAATAGTATTTTTTAAGATTTATTATCATAAATAACTTTTCACTTGTTAACAAAAACTATAC
Source organism: Draconibacterium halophilum (assembly GCF_010448835.1). Lineage (NCBI taxonomy): Bacteria > Pseudomonadati > Bacteroidota > Bacteroidia > Marinilabiliales > Prolixibacteraceae > Draconibacterium > Draconibacterium halophilum. The sequence continues at coordinate 2,898,245 of NZ_CP048409.1, forward strand.
CCAATTCAGTTAATTATTTTCATAATTTCATCTTTATTCCCTGTTGTAGCACTTTGTGTGATTATGTATATTTGCTTCATGTCAGAATTTCTCGATCAGGAAATAAAATTCTTACCCGGCGTTGGTCCAAAGCGTGCGGAAATTTTATTCAAAGAACTGAAAATTAAAACCTTCAGAGATTTGATTTATTATTATCCCTACAAATACATCGACCGTACGAAGTTTTATAAGATTTCCGACATCAGAACAGAAATGGCATATATTCAGGTAAAAGGCGTTTTGCGCGCAATGGAAACAGTTGGCACCGGAGGAAAGCAGCGACTTGTTGCCCGCTTTTCGGATAGCACCGGCACCATGGAACTGGTGTGGTTTCGGGGCATAAAATGGCAAAAAGAGCAACTCCGAATGAACAAAACCTACATTGTTTTCGGGAAGCCGGCTTTGTTTAGTGGCCGAATTAGCGTGGTTCATCCTGAGATGGAAACCGAGGAAGAAATGCAACTCAAACCAGTCGGGCTGTTTCAGGGGCATTACAATACTACCGAGAAAATGAAAAAGCAGTTTCTCACCTCAAAAATCATTAACAAATTTCAGCTCACTTTGCTGGGACTGGCCAAAGGAAAAATCAGAGAAACATTGCCAGAACATTTGATTACTCAGCTAAAACTGATGCCACTTGAGCAAGCTTTATCAGCCATTCATAAACCGGAACAAACCACTGAGCTGAAAAATGCGACATTCCGTCTGAAGTTTGAGGAGTTGTTTCTAATTCAGTTAAAAATACTGGCCTTAAAACACAACCGCAAACAGAAATTCAAGGGATTTTATTTTGAAAAAGTAGGGTACAACTTCAATACTTTTTACGAAAAATTTTTACCGTTTGAGCTCACCAATGCACAAAAAAAAGTGATTAAAGAAATCAGGCGAGATGTAAATGGCACGTCTCAGATGAATCGCTTGTTACAGGGCGACGTTGGAAGTGGAAAAACCCTGGTGGCGTTAATGACCATGCTGCTGGCTATGGACAACGAATTCCAAAGTTGCTTGATGGCGCCAACCGAGATTTTGGCCCAGCAGCACTATCAATCGATATCAAAAATGCTTGATGGCATGGGGATTAATGTGGGTCTGCTTACCGGATCGACAAAAGCCAAACAGCGCAAGATTTTGCATGAAGCGCTGCAATCGGGAGCAATGCAGGTTGTTATTGGCACACATGCACTAATTGAAGACACAGTGAGCTTCAATCGACTTGGATTGGTTATCGTAGACGAGCAACACCGTTTTGGCGTGGCGCAACGGGCAAAGCTCTGGAAAAAGAATGATCTCATTCCACCGCATATTTTAGTAATGACCGCCACTCCGATACCAAGAACATTGGCAATGACGGTTTATGGTGATTTAGAAGTTTCTGTAATCGATGAATTACCGCCGGGAAGAAAACCGATTCAAACCATGCACTTTTTCGAAAACAGAAGAGCTCAGTTGAACCGTTTCTTGCAGCAGCAAATCGATAAAGGCACGCAGGTATATATTGTTTTCCCGTTAATTTCCGAGTCGGAAAAAATGGATCTGAAAAACCTGGAGGAAGGCTACCGGCATATTTCCGATACTTTCCCCGATTACCAGATAAGTATGGTACACGGAAAAATGAAGCCCAACTTAAAAGAAAGTGCCATGCAGGCTTTTAAACGTGGCGAAACACAAATAATGGTCGCCACCACAGTTATTGAAGTTGGTGTTGATGTTCCAAATGCAGCAGTTATGGTAATTGAAAGTGCCGAACGTTTTGGTTTGTCGCAGTTACACCAGTTACGCGGTCGTGTTGGGCGTGGTGCAGAACAATCGTATTGTATACTCATGTCGTCGTACAAAATAAGCAGCGAAAGCCGCAAACGCCTGGAAACCATGGTGCGCACCAACGATGGTTTTGAAATAGCCGAAGTAGATATGAAATTACGTGGCCCTGGCGATTTGGAAGGCACACAGCAAAGTGGCGTAGGCTTCGATCTGAAAATTGCCAATCTCGGGAGAGATGGAGAGATTTTACAAAAAGCTCGAAACATTGCGAACGATATTCTCGACGACGATCCTCTTTTACAAAAAGAGCAAAATCAGTTGCTTCTTAAAAATCTGTTATCATCAAAGGATACAAGCTTCGACTGGTCTTCGATAAGTTAATTTTTATCCCTAACTTTCCGGGAGTTTGTCATTTGAAAAGTATAAAATCATGGATAAAGTACAGTTACCTTCATCAGACGTAAAAATAACACCTATTACTTTTGGAGCCTGGGCCATTGGCGGATGGTTTTGGGGCGGAGCAGAAGAAAATGAATCGATAAAAGCAATAGAGGCAGCCATTGCAAACGGAATGACGACCATCGATACCGCACCGGTTTACGGTTTTGGTCAAAGCGAAGAATTTGTTGGTAAAGCTATTAAAGGGAAACGAAGTAAAGTTGAGTTACTAACAAAATTTGGTCTGGTATGGGACCGAAAGTCGGGGCATATTCATTATGAAAAAACTGTTGATAACGAGGGAAATCCGGTAAGTCTGTATCGTTTGGGCAGCAAAAAAAATGTGATAAAAGAGTGCGAAGATTGTTTACAACGACTTGGCACTGATTATATTGATCTCTTTCAGCAACACTGGCCCGACAGTTCCACCCCCCTCGAAGAAACAATGGAAGCTTTGGAAATTCTGAAAGATCAGGGGAAAATTAGGGCAGGAGGAGTAAGTAATTATTCGGCAAACGAAATGAAAAAAGCAGAAAAGTATTTCAAGCTTTCTTCGAATCAGGTTCCATACAGCATGGTTAACCGAGATATTGAAGACGAAGTAGTGCCCCACTGCATTGCCAACAATAAAGCAATTATAGCTTACAGTCCGCTGCAACGAGGTGTTTTAACCGGTAAAATTACCGCTGATTATAAATTTAGTGAAGGCGATCATCGCCCAACTACCCCATTTTTTAAGGAGCCAAACTTATCGCGAATCAATGCACTTCTGGATAAAATAAAACCTATTGCTGAATCGAAACAAGCAACTTTAGCACAATTGGTTCTGAACTGGACCATGAGACAACCCGGAATTACTTGTGTTCTCGCCGGAGCCCGAAATGAAAAACAAGTGCTGGAAAACCTGAAGGCGGCAGAACTAATGGTCTCCGATGACGAGTTTGCATCTATTCGAAAAAAACTGGATCAACTTACTCTGGAAGTCTAATTTAAGTCAACTCAAAAAACAGTTTTTGCAGTAAACGGGTTGTTTTTCCCGGTTTTCCATCGGCAATCAACTTGTCTTCTATTTGTACAACAGGGCAAATTTCGCTTCCTGTTCCGGCAATAAAAACTTCGTCCATTTCATGCAGTTCTTCTTGTGTAAACAGGCGTTCTTCAACCGGAATGTTATGGGCAGCGCAAAGTTCCATGATCACTTTTCGGGTAATGCCTGGTAAAATTAAGTTCGATAACGGACGCGTTACCACAATGCCATTTTTTACGCAAAGCACACTTGAATGTGTTGCTTCGGCTACCTTACCATCGCGGATAAGAATACACTCTCCTGCCCCGTTTTTATGAGCTTCATCATACAACATAGTATTGGGCAGTAACGAAACCGATTTAATATCGCAGCGTTGCCAACGAATATCGTCGCGGGTAATAACCTTAATTCCATTTTCCAGTTTTTCGACAGCTGAGGGAAGATCAAAAGCATAAGCATAAACTGTTGGCTCGATATCTTCTGGAAAATGATGTGAACGTTTGGCCGCCCCCCGCGAAATTTGCAGGTAAATGCCTGCGTGCTTATCAAGCATATCGTTTTTTCGGATCAATTCCATAAAAACAGCCTCTAGTTTTTCGGTATCATATGCAATACAAATCTCTTTCAAACTGCGTTTCAGGCGGTCTAAATGATCCTGAAAACGAAAAGCTTTTCCATGGTAATATTTCGCTACTTCGTAAACACCATCAGCAAACAGAAATCCTCGGTCGTTTGGCGAGATACGAGCTTCTTCAGCTGCAATAAATTCTCCATTCAGATAAACGATACTGCTCATAATTATTATCGGGTTGAATTGTATTTCAAAAATAGAAAAAGATTGGGATTCCGGTCTTATAAAAACAAAAAGGGATTCAACTAAATGAACCCCTTTTTTATATTATCAAAAAATTCTTTTCTGATCTAGTAACGCTCACGACGACCGTAACCACCTCCGCCACCGCGGTTGTAACCACCACCACCACCGCCACCGCGGTTGTTGTTTTCACGTGGTTTTGATTCGTTTACTTTGATGTTACGTCCTGCAACCTCAGCGTTGTTCAATTCTTCGATAGCTTTGTTAGCTTCCGCGTCATCTTCCATTTCAACAAAACCGAATCCTTTGCTTCTACCAGTAAATTTATCCATGATAATTTTAGCTGAAGCAACTTCACCATACTCTTCAAAAATTTCTCTCAAATCTTCTTCGCCCAAATTGAAGGGCAAATTTCCAATGTAAATGTTCATCTTATACTATAATTTAAAGTTAATTAATATCCATCTTACTGACCACCAGAAGAACCCGTCAAAATGCATCACGTCCTGGTGTTACTTTAATACAATATAAAAGATGTTTTATTACGATTGAAATAACGTCGGGAAAAACACAAGAGAGATAAACTGTCCGGTTTACTAAAAATCAATAAAAAAAGACCAAATTGCTAATCGCCAGACTTTTCTAAAAATTAACAGCCCAAAGATAGTCCTTTATTCTAACTATCAAACTAAAATTAACATATTTCTTAAACATACAGTTATTCTGCCGTTAGCTCGCGAATAACTTCACTGGCAATAAAGCACCCAAAAAGCGGTGGCATGTACGATATTGTTCCTACTGTCGATTTTTTATTTTGACCTTCCTCGATACGGACTGCTTCTTTATCAATAGTTTCGGGTGAAAAAACAACCTTAAAGCCCTTTTTAACACCTAATTGCGACAATTTTTTACGCATCATTTTGGCCAGTTTACAATTGTACGATTTTTTATATCGCACAATTCTATTTTCGACGGATCCATTTTCCCGCCTGCTCCCATCGAACTAATCACCCGAAGTTGCAATTGCAAGGCATGATATACCAGAAAAACTTTGGGAGAAAGCGTGTCTATGGCATCAACCACATAATCAAAAGGCTGCCTTTGTAAAATCTCGATAACACGCTTGTCGCGAATAAATTCATTCACGATTGTCAATTCCAGATTGGGATTAATATCATGAAAGCGCCTAGCCAGAATTTCAGCTTTTGGTAATCCTTTAGTACTTATTAACGCCGGTAACTGGCGGTTACGGTTACTTTCTTCAACAACATCGCCATCAACAATGGTCATCTTTCCAATTCCTGCGCGACATAATTGTTCTGCCGCATAAGCTCCAACACCACCTAACCCAACAACCAGCACATTTGCATTTTTTAATTTAGCCAGTTTTTCTTCTCCTAACAATAACTCAGTTCGTTCCAACCAGTGCATAACTCCAAAAGCTAATTTTTTGTTGGGCAAAGAAACAAAATTGTGTTTAAATTCTGCCAGGTATTAACGAATTTTCTATTTGGTTGAAGTTCTTCCACACCGCCTCTTTAAGCTTCTCAATGGGTAATTCTTTTAAACTTGCAGCCTGCTCATAAATGGCATCTACATCTGAATCCAGCTCATCGGTTTCGAAGAATATTTTATTTAATGGCAAATATTTGAATGACTTTACGGCTTTTGAATTCTCTCGGAACAGATTCTTTCCAAATGAAAACAGAAATCCTTTTTCCTCCAATTGTTTAGTAAATTCGAGACTGCCATTATATCCGTGCATGATCCAGGGCAAGACAGGGTTCATTTTATTACGAAGTTCCACCACTTCATTCATTGCTTTTACACAATGAATAATCAATGGGCATTCATATTCTTCAGCCATAACAGCATGCGCCTCAAAAACCCGCTGTTGCTCGATAAAATCACCTCCATTAATTTTATCGAGTCCGGCTTCGCCAACAAAAATTACATGATCGAATTCGAGTGCCTCCTCCACCATTTGCATGGCTTCATTATTTTGGTTTTTGGTGCCAAGATGCCAGGGATGTAATCCTACGGAATAAAAGTTACGCCCGCTAAATGCAGCGAATCCATCACCAGGAAATATATTTTGCACGGTAATGGAGTCTGCTTCTTTATGAAGTGGATGTGTGTGAATATTGATATAGGGAATTGAGCTCATAAAATTATTTTATATACAAAATTTGCTGGCAACTAAGCCATCTCCAAAATTTTAGCAACTGCATTTGAAGCGCCGTCTGCAATTTGGGTGATTGTGGCATCGAGCATATAACAAGGTGATGTAACTACTTTGTATTTCTCATCAACAACAATTTCTCCATGGGTTGTATTAACGTGCGTAGCTCCCAATGCCTCAATCCCATCTGCAGTTCCTTTGTCCTGGCCAATGGTAAGTTTTACATCGCCTAAAACTTTGGCAATTATTGCCGGAGAAATACACAACGCACCGATAGGTTTTCCTGCTTCAACTGTAGCTTTTATCGCTTTCTCAACATCCGAATTTACTTTACAATCGGGTCCGTCAAAGGCAAAAGTACATAGGTTTTTAGCAGCACCAAAACCTCCGGGAATAACAATGGCATCATAATCGGCAGCTTTATATTCCGACAAAGCTTTTATGTTGCCACGGGCGATACGGGCAGCTTCGATCATCACATTGCGCGTTTCCGGCATTTCGTCGCCGGTTATGTGGTTTACCACATGCGCCTGATCAACATCGGGGGCAAAACACTGGTAGGCTGCACCTTGCTGGGCTATTGCCAATAAAGTTAAGGTAGATTCATGAATTTCGGCTCCATCATAAACACCATTTCCTGCTAATACTACTGCTATATTTTTCATTATTCCTCGGTTTTATGTATTTGTTACTCAAAGTTACAAGATTAAAAGAGAAACAGAAAGCGTAACAGAGTTCAGTTATTAATTAATTTGTTCCAGATCGTAAGGTGTTTCCTGATAAACGTAATAGTTCAGCCAGTTGGAAAATAACAGATTGGCTGTTGATTTCCAGCGCATAATTGGTGTTTTCGATGGATCGTTACCGGGATAATAATTCACGGGCATTTCAATGGGTAATTTTTTCTCCTTATCACGTTTGTACTCTCCATCCAGAGTATGACGCGAATATTCAGAATGACCTGTTACAAACAATTGGCGCCCGTTTTTGGCTTTTACAATAGAGACACCTGCTTCCTGCGAATAGGAAATAATCTTCAGCTCGTCCACTTTTTCGATATCCTCTTTACGAATTTCAGTATGACGTGAATGTGGAATAAAAAAGGCATCATCAAAACCGCGGAATATTGGTAGTGTATTATCGGATAAGTGATGCTCGAAAACGCCAAACATTTTATTGTTGAGGGGATATTTTGGCACATTGTAATAATGGTACAACGCAGCCTGAGCTGCCCAGCAAATAAACAATGATGAAGTTACATGGTGCTCAGCCCAGTCGAGAATCTCTTTCATTTCATTCCAGTAGGTTACTTCCTCAAAATCGAGTAGCTCAACTGGTGCACCAGTAATAATCATGCCATCGTACTTTTTGTCTTTCAGCTCATCAAAAGTGCTGTAAAACTCGCTCATGTGTTCCGAAGAAGTATTCTTTGGTGTGTGACCTTTTATCTTCAGAAAGTCAATCTCAATCTGTAAAGGAGAATTTGATAAAAGGCGGAGAAGATCTGTTTCAGTGGAGATCTTGAGGGGCATCAAATTTAAGATCACAATTTTTAGTGGTCGTATATCCTGATGCGATGCCTGTGATGAATCCATTACAAAAATATTCTCCTCGCGAAGTATTTCAATTGCCGGAAGTTTGTCGTTTATATTTAATGGCATTTTTTTTTGACTATTTTATTCTTTGACTAACGAGATCTGTTTTTACCCGCTTTTCGAGGCTGCAAAATTAACCAACATTCTGAAGTGCTTGTTCAATGTTGAAGATATTTTTTTGATTCACCTGCTGACTGGGAGTCAGCAGGTGAATGTTCGCACTAAGCTTTGCCCAGCGCCTGCTCAAAGTCAGCAATAATATCGCCAATATGTTCTAATCCAACACTAACACGTAACTGTGTTGGAGTTACTCCTGCGGCTGCCTGAGCTTCTTCCGACAACTGTTGGTGAGTTGTTGCTGCCGGTTGAATAATCAATGTTTTTGCGTCGCCAACATTAGCCAGGTGACTTACCAGTTCCAGATTATTAACCACATTATTAGCCGTATCTTTATCGCCTTTAACATTGAATGACAGCACTCCACCGGCACCTTTAGGCAAATATTTCTGCGCATTGGCATAGGATGGATTATTTTCCAGCCCCGGGTAATTTACGCTCTCCACTTTCGGATGTGCTTCAAGCCATTTGGCCAAAGCCAGTGTATTTTCCACATGACGATCCATTCTAAGCGACAATGTTTCCAGCCCCTGAAGAAGCAGAAACGAGTTGAACGGACTGATTGCCGAACCAAAATCACGCAGTCCTTCAACACGTGCTTTTATAATAAATGCAATATTTCCGAATGGTCCGTCGAAATTGAATACATCCCAGTATTTCAATCCGTGATAACCTTCAGAAGGCTCAGTAAAACCGGGGAATTTACCATTACCCCAATTATAGGTTCCGGCATCAACAATTACACCGCCAATGCTGGTTCCGTGGCCACCGATCCATTTGGTTGCCGATTCCACTACAATGTCGGCACCATGCTCAATCGGGCGGAATAAATAACCACCGCCTGCAAAGGTATTGTCAACAATAAACGGGATATCGTATTTTTTAGCCAATGCGGCAATCGCATCAAAATCAGGAATTACAAATCCCGGATTTCCAATCGTTTCAAGATAGATTGCTTTTGTTTTATCGTCGATAAGTTTCTCGAACGATGCAGCTTCCAAATCTTCGGTTAAGCGTGCTTCAATTCCCAGTCGTTTAAAAGTAACTTTAAACTGGTTGTATGTTCCGCCGTACAAATATGGCGATGAAACAATGTTGTCGCCAATATCCAGAATATTATTCAAAGCAATAAACTGCGCGGCGTGTCCCGAAGCCACTGAGAGTGCTGCCACTCCCCCTTCGAGTGCTGCCATACGCTGCTCAAATACATCCGAAGTTGGATTCATGATTCGGGTATAAATATTACCAAACTCTTTTAGCGCAAATAAGTTGGCCGCATGATCGGCATCGTTAAACACGTACGACGATGTTTGGTAAATTGGCACAGCACGCGAGTTCGTTGTTGCATCGGGTTGTTGTCCTGCATGTAGTTGCAGTGTTTCGAAATTCAATTTTTGTGTTGTCATTTTGTTATAATTTTATGAGTTAGAAACTTGTTGAATTTTTTCTTTACCCCTCTGCTTGTAAGCATCTCCTCTTACAAGGGGAGAACGCTTTAATCGAAGCCTCTGCAAATAAAGTTTTGCAGATACTTTGCATTATCCTTTTTTCCCTTTGTAAGGAAAAATGGCGACAGCCAAAAGGGTAAAATCATTCTTTAATAATTGTTACAATTCTATTTATCACTAAAAAAAGCGTTATAAATTTCTCTCACACTTTTTTCTTTGTCGGATTCCTGCACCACCAAATAGCTTACCAGGTCAGATGCGCCGGAACCACTAAGTATTACATTGATTTTATTGTTAGCTACCGCAGCAAATATCTTTGCCGACACGCCGTAAGCCTGTTGCATACCGTGTCCTACAATACCAATTAGTGCCAAATCGTTTACAACCTTAATATCAGTAACAGTAGAAAAGCCCAATTTGTGAACCAGTTTTAATGCTTTTGCGCCATTTTCTTTGCTTAAGATAAAATTGATGGAGGTTTGCGAGGTAATTACCGACTTAATGTTTAACCCGGCATCGTTTAACTGGTTTGTTACTTTTGCCAAAATACCCGGCTTTAAACCAACACCCGGTCCATCTAGCTTTAGCAGCGAAATATCGTCGGTGCAAGCAACACTTTTTACAATCTGTTTTTCGATATAAGTCTCGGTGTTGATTATGGTTTCAACTTCGCCCTTTGCCGTTTTCGGACTCAACACCTGAATCGGTATATGCGCATGCTCCAGCGGCTCCACTGTACGCGGGTGAAACGAATAGTGCTCGAAATAAGCCAGCTCACTGGCCTCTGAATAAGTAAGACGTTTTATAATCTCGGGATTTTCGATAATAACAGGTTTGGCCCGCTGAAAATCGTTGTCGAGCCCCCAAAGTTTTAGGGCATCTAAGCCCAATTCTTTGGTAAGAAAAGCGGCGGTGTAATCGGCTGCCGTTTTCCCGGTTCGAGCCAGTTTGTTGTTTTCGGCAAGCCCGTAGGTTCCGGGAACCAAGAAAACTCCGTCCTCCAGTTTATTGAGTTTATTTTTGTCTACCGACAGAAAAGTTGCGTTTCCAAAATCGGATGATACCTGCAATGCGATATCTTCCGGCTGAATTACAGTTGCTTCTTTCCAGAGTGAAGACAGAATCTCAAGCGACAATTTCTCGGCGAAACAATAAACCTGATCTTTTAAAGCTCGTGAGTAGTCTCCAATAAGACCGATTCCTTTTAATAAACCAATAAGCTGGTCGGCTAATTTTGAATAAGTATCAGACGGTTGCTCATCAATATTATTAACATAAAATCCGTAGATTTCGTTTAATAATTTCTCTTTGTTCAGTTCGTTCTGAAATACCTGTTCCAGGTTGAATTGAATAAGATCGAGCAATCCGGGAATGGCAGAAACAACCACATAGTTGCGGCTTGTGCTGCCTGCTAACCAGGCTTTTAAATTTTGTAGTGCTATTTGGTTGCCAATATGGCTTCCACCAAATCGAATAACATTATCCGACATAAAATATTTTTTTAAATTTATTTGTGATAACAAACGCTTGTACGGGATGCCTTCAATCAACGATTAACCATCGAATGAAGGCTAGCGCATAGACATAAACATAGACGACATAAACATTGCTCCGCAACGGATTGCTGCGATAGAAGAAGTAGTATTTCTTATGTCAATGTTCATTCTTGCCGAATTTGTTTAACACAAATATATATTGATTTTTCAGAACAGCAAGCTTATCTGGAATGATTTTAGATAAAATTTACATTAAGGGTCTAAAACAAAAATCTCAGGGATGATGCTTTTTTGCTAAGGATAATCGATAATCACACGAATAGAAAGCTCTATTTCTCCTTGCTTTTGACTTGAGGCATCAACATACAGATTAATTTCATCATCAGCTAACAATTGAATGGAATCACTGGCTACAAAATAGCCTGTTTTTCCTTTTTCAATTTCCTGGATTAAAGAGTCGTTACCATTTTTCCGTAACACAACCTTTCCATTTTCAGACAAGGAGTTTCGCGATACTTTAATTTGCATCTCTTTAATTTTTCCTTCTTTCAGTGGTTTAAAAGCTACTGAAGATTCAGATCCGGAATAACTTCCGTTGAAAATTGAGATGTACTGTGAATACCCTCCCATTATAGTAATTCCAACATTATATTCTCTATTTGAAACTACATTCAATTCATCATCTTTATCACAAGCAGGTAACGTAATAAATAGAAGAATAAGCCAGAAAAACGTGTTCTTCAAAATGTTCATTATCGATGTTAATAGAGTTTGTTCTTCAGAACGCCCTCGTCCAAATTTTATTGTAGAATAAATTATGATTATTTCAGACATTGAAAAATTGCGTTCCTCAATATTAGAAACTCTTTCAAGCATGCAGTCGTAAACGAAAAAACAAGCGAAATGAATGTTTCCTAAGAAAGACTGATTTATGATCTTAAAAATATTTATTGCTTTTATTGGCTAATGGAAATTCCGTCTTCATCGATTTATGATTTTTGGGGGATACAAAAGAATTAGGTTTAGAATTAAGCTCTTACTATATTAAGGTCCCTGTGGAGACATTTTATTTGTTGAATTATGGAGATTAAATTTGACCCGTTACGGAGATTTGTAAAAATAAAATCATTGAGCAGCATTTGTATGCTTCTGGCTGCTATTTCAGCCCTCATTGTTTCCAATACCAGTCTAAACAACTGGTATAACCAGTTTATACACCTCGATTTTTCTATTGGCTTTCCCAATTTCCACCTAAGCAAATCGGTATTACACTGGATTAACGACGGACTTATGACCATCTTTTTCTTTGTAATCGGACTGGAGATAAAAAGAGAATTTCTGCTTGGTGAGCTCAGTTCAATGAGAAAAGCTATGTTGCCCATTTTTGCTGCAATCGGTGGAATGATATTTCCCATTGCTCTATTTTTTATTCTCAACCACGGCAGAGAAGGTATAGAAGGCTGGGGAATTACAATGGCTACAGATATAGCTTTCACATTGGGGGTGTTGGGAATTCTGGGGAAACGCGTACCTTTTGGACTGACCATATTTCTGGCCGCATTTGCAATTATCGACGATTTGGGCGCGGTTTTGGTCATTGCAATATTCTACAGTTCACAAATACACTGGCATCTTGTTGCCATATCCGTTGGCTTATTGATGGGGTTATCACTTCTGTCTTTTAAAAATATTTATTCCAGGTATTTATATATTCCTGTTGGGATTGTGACATGGCTGCTGTTTTTAGAGTCGGGAATACATCCAACCATCGCAGGAGTTCTTTTTGCATTTACAATTCCATCGCATCGAAAAAAGCAGCTGATAGTTGTTATCAATAAAGGGAAAAAGGCCCTCAACCAATTGTCGCAATTAGTTGGAAAAAAGGTTGTGGAGTTTAAAGATCACAAAACTGCCATTAATATTTTAGACAATATAACCTCCGAAATTCAGTCGCCATTACAACATCTGGAAAATAAATTGGGCACATTGGTTTCCTTTTTAATTATTCCGCTTTTTGCTTTTGCAAATTCAGGAATCAATTTCACCGACAACGAAGGTACTTTTACCCGTTTATCCATAAGTATTGCGGTGAGCCTGATTTTTGGGAAAATAATTGGCATCAGTTTATTTACCTGGTTGGCAGTAAGATTTAAATTGGCAGTACTACCCGAAAATGTGAATTTTAAACAGATTATTGGTTTAGCTTGTTTAGGTGGATTCGGGTTTACCATGTCCATTTTTATTTCCCAGCTTTCTTACGAATCCCTCCATTTGCAAAACTCAGCAAAATTGGGAATATTAATTGCATCAGTAATTGCCGGTATAAGCGGTTACCTGATTATCCGGTATTCAATAAGAAAAAGCGTTCCGCCGGAAAAACCCACACAAAACTAATGAGAACAAATACGTATGACTTGGACATGATAATTTATGATGGATACCCAAATCCTGAGGCCATAAATTCTTCCATTACGTCCAATCGGTAGAAAGTGTTCTTAAAATTGAAATTATTCGGGGCAGCCCCAAAGCGGGAATCTTATCACAAACTTTTTTTGACACAGTCAATATATGCAATACAAAAACCTTTTAGGATGCCCCCACGAACATTAATCACTTGCAGGAAAAGCGATATTTAAATAAATGTACCTATTCCTTGTAACATTCGGTTCAGCTACAAAGATTACTTCTTCAATCGTAGTACCTTGCATATAGGTGTTACTATTTTTAATGAAACTCGTTTAAAACGAATTCACCTGAATTTCAATTTTATTCATTCCCGGATTTAAACGAACCGACCCGAATGCCGGATTAACGGTTTCACCATTCAGTGTAAGTACATCTTCTGATGACAGATTCACACTAAAATCTCCCACCATATTTGCTGGCAGTTCTATTAAGTATTGGGTTAATCTGTTGTTTATCTTTTGAAATCACCTTTAATTTGACCTTTAATAGTAGGTACTACAATCGAACTGTTTTTTAAACTGCCCATTTGTGGATGAATGCTGACTACACCAAATCCGGCAATTTTAGGTTTGATACCCCATAAGCCACGTGGAATTATATTGGCCGGAGCTGCCCCCCAGGCATGATTCCAATCTGAGTTGGGTTTGTATTTCATATCCCAGGCTTCCATCGTAATGGTTGAACCTACTTTAATCATGTTGTACCAACTGCGGTCGTGAGTTGCCGTCATTAATTCAAGTGCATAATTTGCCGCACCGGCGTTGTATAACGCTTCCATTAAAAATTGTGCCCCGTAAACACTGCATCCCATTCCGCGGGTTTTAATGTAATCAGCTACGCTTTTTTTGTAAGCATCAGGAACAATTCCAAAAGCCAGGGGCAACATATTGGAATGAATGGCTCCATGGTCGGTTTCAATTCCATCTTTGTAATATCCACCTGCTTTATTAAACAGATACTCATTCATCGACTTTTTTACTTTAGCTGCGCGCATTTCGAAATTCAGCTCTTCTTGTGGTTTATTTAAAAGACGAGCAAACTCAGCCATAATTTCCATGTTTTTGTAATAGAAACTATTAATAACTGTGCTTATTGGAGTAAAAACAAAACCATCGCGTTCACCCTGTGGCCAGTCTTTTGGTAATTTCCAACCGGTGTTTTTTTGTGCTGGTGGCCAGTCAACTATATCGCGCACCCTTTGAGTGGTATCGGCAAAACCCAGTTTTGCCATAAATTCTCCATTAAGATTTGGCGATTGGGTACTGATTAAACCATGCTTATATTCTAGTTCCGCTAAAGTTTTATGTTTTAATGGCTCGTAATATTTTTCTATCAGTTCGGTATTACCGGTGTACATGTAATCGGCATAGAAAAGCAGAGCAACATGTAGTTGCCATTCGGTTGGCCAGGTTGGGTAATCCATAAAATATTCAATGGTTTTACGAGCGATTGAATATTCATTATCAACTGAATAGTGGCTTAACTGATTCAAATAAGCATCGGCTTCATACGGAATACGTTCGCGGTCGCCATCCACATAATATCCGGCAAAAGAAGTGGCTTTTTGCGAATATTTGCAAAGCTCCCAAACCTGGTTTAAAATATCGTTGGAGCTTAAAAATGAACTGCTTGTATCGTCAAAATAATTAAAATAGGCAACTTGAATTAAATCAGTTGCTTGTAATCCAGACCCTCCTTCAATTTCAACATAACGATAAGGCATAATTACCGGAAACGAATCGGGTAATGCAACTGCCATCGACTTTGTATTTCTTTCGTTTGGTACTAATTTAATTTGGTATTCCGTTTTCAGAGGTGACACTTCTAATTTGACCTCGGCAAACCGGATTGTTCCTCCAGGGTTTTGGTCGATTCTATCACCCAATAGTTTTTCTCCTAAACGAACGATCAATGTTTCTTCCTTTTTTGCTGAATAGGTAATATTTAATGTTGCAAAGGCATCTTTTCCAAAATCGGCAAAATAGCTACCATCAGCATTCTTTTTAAAGTTTACAGGTTTAATTTTTTCAATCTCAAACCAGTTTGAGGAAGAGATTTTTTCACCAAACTCACCCGTTATAAATTGTTGTGGTTCCGAATATTCTGAAAGCCGGTTGTCTTTATCAAAAATACGAACTTTCCAGAAATACGTTTTATTCTGTTGTAAACCACTGCCTCCTAACTCAACATCGCTTGACTGGGAAGAACGGGTATTTCCACTGTTCCAAACATCGCCAATATTGTTGTCGATATTTTCTTTTGTTGAAGCTACCAAAACCTGATAGCCCACCTGAACAACTGCCTCCACTGGTACTATCCAGCTAAATTCCGGTTTACTATCAATAATTTTAGTAAAACGTGGATCACGTATATATTCAACGGTTAATCCTGAAGGAATTCCAGAATACGGATCGGCATAACGTTGTCCCAATTCATCGTTTTTAGCCCGGAACTCAAAAAGTACATCATTGTATTTTGGATTGCTGGCCAGGTTGTTTATCTCTTTCGGATCATCTTTCAAATTGTACAATTCTTCCAACGATTTATTGTTTACATAGCGCATGTATTTCCACTCGGAAGTTCGCACTCCTTCACTTGGAGGAATATTTTCAAACTCCCAGAGGTGTTCTATTAAAATTGTATCTCGGTCAATTGATTTTTGTTTTCCGGTAACAACAGGCATTAAACTTTTACCATGCCACGATTCAGGCACTTTAACACCTGCCAAATCGGCAATGGTTGCCGGCACATCAATATTCAGGGCCATGTCGTCAATATCCTTAGGCTGTTTTACCCGCGGATCGTAAATAATTAACGGAACCCGAATGGAATTATCGTACATCAGCCATTTACCTGAAATCTGACGCTCGCCAAGAAAAAAGCCATTGTCGCCCATCAAAATAATAACAGTATTCTCTGCCAGGTTTTTCTCATCCAGCTTTTTCCTGATTTTGGCGATTTCCCTATCAACTCCATTAATCATGCGATAATACCCTTTTGTACTGTGTTGGTATTTTTCAGGAGTGTCGTTCTTCCAGTGCCAACGCAAACGGTTAAATCCATCGCGTACAATTTGTGGTAGTGCATCAAAGTATTTATCATCAGCCAGTTCCGGTTCGGGCATATCCATATTTTGGTACAATTTGCCCGGCTCTTCCTGCCAAAAATATTGCTGGGGTGCTCCATCGTGTGCATGGGGTGCACTAAAACTCAAGGACAAAGAAAAAGGCTTATCATCGGGCACATTATCAAGAAAATCAAGTGCCTTTTGACCTGTGTAACGGGTGAGGTGAACAGTGTCACCATTCAACGTTTTATAATTGTAGCCTCTGTAGTCTTTGTATTGGTTTGCCCGATCATAGTCTTCAAAAACATCAAATAATGTTTCTTTTTCAGGGTAATTAACTCCAAACTTTCCAAAAAAACCAGTGTAATAACCGGCTTGTTTTAATAAGCAGGGGTAAGCATTTTGCATAAATTCATTGCGAATAGCTCCAGTTTGGAAAGTATATTTATGAGTGCGTTCCTGCAGTCCGGTAAAAATACTGGAACGGCTTGCTGAACAGATAGGAGTTGTAACCAAGGCATTTCTGAAATACACACCAGCTTCAGCTAATTTGTCCATTTCGGGGGTTGTAGCTAGTTTGTTTCCGGCATAACCCAATGCACTCCAACGCTGATCGTCGGTTAAAATAAAAATAATGTTGGGTTTTTCGCCCTTCTTTTTCTGTTTGGTTTGGCTTGTTGTCTTTTGTACGTTGCCACATAAAAAAAGGCAAAGCATTACAACTATTATTAGTTTTTGGTGCATATCTAAATAAATTTAGTGCAATATAAAATGTATTTGAATGTTTTCGTATCCTCTTCTAAACTATTTTCATTTGCTACCGGTATAAAATGTAGCAAGTACTAGTATAATACGAATTAGCTTGTTAAATATATGTGTTTTTAGAAGCTCGAGTGTCTCTCAGAAAAGTGTAGACTGTTCTGTACTCAAAGTAAACAACAGTAGTTTTAGGTTCATATGTATACATTTAGGTTTTCATCAATATTGGGTTTAGTTTTCCGAAAAACAATTAGATATTAAGAGAATTGTTGGTTGAACTTTTTATTTCTAATTAATTCTCCCGCTTTGAAATTTCCTTGTGTGATTAATTATTGGTTCGGGAACTTATTTTCAAATTATTTGCAAACGATGTGAATAAACTCCTCGAATGGTTGTATTCTTAATCAGCTCTTCAAGTGTATTTTCGCGAAGCCATTTTCTGCTAGTTTTATCAGCTACGCAATCTTTGCTCCAGGCAAAAACGGTTAAACGATCTAAAATCCGCGTGCGGGTATAAAATCTCACGTTATTGTTTTCCGGATATTTGTTGAAATAATTAATCATTGACTTACTGCGGGGTAGATATGTTTCTTCGCCATTGCCACAATCAGTAAAAACACTGTCTTTTATTGAAAAATTATCGTACAAGAATGTCGCAGTATAGTGAAATACATCTTGTGGTTTTTAAATTTTACAATCCCAACTTGTACGTACAAGTTATATTTTTACCTTTGTTCTGAGAATTATGAAAAAAACGAAACCAAAATACCTAAATGTACAGATCCATCTGAAGCAGCAAATTCAGCAGGGCACCTACAATCCGGGAGATTTTATTCCTTCCGAAAATCAATTGTGCAAACAATTTTCCATAACCCGAACTACTGCACGTAAAGCACTCGATGAACTAATAAAAGAAGGTTTTATCGAGCGGATTCATGGCAAAGGAAGCCGGGTTAAAGAACGCAGACATACCTTAGGATTACTAAATGTTAAGGGATTTTCAGAGGCTGTTGGTGAAGGTGTAAATACAAAATTTCTGCAACATCCAATTAAAGCATTATGGAGCGATGAAATAATATTGCCTGTTTCCGAAACGGATAGGAATGCATCTTGTTTCTATTTTGAAAGGCTGCGTTTTGTTGGAAAAACACCGGTTATGCTCGAAAAAAACTGGTTTCCCAATACTAAGCTTCCTCAATTTACAGCGACCGATTTTGTTGATGGCTCATTTTTTAAAACGTTAAGTCAGCGTTACTTAATTGAGATTGTAGGTTCAACCCAGGAAATCAGGTCTGAATTTGCCAGCGAAAAACATGCAAAAATTTTTGGAATTGAAAGTACCAGTCCATTGCTTCATATTTCCATAAAATTTTTAACCTCAAATCCGAAATTAACGATATACAGCGAATTATACTGCGACACCTCGGCATATCCGGTGGGCAACAGCTATTATCTGTAAATTAACAAAGACCAAAAACGAATGAATAAGAAACCATCGTATTCAAGGCGTAACTTCGTAAAAACCAGTTTGGTTACAAGTGCAGGAATTGTAGGCGCCACTACCCTGTCTTCTTACGCAACAAATGAAACAATATTGAAGAACGAAAATCCCGTTTTTCAGGAAAACAACTGGCAACCTGATGACGGACCGGCAGGATTATTATTCTCGCAGGTTGGTTATGAAATGGGCTACCCGGTTCGGATTATTGTTCGTTTGCCCCAAAAGGAAATGTTGCCGGAGAATGCATCTTGTGTCTTGAATCCATCCGAACATGAAAACAGGTACAAAACATCTTTTAAATACTGGGGAGAAATATGGAAAAGCCACTGGTGGGTAGCTGATTTTTTTGATATCAGGGAACCAGGAAATTGGCATGTTGAGGTTGATTACGATGACAAAATAATGTTTCGATCCAATGGGCTAAAAGTAGATGAAAATATTCTTTGGGATTCAACTATTGAATGGTCATCAGTAGATATGCTCGAAAGAAGACGGCATTTTACAGGCGTTGGCGCAGGTTGGCAGGATGCCGGAACAAAATGGGTGGAAAGTCCGGCACAAAGTGCCATGATAATAGCATTGGAAGAACTGTTGGATCAGAAAAAAAATACGTTCAATATAGCGATGCTCGAAAGAATTTACACCCAAATTAAAGTAGGTTGCGATTATTTGGTTATGACGCAAAACAAAGCGGAAGAACTGGGTTTCCCCCGGGGTTCGATGTCGCACGATGTGGTGGGACACGAACACGATGTATTGCCAAACGATGCCATGAAAGCTGTAATTGCGTTGGCCAAAGCGGTTCAACTTCTTCCTGCAAAATATTCTGAAGAGAAACAAAACTACAAGCAATCAGCGGAGCTCGCCTACCATTGGCTACTAAACACTGCAAAACCAGTTGGGGAATATGGTTACCAGAAAATGCAACGTGGTTTAAATAATAATGCCAAAATCCCGGATGATGAATGGTTAACCCGGGATTTGGTAACCTTATGCAGCGCAGCTTTAGAAATGAATAAATTAGATGTTGAAGGAGCCAAAAAAGATGCGTTCAATTTTGCTCAAAAAATAATGAAACGGCAGATTCAAAAGTCGGAAGCAATGGAAGGATTTTACGGTCATTTTTACGAATTCGAGAGCATGGATCACGCCGAACCATCATGGGTGCACGGAATTGTTCCTTCCGATAACGGCACACAGTTTGGCGCTGATATAGGCCAGATTTACCCCAATTACCTTATGCCGCTTATCGACCTGCTTCGAAACAACCCAAAACATAAAGACGCTGAAAAATGGCGACAAACGCTATTCAATTTTACATATGGATATTTAATCCCGGGATGCGAAAAAAATCCATTCCTGCTTGTTCCGCAGGGAATATTTAAAGATGAAGGTCCAATCTGGTTCTGCGGAACTTTTCACGGCACAAATGCCATTTACGGATACACCGCCGCCCTGGCCTTTGAGCTTGCAGAATTACTCAATGAACCGAAACTGAAAAACATCGCCTATGGAAATCTGCAGTGGTTGGCAGGCTTGAATGCAGGAATTACACGTAAAAATATGAAACAGGGATGTGTTGTTTTTAGTACCGACATCCCCGATGGAGTAGCACTTCCTGCAAGTATGATATGCCACATTGGCGAACGTTGGGCCGGAACCTGGTTCCAGACTCGTGGTGTAATCTGCAACGGATTTTCTACCGGAAAACAGTTTGTGTATGATGTTGCACCCAAAAAAGAAAACGACGGACCATTTTCGTTTACCGACGAGGACTGGATTCCACACAGTGCAGCCTGGTTGACAGGCTTAGTGAGATTATAACTTAATTAACTTATAAATGGAAAAAGTAAAAGAACTTGCAAAAATGATCGATCACTCCATTCTTCATCCTACGATGACCGATGAAGATTTGAAACGTGAGTGTGATGTAGCGGCAACCTACAATGTAGCCTCGGTTTGTGTGAAGCCCTATGCTGTTAAACAGGCTGCGGAATTATTAAAGGACACCGATGTTCTGGTTGGGTGCGTAATTGGTTTTCCGGCTGGAAATTCGGCTGTTTCGGTGAAAGTTTTCGAAGCTGAAACTGCCTGCAACGATGGTGCTGTGGAAATCGACATGGTGATCAACATTGGAAAAGCATTGCAGCACGACTGGGATTATATTGAAAAAGAAATTGCGGCAGTTACCCAAAAATGTCATGAGAACGGTGCCATTGTTAAAGTGATTTTTGAAACAGACTATGTTACTCAAAAAGAAGACATTGTAAAGCTGTGCGAAATTTGCACAAAAGTAGATGCCGATTATGTGAAAACATCGTCAGGATTTGGTTTCGTAAAAGGCGATGACGGCAAATACTCTTATACCGGGGCCACTATTCCAAACCTGAAGCTTATGAAGGCCAGTGTTGGCCCAAAGGTAAAAGTAAAAGCTGCCGGTGGTGTGCGCACGCTCGACGGATTGATTGCCGTAAAAGAAGCAGGCTGCACACGGTGTGGAGCCACTGCTACCGTAAAAATTCTTGAAGATGCAAAAACACGTTTTAAAAATAATGACTAATAAGACTTACAGTACGCAGCTAATAACATAAAAGAAAATTTCTGCCTACAGTTCGGCAGATCCATCACCTTTTTAACCTATAACTTTAAACTAAAAACCATGTACATTGTCGATTCGTATTCGCTTGCAGTTGTTTTCTGCATTATTACCATGTTGGGTTGGGGCTCTTGGGCCAATACACTAAAACTTACACCGTCAAAATGGGAGTTTCCGCTTTATTACTGGGATTACTCCATTGGTTTGGTTTTAACCACGCTACTTTTTGGCTTTACGTTTGGAAGCACAGGAAACGAAGGGCGGAGTTTCGTTACCGACCTGACACAGGCTGATATTTCAGCGTTATCGTCGGCATTTATTGGAGGTGTTGTATTTAATATTGCTAATTTGCTGGTGGTTGCAGCTACCGCAATTGCTGGGCTTTCCGTTGCATTTCCTATTGCTATTGGACTGGCTTTGGTAATTGGAGTAACGGTTAATTATCTTGCCGTT
Source organism: Draconibacterium halophilum (assembly GCF_010448835.1). Classification (NCBI taxonomy): domain Bacteria; kingdom Pseudomonadati; phylum Bacteroidota; class Bacteroidia; order Marinilabiliales; family Prolixibacteraceae; genus Draconibacterium; species Draconibacterium halophilum. The sequence goes on from NZ_CP048409.1 coordinate 2,920,004, forward strand.
CCACTCGGAAATCCGGTAATTTTAGTTATTGGAATAGCACTCGTGGTAGCAGCTATCATCGTCGATGCATTTGCTTACCGACGTTTGCCACAGGAAAAATCCGGCGATCAGAAAAAAGGTATTATTATTTCAATAATTGCAGGTGTATTGATGGGATTCTTTTATCGTTTTGTGGCCGCTTCAATGACCACAGAGTTCGCCAATCCCGTTACCGGGCTGCTTACGCCCTATTCAGCGATGTTCGTTTTTTCCATCGGGCTATTTATTTCCAATTTTGTATTTAACACTTGGTTTATGTACAAACCGGTTACCGGCGGAAAAGTGTCGTACACCGATTATTTCAAACTGGGTAGTCCCAAACTTCACCTCATTGGGATTTTGGGTGGATTAATCTGGGGCGCGGCAATGGAATTCAACCTGATTGCTTCGGAGCATGCCGGATACGCAATCAGTTACGGGCTCGGACAGGGCGCAACCATGATTTCTGCGGCCTGGGGAGTTTTTGTGTGGAAAGAGTTTGCCAAAGCACCAAAAAGTACCAATAAACTGCTGGCGGCCATGTTCGTGCTGTTTATTCTTGGGCTCTCACTCATTGTAATTGCCAGAGTCAATTAACGTATGAAGTATAATTCTTGAATCCAATGTCTATAATTTAATTAAATAATGAACCCGTTGTGCGGTTTAAACTGCCAGGGCATATTTTAAATTATTAATTGGTTTACCGTTCTTTAAATTAATGTATTGCAGTAAAGTCACCGAAGTAACTTTTGTGAGTATTCTGACTGACAATCCAATAAGTGTTTTGGCGTAATTACGTTTAAGCATGAACTGGTCGCAAAGTTGAGAAAACAATGTTTCGATCCTTTTTCTAAACTTTTTAAAAACAGGTGGGTACAAAGTGTAAGCTTTTTGATTAGCCCGCATGGGGGTTTCCAGTTTAACGTTGCAGGAAGAAAACAGGTCAATTTGCTGAGAACTGGATAAATATCCTTTATCTCCCAGCAGGATACAATTGTTTAGCCCAGAATGCTTTACCTGCGACAGGTAATGAACATCATGGACACTAGCCTTGCTTAAGTCCATACTATGAAAAACCCCGTTTGCAGAGGTAAGCAAATGAAGCTTGTAGCCGTAATACCAGGTTTTATTAACAGCAGAATAGCCTTTGTTTGGTGCTGTCTCAAAGTTTTCTTTGCAAATCCTGCTGCGTTGTTCACGGGCGTTCTTGCAAACAGGGATGGGAATCGAATCAACCAGGAAACAGTCTTCTCCTGCATTGAGAAAGCCGGCTACAGTCTTGTTCAATTCTTCGATAAAAGGATAAAGGCGTTTTCTTCTGCGGTTAAAGTTGCTTCGGTCGATTAGGTTGGGAAAATCATCAGCATGTTCGCTTTTGATTTTAGCCCACAAAAAAGCTTCGCTGTCGATTCCGAGTGACTCGCCAGTAATAGAGAACGCAATAATTTGACAATCAGACATCTTTGGGCGGTTTCTATACGAATAGAAATTATCGAAAGAGTTGATGCGATTTTTAAATACAGATTTGGTAATGAGAAAGAATCTGTCGTAATTTGATTTCAAGTTATGCATAACAGAAGTAAAAATGTGGTGTTTTATACTTCTAAGATATTGAATATCATGATTATGCATAACTTTTTTTAGTTATAGATATTAATAAGGTTATTAACAAATTAAACCGCACAACGGGTTAAATAATGAATAAAAAGATAGTAGTCATCGGCAGTTCAAATGTCGATTTAATCATGAAAATGGATCACCTGCCAGAAAAAGGAGAAACAGTGACCGACGCCGATTTTTTCCAGGTATATGGAGGAAAAGGGGCCAACCAGGCGGTAGCTGCCGCCCGTGCCGGTGGAAATGTGGCTTTTGTCAGTTCAGTGGGCGAAGATGCTTACACACCACAAATGTTGAAGAATTATAAAAACGACAGTATTGATACCCGGTTTGTTTTTAAAGAAGTCGGAATTGCCAGTGGTCATGCATTAATAATGATTGGCGACCAAGGCGACAATTACCTTTCAGTAGCCCCGGGAGCCAACTATAATCTAACACCTGAAAGAATTGACGAGGCACTCCCTGTTCTTGAGAAAGCTGGAATTATTGTGATGCAATACGAAATTCCGGAAGAAACGATTAAACATGTCATCGATCTGTCCAATGCCCGAAATATTCCTGTGTTGATGAATTTTGCACCGGCCCGTCAATTTGACTTTTCCTACATCCCGAAAATTGATATCTTGGTTTTGAATGAAGTAGAAGCCGGATTTTTGGCCGGAATGCAAGTAAAAAATGAACAAGATGCTGAAAAAGCAGCTGTGAAGCTGATTGAGCAAGGAGTAGTAAAAGTGATTATCACACTCGGTGCGCAAGGAGCATTTATGCTTACTAATGATCAGAAAATCGCTGTTCCGGCCTTTAAAGTAGATGCTGTTGACACCACTGCTGCCGGCGATACCTTTTGTGGTGCTTTTGCCGTAGCAAATGCGGAAGGGATGATTCCGGCGGATGCATTGCGTTTTGCCAGCGCTGCTGCTGCACTTTCGGTAACCCAAATGGGTGCCCAGCCATCAGCTCCCACACGAACTGAGATCGATAAATTTTTAAAACGGAAATTATAACAAAATTGTCATTCGAGCGAAGCAAGGAATCTGATGCTTACAGTATCTCAATTAACAGATTTCTCAGCCACTCTTACTTCGAAATGACAGAAAAACAAAAAAATTATGAAGACAATAATTTGGACCATAACTCTTATTTGTATTTGTTCAGCGAGTACCTTTTCACAACAACTTCGGGTGAATGAATCACAACGCTATCTCGAAACAAACCAAGGAAAACCATTTCTTTGGATTGGCGATACGGCGTGGGAATTGTTCCACAAACTAAACCGCGAAGAAGCTGTTGAATACCTCGAGAACCGTGCAGCAAAAGGATTTTCTGTGATTCAGGCTGTAGTGCTGGCAGAAAATGACGGACTGCGAACACCAAATTCATATGGAGATGTTCCACTGATTGATTTAGACCCGGCACAACCCAACGAAGCCTACTTCAAGCATGTTGATTTTATTGTAAATAAAGCAGAAGAACTAGGACTTGTCATTGGCATGTTGCCTACCTGGGGCGATAAAATAGAATCGGCCAATCCGGGTGCAGGCCCTGAGGTTTTCACTATCGAAAATGCCGCCATTTTCGGAGCATTTTTGGGAGAACGTTACAAAAATAAACCAGTGGTTTGGATTTTGGGTGGCGACAGGAATGTATTGAATAAACAAGTGTATCAAATCTGGAATTCCATGGCTGGCGGATTAAAAAAAGGTGATGGCGGCAATCACCTGATGACCTTTCATCCGCGCGGTGGTTCGCATTCGGCATACTTTTTTCACAATGCTGAATGGCTCGACTTTAATATGTATCAAAGCGGACACGGATCAAAATATATTAATGTATATGATTATGCCAATTACCTGATGCTACTTCATCCGCAGAAACCTTTTGTTGATGGCGAACCGGCGTATGAAGATATTGCCATCAAATTCTGGAAGCACATGGATTTTTCAAAATATTCTGAAAAAAGAGTGCCTACCGGAGTACTTGATACAGATGGTCTTATTGAGAACCGTTCGCACTTTAAAGATGGTTTTTTCAGCGATTACGACATTCGGGTTCATGCCTACTGGAATTTTCTATCGGGCGCATGTGGTTATACTTACGGCAATAATGCCATTTGGCAAATGCAAAAAAAAGGTGGCGAGATTGCTATTCCATGTCTATACGACTGGCGCGAATCGATGGACCGCCCCGGAGCTTTCGATATGATGCACCTGCGCGAGATAATGGAAGAACGATTTTATAATCTGGTACCCGATCAATCGTTTGTTTACGGTATCACCCCAAAAGGAGAAAATTATATTGCCGCGGCCGGCTCTACCGACAAATCGTTTGCAATGATTTACCTGGCAAAAGGCCAGCCGGTAAAGGTGGTAATGAACAAGCTAAAGGGAAATGTGCAAGCCAGTTGGTTTAATCCGCGAAATGGAGAACTGCAACAAATCGGTAATTTCAGCAGCGAAGGAATTAAAACGTTTACCCCATCGTCGTCGGGTGAAAACAACGACTGGTTGTTGCTTTTGGAAACGAAATAAGACATGAATATGAACCATATAAAAATCGTATTGGCACTACTTGCTATTAGTATAACTATAACAGGTTTTGCACAGAAAAAAACGTTTATCATCGATGCGGATACCGGCAATGAAATGGACGACTTGTATGCCATAGTTCGTGCATTCGACAACGATGAAGTCAAATTGCAAGCTTTGATTTCTGCACATTTTAACAACCCGCAACTGGTTACCGACTCCATGTGGAACAGCTATTCCACCAAAAATATCAACACACTTCAGCTTTCGCAAATGGAAAACGAACGTTTGCTACAGGAGTGTAACAGAAAGTATATTCCGCATCCGCCGGGCTGCGAAAAAATGGTGGGTTATTCGTGGGGCTATTACGAAGGAGCACAAATCCCCCAATCGGGAGGAGTTGATTTCATCATAGAAATGGCCCAAAAGGCATCGCCTGAGAATAAGTTAAACATGGTTTGCCTGGGTGCTGTTACAAATGTGGCAGCTGCCATCTTAACCGAGCCCTCCATTGCCAAAAATATTCGACTTTATGCACTCACCATGAAATATGATTTGGAAAAAAAAGTGTGGAATAAGAATTCGTTTAACGCCCGAAACGATTTGAATGCATTGGATATTGTACTGAATGAAACCACTCTGGAACTTCTAATTATTCCTGGGTAGGTGAATCTTGTGGTCAAGGACTATTATTCTGATGAATCCTTTTGCAGAAATGATTTGGGCAATATCAACCTGTGGAAGCTATACAATCTATTTACTGGTGCTAACAAGATGAGCTACATTGATTCATTCTTAGACAGGAATGTAGGTTGCCAACAATTTGTTGGTGGATTACATGAAGCTTTAGGGCTGAATAAACATCATTGGTTTGTTAGTTAAAATATTGTCCATCCATCCATTTTCCTTAAGAGAAAAAGATGGATGGATATTTTCATTATCTTTCAGATTCCAAAAGCTAACCTAATAAGATCAATGAAACCGATGCTTCATAAAAATCAAGTAGCAATATTCTTTCTACTGGTGTTTATTATTTCCTGGTCGTTAATTTATGTCATATTTGGATCAGACGGCATTCCTGCTACAAAAGAACAGCAGGAAATTATTGGAATGACTATTCTACTTGGACCAAGTATTGCAGGATTATTGCTCCTTTTTATTTACGACAAATTACAAGGATTAAAACACCTACTTGCAAGGCTAATCAAGCTGAATGTAAATATCAAATGGTATCTTGTTGCACTCCTGACAGCTCCTCTTACAACATTCGCAGGATTAGTTGTTTTCTCTCTTTTTTTTGAAAATGTACAACCCAATTACATGACTGCAGATGATTTTGTAAGTATTCTGATGCTGGGGACCATTGGAGGCTTATTTGTGGCACTTTTTGAAGAAATTGGATGGACTGGTTTTGCAATTCCAAGATTATTAAGAAATCACGGTATTCTCTATACCGGATTAATAGTTGGTATAATCTGGGGTGCTTGGCATTTAATATTGTTTTGGGAAGATAATAGTTTTACTGAATTAGTCCCTTTTCTCCTCTTAATAGCACGTTTGTTTAGCTGGTTACCTGCTTATCGAATATTAATGGTCTGGCTTTATAAAAACACCAAAAGTCTTTTCTTGGTTATCTTGATGCATTTGGCTCTGGTTGTCAGCCTAGCTGTAATAGATCCATTACTTTATGGCAAAGAGTTACTAGCCTACATCTTGATACGAGCAGTAATACTTTGGATAATTGTTGCTATAATGTCGCTAGTAGCATCGAAATCTGTGAGATAAAATTTTAATAAGGAAGCAAACTTTTTAGAGTGGTGTACTTCAACAGAACTATCAAAAATACTACTTCAGTATTGGGAGTGCTGCTTGGTCTGTCAAGTATAATCAATCATGGAATATTTGAGGCACTTCAGGGTGTTTTAATTGTCTTATATACAGGAGAGGTAAAAAGGATCTATTGCCCATTTATGGTCATAGCGAAAGAAGATGTTCCACCGATTCAGAAAGGAAAAGAATACACAGTAGAGGCTGTTAAAATGACATTAAAGCTGGAAGATGTGTTTATTATCGGTGGCAGAGCTTATTCTGGTTGGTACTTTGCTGTGAAAGTTTGATCGTTTGAGCAACGTCTATCGTAATTAAGAATTGCCTCGAATTGATTCTCTAATATGAATGACCGATTCATTCTATCAACTTTGGCTTATTAACCTATTGCAGACTATATAAACATAAAATATTTTATCATCAAATAGATGATGTGAAAAATTTAGAAGCATTCGAATTTTGTTCTTTGATTTATAGCAATTATATTTGAGATGAACTAAACCAATGAAAAACGACGAAAAGATATGGAATGACTTTTGCAGAGGCGAAAATTATGCCCTCTCCTATATATATTCCAATAATATCCATCTATTATTTCGATACGGTAGAAAATTTTCAAAGGACAATGAATTAATAAAAGATACAATTCAGGATCTGTTTTTTGATTTGATTCGTACAAGAGAAAATTTGGGAGCAACAGATAATATTCGTTATTATTTACTCTGTTCATTCAGAAGAAAACTTTTTAAAAATCTTAGTAGACAAAAAAGTAATACCGAGGGAGGATATGTAAGCGTCCCAGTTCCCGAAATTAGTTACTCTATTGAGCAGGAGTTAATCTCAAAGGAGTATCTCACCCTTCGAGACAAAAGAATAAAAAAGGGACTAAGTGAATTGACAACCAAACAACGAGAAATTTTGTTTTATCGTTACACCTGTGGATTTGAGTATGAAGAAATTTGTAATTTGATGAGCCTTAAATATGACTCGGCAAGGAAGCAGGTATTTAGAGCATTAAAAGCATTAAAGGTCATAATGATTAAGGATAATGTGCTCATACTTCTATCTATGTTCTCGAAAAATGGTCCTAAAAAGTAATTAAAATTTTGTCCACAAACTCTTAATATCTTCCTTTCTATTATAAAAGGTAATCGCTAAAATGTTTTTAGTTTAGTTAGAAAGAAAAGCACTTGCCTTTATGGGAAGTGCTTTTACATAACTTGTTTTGTAACTTGATAGATACCTTGCTTTCTCAGAATATTATTAATAAAAGAGCTTAATGAATTCGAAATATTTAAAATATAGTATTGAAGAACTTCTCGACGATAAAGATTTTATCGGCTGGATTTTGCGGTCAGATAATAACAATAAATGGATTGATTTTATTAAAAACCATCCTGATCTCAAACACAGAGCTCAAATGGCTAGTGAAATAATTTTGCTTCTTAAAGATTCTCATGAAGTTTTGAATGAAGAGGATTTCCTGAGAATATGGATAAAAATTGATCAATTTAATCAGCTGCATAAAAAAAAGGTCCGCAATTTAAAATTTAGAAGGATATTCTATTGGGCTGCTACAGTAATTATTTTAATAAGCTTCAGTGCTCTAAGCTACTATCACTTATTTGAAAAAGAAGATCGTTTTATTTTCATGTTTAATGAGGAGCAAGTCAAAAATGATGAAGCTCGTATTATATTGCCAGATGGAAAGGAAATTGCTTTAGAAAAGGACAAATCCACAATGGTATTAAATAATAGTACTTTGACGATAAACAACGACAGTGTGATTGATCTTCCCAAAAAAGATGTTCAAATTAGTAAGAATAAATTATTGAATGAGGTAGTACTGCCCTATGGTAAACAGACAGAGTTATTATTAGCAGACGGAACAAAAGTATGGCTAAATGCAGGAAGTAAGTTTGCATTTCCTTCAAAATTCGCATTGGATAAAAGAGAAGTTTATTTGGAAGGAGAAGCATATTTTGAAGTAATAAATCAAAATGACCAACCTTTTGTAGTAAATGTTGCAAATTTGGATATAGTGGTATTAGGGACCCATTTTAATGTTTCAGCATATCCGGAGGATGGAAATGTTGAGACTGTTCTCCTGGAAGGTGCTGTTATTGTTAGCAATCCAAAATCTTTGGGATTTGGGCAAAATCACTTTAGGTTAAAACCCTTTCAGCGAGCAAGTTTTAGCAAAGAAAAAAATGAAATAAAAATTATTGACGAGCCAGATGCAGCAAATTATATTGCATGGACAAATGGCTGGTTACAATTTCAACAAGAAAACCTGATTGAAGTTCTTGATAAGTTAGAAAGATTTTACGATGTTAATTTTCACGTTGCAAAGGAGTTGACATCATCAAAGTTAATAACGGGAAAATTGGATTTAAAGGTTTCTCTGGAAGATGTTTTAATGGCTCTTGCAGACGTTTCGGAGATAGATTATCGAATTGATGGAGACAATATTATAATAGAAGAAAAAATTAATAAAATGAAAAAACGATAAATGAGGAAAGCCGATGAGCTGGCGGGCTCAGCGACTTTCATTTTCAATTAAATAAAGTATTTAACTAAACAGTTCAAAATTATGAAAAAAAGCGAACATTGCTGCACTTTCCTCGGGGGAGTATGGCTGAAATTTTGTTAAAGATGAAACTATTAACCGTTTTGATGCTAATTGTATTTGCTACTTCAGCGGCGGATAGCTATTCTCAGGCTACCAAGTTTAACTTAAGGTTAAATAATGTTTCAGTAAAACAGGTATTTCAGGAAATTGAGAATAACAGCGAATTCATTTTGTTGTATAATGAAAAGAACGTTGAATTAAATCGAAAGGTGAGTATCAACGTGAATGATAAAACTGTTGAGTCTATTCTTGATCAATTGTTTAAGGTTACCGACAATACTTACAAAATTTATGATCGACAAATTGTAATTCTTGAAGACGAAAATGCTGATGTCCATTCCACTTTTGAGAAATATGCTGAAATGGAGCTGGTTGAACAACAGCAAAAGGAAATCTCGGGTATTGTGCGCGAGGAAGACGGAAATCCTTTACCCGGAGTATCAGTAATTGTTAAAGGAACGTCCATTGGGACAGTTACTGACACAGATGGACGATTTACTCTAAGTATTCCTTTATCAGCAGAAGTTCTGGCTTTCTCTTTTATCGGGATGCAATCTCAGGAAATTCCTATTGGAGATAAAACTGAATTTGCAGTTTCTTTATCCGAAGAAGAAATTGGTTTAGATGAAGTAGTGGTTGTTGGATATGGAACTCAAAAGAAGGCGAACCTTACTGGTGCTGTCGACCAGGTAACAGGTGAGGTATTTGAAAATCGCGCAATGAGCAATATCACACAGGGGCTTCAAGGGGTTATGCCCAATTTGAATATTACACTCCCTGATGGGAAACCAAATACATCACCAAGTTATAATATTAGAGGTACAACATCAATTGGACAGGGAGGTAATGCGCTGGTTCTTATTGACGGAGTTGAGGGAGACCCTAGTCTAATTAATCCCAATGATATTGAAAGTATTTCCCTCTTAAAAGATGCTGCCTCAGCTTCTATTTACGGAGCGAGAGCGGTTTTTGGTGTAGTTTTAATTACTACCAGAAATCCTTCGAAAGAAAAAACAAGCATAACCTATTCTGGAAATATTGCGATGAAAAGTCCAGTCGTTATTCCTGATTATGTTTGGGATGGATACACTTGGGCAAAAATGTTTAACGAGGCAACTTATAACTGGGAAGGTTCATATCCCAGTAAAGCAAATAAAACAATTCGGTTTTCTCAAGAGTATTTAGAAGAACTAAAAAGAAGGTCGGAAAATCCAGATGCCTATACCAAAGATTGGGATGTTAATCCGGAAAACGGAGAATATGTATATTATGGTAGTACCGATTGGTACGACTTGTTATACAAAGATTTTACAACCGCCAACGACCATAATATTACCGTTTCCGGAAGTTCGGAAACGACAAGTTTTATGATTAGTGGCAGATATCTTGGGCAAAATGGTTTATATACTTATAATACAGATGATTATGAAATGTTAAACTTTAGGGCAAAAGGTTCTATTCAGGTATTTCCATGGTTGAGATTTGACAGCAACTCACAATATTCAAGTTCAAAATACCATAATCCTCTACAAACAGGAGAAGGTGGAAATGTCTGGAGAAATATTGCCGATGAAGGAAATCCAATGTCACCATTATTTAATCCTGATGGCACTCTTACCCATACTTCAGTTTATCATGTCGGTAATATGTGGTACGGGAAAAGTGGCTACGATTTAAGCAAACGGGTATTTAAAAGTACCAATGGTTTTGTCGCCCAGTTTCTTGACAATAAACTTAGGGTAAAAGGTGATTTTACTTTTCAAAATACAAATGATGATCAAAAAAGGATAAGAGTGAAGGTTCCTTATGATAAAAGCCCTGGTGTTACTTCTTATGTTGGTACAAAATATGACGACATTTTGGACATCTGGCGTAACACTAAATATACAGCATTAAATATATATTCTGAATATGAAAACACCTTAAATGAAAAACACTTCTTTAAAATACTTGTCGGCTACAATTATGAAGAATCGTTATATCGAAAGCTGGAAGCAGAAAGGAATGGCTTGATATTCGAAGATGCCATTGATATAAGCTTGGCATTAGGAGAAGATATTAATGTAGACGGCAGTTATACTGCATGGAATATTTTAGGAGGATTTTCGCGTTTAAACTATTCCTTTAAAGATAGGTACTTATTTGAAGTTAATGCACGGTACGATGGATCATCAAAATTTCCGTCAAACGAAAGATATGCTTTATTTCCTTCTTATTCCATTGGTTGGAGAATATCCAACGAATCATTTTGGAACGTTTCGGATGATCTAATCTCAAATCTTAAGCTGAGAGCTTCTTATGGTTCTTTAGGAAATGGTAATATTGCTGCATACGTATATCAAGAAATATTTGAAATTGGGCAGTCAGGTGATATCCTTGGGGGGACAAAACCTCAAACAACAAGTAAGCCGGAAGTTATTCCTGATGGACTTACTTGGGAAACTGCAACAACTTTTAATATAGGATTGGATATAGCAATGGCTTCTAATCGTTTAATTTTTGTTGGGGACATTTATCAACGCGATGTTACTGATATGTTCACTATTGGGATGACATTGCCAGCAGTATTTGGCGCGACTGCTCCAAAAGGTAACTATGCCGACATGGAAACAAAAGGTTGGGAAGTGGCATTATCTTGGAGAGATAAATTTATTTTGAAATCGAAGCCCTTTAATTATAATTTAAGATTAACACTTGCTGATAATAAATCTGTTATTACAAGGTATAATAATCCAGATAAAAATTTGGATGATTATTACGAAGGGATGGTTGTTGGCGAAATTTGGGGGTATACAAATGATGGTTTTTTTGAAGACCAGGCAGATATTGACAGTCATGCGGATCAAAGTAGATTTAAAACTACTAATGCCAGAATTATTTTCCCAGGAGACATAAAATTAAAAGATATAAATGGCGATGGGAAAGTTGATCCGGGTACTAACCGTTTTGATGATCCAGGAGATAGGAAAATAATAGGGAATGAGGCTCCTCGATATACGTTTGGAATTAATTTAGGGGCTGATTGGAACAGTTTTTTCTTTTCGACTTTTTTTCAGGGTGTTGGGAGACAAGATTGGTACCCAAGTAGAGAAGCAAGTGCTTTTTGGGGGCAGTACAATAGACCTTATAACCCACTACCACGCTGGCATTTAGATAATCATTGGACGCCTGAAAACCCTGATGCCTATATGCCAAGATATGTTGGTCGCGTAGCTAATCGAAGTGGAGGCATTCTAAGGGATAATCCACAAACCGATTATTTACAAAATATTGCATACATACGATTAAAAAACATTCAGGTAGGATATAATTTACCTATGAGTCTGATATCAAAAATTGGTGCCCAGAATGCTAAGGTTTATTTCTCGGGAGAAAATCTTTGGACCTGGTCACCACTATATAAAATAACACGTGATCTAGATGTTGAAAATACAGGTGCGAGAGACGCGTTATTAGGCGGTACTGGTGATGGCTATAATTATCCAATGCTGAAAAGCTTGAGTATTGGGTTAACTGTAACATTTTAATTAAAATTTTAAAACTATCATCATGAAAATAAAATATTTATGGCTAATATTAATGACAACCTTTTTCATCGGTTGTGATTTAGAGCAAATACCACAAGATACTACTTCAAAAGATGCTGTCTTTGGGAGTGAAACAGGACTTGAATTATATTCCTATTCTTTTTACGATTTTTTGCCAAGTGCAAATAATATCCATACCGCTGATGCCATGTCCGATTATGCAGCACGCAGGGGATCTCCTGCCTTTATCATGCCTGGGGCCTATAGTTCAACTTCCGACGATGATGGGAGTGCCTCTGGTAATGACATTGTTGCTCTTGGCGGCGACCGTGATTGGGGGTGGGATCATTTAAGAAACTTCAACTTTTTTATTGAAAATTGTACCGACGAAAGAGTTCCGGAGAGTGTAAGGAACCATTATTTAGGTCTGGCACGATTCTTTAGAGCATTTTTCTATTTCGAAAAAGTAAAAAGATATGGCGATGTCCCATGGATAGATAAGGCTCTTGACGTTGAAGATCCGGATTTATACAAGGGAAGAGATCCACGTGAATTGGTAATGGAAAATGTACTTGCCGATTTAGATTTTGCTACTCAAAATATCGATTTAGAATCTGATGGATCGCGAAGTTTGGTTACTAAATGGGTTGCATATGCCTTGAAAGCAAGAGTGTGTCTTTTTGAAGGAACATTCAGAAAATACCATACTAATTTGGGCTTACAGGGTACAGCAAACGACTGGTTAAATGAAGCGGCAAGTGCGGCAAAAGCGATAATGGATCAATCTGGATATAAACTTTATACAGATGACGGGCCAGATAAATCATACCGTAAAATTTTCACAAATTCAGCACCTGTGAGCGATGAAATAATGCTTGCTGCGGTTATGAGCACAGCTTTTGGAAAAACGCATGCAGCTAACTGGTATTATACAAGCACAACAACAGGAGTCAGATTTAACCTTATTCGTACTTTTGTAAATACCTATTTAAAATTAGATGGGACACCTTTTACAGATACCCCAGGTTACGAAACAATGCAATTTCATGAAGAAGTAGTTGATCGTGATCTTAGGTTAAAGCAAACCATTCGTTTAGGAGATTACGAACGTTTGAATAACAATGTTCCTTTTAAATCAGCACCTAATATGTTGTATTCTTATACAGGTTATCAACCGATTAAATGGTGTTTAGATGATATTAATGTTGATACCAGGGATTTAAATGATAATTCTGTTTCAATGTTCAGGTATGGTGAAGTATTATTAAATTATGCTGAAGCAAAAGCAGAATTAGGTGCATTAACAGATGCTGATTGGGAAGCTACCATTGGTGCTTTACGTGCACGTGCAGGAATTACAGGAGGATTAACAACAAAACCAACTGTCGCAGATCCCTACTTGCAGGAGAAATACTTTCCAGGAATTTCCGATCCTGTAATTTTGGAAGTGAGAAGAGAAAGAGGAATAGAACTGTTTCAGGAAGGCTTACGGTTTTACGATGTTGTAAGATGGCATAGAGGTGAATTGATGGAAATGGAGTGGAATGGGATTTATGTTCCGGCAATTGATACTCCTCTCGATTTAAATCAGGATGGCTCTCCAGATGTATTGTATTACATTGAAGCGCCAACAACAGCTCCTTCTTATCCAGCCATTCCTGTAAGCGAGCTCTACGGCGGGAAACCGAACGATTATAGACTGACTAATGGCACGTATGGTGAAATTACCTGGTTGAATACCATTGAAAGGAAGTGGGAAGAAAAAAATTACTTTTATCCTATTCCTGAAAGTGCAATACTAACTAATCCTAATTTAGAACAAAATCCTGGTTGGTGACCTAACCCAACTATTTCCTAATAATAATTAAAGACCGGATTTTTTCGATAAGATCCGGTCTTTTAAAAGAATAAAATTATTTGTATCGAAAAGTATTAATTTAAAATACAATATTATGACTCAAAAATTAATTTCACTATATGCTCTGATGATAATTGGGTTGGCCTCTATAGCGCAAAATAATTATCTCAATGAAAATGCAGAGGAAGATGAAAAAATATATAAAGGTGTAGATCATTATGAAGTAAAAATATTTCCAAATAGATTTAAATCGAAAAAACCACAAAATGTTATTTTATTAATTGGAGACGGAATGGGAGTTGCGCAGGTTTTTGCAGGTATAACTGCAAATCGTGGGAAACTATTTTTGGATAATTTTAAATCAATTGGATTTTCAAAAACACAATCAGCTAATAACTATATAACTGACTCCGCGGCAGGGGGAACAGCGCTTTCAACTGGTGTAAAAACATATAATGGTGCAATTGGAGTAAATCCTGACACAATTCCTGTTAAAACAATACTTGAACAAGCAGAAGAAAAGGGATTAAGCACAGGTTTGGTATCAACTTCGTCAATTACTCACGCTACTCCTGCCTCCTTTATTGCTCATCAGAAAAACAGGAATATGTATGAAGAAATTGCAGCCGATTTTTTAAAAACAGATATTGACGTTTTTATTGGTGGAGGATACAAACACTTTACCCGTCGTAAAGATGGAAGGAATCTGGTAAATGAACTTACATTAAAAGGATATAAGGTACTGCAGGATATTACTGAAATTGAAATGATCAATTCAGGAAAAATTGCCGGTTTTACTGCTTCGGAACATAACGGAAGAATTGAAGAACGTAAAGACATGTTACCCATTGCAACTAAAGCTGCAATAAATATTTTAGACCACAATAAAAAGGGATTTTTCTTAATGGTAGAAGGTTCTCAAATTGACTGGGGAGGTCATGCTGGAAGTACCATATATATTGTTGAGGATATGCTTGATTTTGATAAAACTATTGGAAAGGTTTTGGAGTTTGCTTCTAAAGATGGAAAAACCCTTGTTGTAGTTACAGCTGACCATGAAACAGGTGGATTAGCCTTGACTGGTGGTGAAATCAAAACAGGTAAAGTTAAAGGAGAGTACAGTACGGGTGGACATACTGGAGTAATGGTTCCCGTATTTGCATATGGTCCCGGAGCAGAAGAATTTGAAGGAATCTATGAAAATACAGTAATCTATGACAAAATAAAATCCTTACTTATTTCCCAATAAATTTAATGTTAAACTAATTTAATGTTAAACTAATAATGTTAAAAATCTTTGGAAGGATTTATTCAAAATGATGAAATTAAATATACACGTCATAATTATTCTAATCTTATGTTTTGGTGTCAATATTCAATCAGTTAAATGTCAAGATAAGGGGCAGCATTTCTTTTTTATACAATTAACAGATCCACAATTCGGTATGTATGAAAAAAATGCTGGAATTGAGAAAGAAATTTTTCTTTACGAAAAAGCGGTAGACGAAGTCAATCGGCTAAAGCCTGATTTTGTAATAATAACGGGTGATTTTGTAAATAACAGAAAAGATAAAACTCAAATAAATGAATTCAAGCGAATAACAAGGAAAATTAATCAGGATATTCCTGTTTATTTATCACCAGGCAATCATGATGTTGGAAATAAGCCAAATAGTCGTAGTATTAAAAGATACATTAAAAATTACGGTTACGACAAATTTTCATTCATACATAATGAGATTCTATTTGTAGGCTTTAATTCAAGCTTAATAAAAGATGATGTAGTAAACTTTGAAGAAAAACAATATAACTGGCTTAAAAAAATATTAGAACACAATGAAAATGCACAGCAAGTTATATTGTTTTGTCATTTCCCCTTCTTTATTCATTCAGTTGATGAACAAGAATCCTATTCGAATATTAGTCTTGAAAAGCGAAGGAAATACCTTTCACTTTTCAAAGAAAGTAATGTGCAAGCCATATTTTCAGGGCACCTTCACGAAAATGCTTCTGCTGAATATACAGGTATTCATTTGATTACCACAAGTGCTTTAGGAAAGCCTCTCGGAGATGCGCCCTCAGGATTAAGGATTGTAAAAGTATACGACAACAGCGTTGAGCATCATTATTTCGGAATTGACGAAGTTCCGGAAACAGTAGTTTTAAATAATTCAAATTAATGTATATGAAAATAATTCGGCTTGTATTTTGTTTTTTTATCGTTTTTAATTCTGCGATTGCACAGAAACCAGTGAGAATTGGCATTGCAGGATTATCACATTCTCATGTGATACCTTTACTAAAAAATCTTGATAGAGAGGACATTCAGATAGTAGGAATTGCAGAGAGTAATACTGAGCTTTCTACTCGTTATGCTAGGGAATTTGATATCGATGACAAGCTATTATTTGAATCACTGGATTTAATGCTTGAGCAAACACAGCCTGAAGGTGTAGTTACTTTCACATCAATATACGAACATTTAAAAGTAGTGCAATTATGCGCCCCCAAGGGAATCCATGTTATGATTGAAAAACCTTTAGCTGTTAGTAATGATCATGCTTTGAAAATGGCAAAGATAGCTCAGAATTTTGGCACTTTGCTATTGACAAATTATGAAACGTCATGGTATCCATCGAACTATGAAGGTTATGAAATGATTCAAAATGGGGAGTTGGGTGAGCTTTTTAAAATCATCGTTTACGATGGACATAAAGGGCCACAAGAGATAAATGTAAACAATGAATTTCTAGATTGGCTTACAGATCCAATTTTAAATGGAGGAGGTGCCGTTACCGATTTTGGTTGCTATGGTGCTGATTTAATTACTTGGTTGTTAAAAGGTGAAAAACCTATTTCGGTGTATGCTGAATTAAAACAGTACAAACCAAATGTTTACCCCAACGTTGATGATGATGCCACTATCGTCCTTTCATACCCGGGAATGGAGGGAATTATTCATGCTTCATGGAACTGGCCTTTCAATCGAAAGGATATGCATATATATGGAAAAACCGGCTACATTTTTATTGATGATGCACAAACAATTCGATACCGACTAGATGAAAAATCAAAAGAAAAAACCAAAAGGATAGATTCAAGTGAAACTTCATTTAGTGACCCATTTACTTTTTTTGCAGCAGCGATAAGAGGAAAAATAGAAATATCACCAACTGACTTATCTTCTCTCGAAATTAATTTAACTGTTGTTGAAATTTTAGACGCAGCACGTGAAAGTAACAGAACCGGTAAAAAGATCTATCTCAGCAGATAAATAATTGATTGACAGACAGTGTTTTGCTGATTTTGTATCAACAGCTATCTGTTTCAAATTTGTAAACAGGTGAAAAGCTTATAAATAAATTCAGGTTTGTAGCCGGTGAGGTCAATACTTTTATGTTGGATTTGCAATCCTAATTATTTTAACCATGAACATAATCAATGTTATTTTAGGAATAGCGGTTCTATTTGCTATCATAATTGTCGCCAGTGCCTTATTGGGTGATGGTTTCAGAAAGTGGAATGAAAAAATACTTATGACAGTAGGGATGAGAAATCATTTGGTAAGACCTTTTTTACAGGATTGATTATTGTGGCATTTCTTATGCTAATACTTTACATTTTTACAAAATGAAAGAAACCTTTTGGAAGAAACACATTTCAATATTCATTGTATTCATTTCAGAACTGTACCCATTGACAAAATTTCAATTATTACAATACGAAGAAATACTGGATTGGAATCGGATTAGATCAAATTCATTTATTCGATGGGATGATAATATGCGAAAAATATTTGCCGCCCGGTTAAGATCAGCAACAGAAATTCCACCGAGGGATGTTCGGATAATTTCAGAAGAGGATGGTGAATTACTGCCTGGAGTTATTACTTTAGGCTATCCAGAAGCAAATGACGTTTATCTAAGAGCCGAGGAGCAAACAAATGCAGAACAGATCTATTGGAAGGATATTGGTTTTGGTGTATATGAAGTACCCGAGTATAACGAAAATGCTGTTATGCTGCTATTAACAAAATTAAACTGCACATTAAATCTTGGTGCCGATCCATTTAATAGTTTACCTATACCCACTAAATTCTTGGAGGAAAGAAAAGATACGCTACAGTGGGATTTATTGTCTTCTTACTGGGGCTTAAAATGGTCATTTGAGCTGCTTAAACAATTTGAGCAGTACTGGGTGTGGGAAGAGCTACAAAGCAATCATACCGCTTTTAATTACTGTCTTAAGGATGATCTGGATGATGAATTTATTGAAATGGCATTAGGCTGATTTGTTGCACCTATGTTGCACCCATTAAAACAAAAAAGGAGTAAGATTCGCTCCTACTCCCCTATTATCAAGTACCCCGGACGGGATTCGAACCCATGACCTACTGCTTAGAAGGCAGTTGCTCTATCCAACTGAGCTACCGGGGCAGCCTTATTTTGCGCTGCAAAAGTATAAATCTAATTGCAAATAACAAACACCAATTCTGAAATAATTAAAATTGCAGAATTATTAAATTAAAGCTATTATTATTTGCTGCAATTAAAGCAGGTCAATTCCAGCAGCCTTGCACTGTTCTTTCATTTTTTCGGGCCAAATACTCGACTGAATTTCGCCAATGTGTGCCTTACGCAAAAAGTACATGCACAAACGCGATTGTCCGATACCGCCACCAATAGTAAGCGGCAATTCGCCATTCAGCAGTTTCTGATGCCACAACATTTCTTTGCGTTCTTCAGCATTACGTATTTTTAGTTGATCGAGCAATGCTGCTTCGTCCACGCGAATTCCCATCGATGATATTTCGAAAGCCCTGTTCAGCACATTATTCCAAAGTATAATGTCACCATTAAGTCCTTTAAAACCATTTACAGTTTCCGTATTCCAATCGTCGTAATCGGGCGCTCTTCCGTCGTGAATCTCACCATTTGGCATTTCACCACCAATACCGATAACGAAAATTGCACCGTGTTTTTTTGCTTCCTTTGTTTCGCGCTCGAACGGCGTAAGATCAGGATATTTTGCTGCCAACTCCTCGGTGTGGATAAAGGTTAATTCTTCCGGTAGTTCCGGTTTAATGTCTTTAAACGACTCGCACAGTAAAAACTCTGTCCGCACCAGCGCCGAATAAATTTTTCGCACCACAGCTTTTAAAAAGTCAAGATTACGCTGTTCGCGCGAAATAACACGTTCCCAGTCCCACTGATCGACATACAACGAATGGATGTTTGTCAACTCTTCATCCGGACGAATAGCATTCATATCGGTATAAAGCCCAAAACCCTCCTCAATTTTCAGATCGGCCACTGCCATTCGTTTCCACTTGGCCAGCGACTGCACTATCTCTGCCCGCTCTTCACTCAGGTCTTTCATCGGGAACGACACCGGACGTTCAATTCCGTTCAAATCGTCGTTAATACCCGTTCCCTGTTTTACAAATAATGGAGCCGTAACCCTGCGTAAACGCAATTCGGCAGCAAGATTCTCCTGAAAATAATCCTTGATTAATTTAATGGCTTGTTCGGTTTGTTGTACATCTAAAACCGACTGATAGCCTTCTGGTATTGTAAGTTTCATTTCGTAAATATTTTACGGAAAACAATAGCACTAAGATTTTATGTTGCTGTCTTTGTGCTGATTCCCTTCACAATTGCTTGTGCTGTTAATACTTTTAATAGAAGTCGTTTAAAGTTAAAATGAAAAACGACGAGCAACATCCTAATTTAATTAGCTTAGCCACTTAAACCATTATTCCACTCTCGAAATCTCTCTCTAACTTCAAATAACTTCATTGTTCTGTCTGTGAAAGCAAAAATATAATTCTGCTATCAATTTAAAAGCTATTTCGCTTTTTAAATTAAAAATTGCAACAACACATTTAAAATAACCGGGAGTAAAAAGTAAACACTATTTTTGCGCCTGATCAGATGGCAAATTTCAGTAAAAACATACCACGCCTTTACTTGGTAAAGATCTCGAAATGGTTTAATATGGTAATGCCTGTTGTTGTACTGTTTTACCAGAACAACGATATGGGAATGCACGAGATTTTTGTGCTGAAAGCTATTTATTCTATTGCCATTGTTGGTATGGAAATTCCATCAGGTTGGATGGCCGATGTTTGGGGTCGCAGAAAAACATTGATACTCGGAAGTATTCTGGGAAGTTTTGGTTTTCTGATCTACAGTTTCTCCTACGGTTTTTGGGCTTTTGTTATTGCTGAAATGATTCTGGGCTTCGGACATTCTTTTGTTTCGGGTGCCGATTCGGCCATGTTGTACGATAGTTTAAAGGCCGATAAACGAACCGATAAATACGTTCGCGAAGAAGGTCGGATAACATCGGCAGGTAATTTTGCCGAAGCCATTGCAGGCGTTATTGGTGGCCTTTTGGCAGCCATTAGTTTACGTACGCCTTTCTATTTTCAGTTTGCCGTGGCCGCCATTGCTATTCCAGCAGCAATTACGATGATCGAGCCAAAAATTCACATTGCCAAACATACTCATTCGGTTAAGAAAATGATTCAGAATATACACAACACTTTTGTTACGAATCAGAATTTACGCACCGCAATTCTTTTGTCGTCGGTTACCGGAACAGCAACGCTTACTTTTGCCTGGTTTGTTCAGCCATTTTTTAAGGCCATTGATCTGCCGGTTGAGCTTTTCGGAGTGTTTTGGACAGCGCTGAATTTAACGGTTGGCGTGTCGACTGTTTTCGCCTACAAAGTGGAAGAGTTTCTGGGAAAACGCTGGTCGATCCTACTGGTCATTGTTTTGCTCTCGGCCGGATATGTATTCGCCGGAATCAGCATATCGTATTGGGGACTTGGCTTTTTGTTTCTCTTCTATTTGGTACGCGGACTGGCAACTCCAATATTTAAAAACTACATCAACCAGTATACCGACAGTAAAGTTCGTGCAACCATGCTTTCCGTTCGAAATTTTATCATTCGAATTGCTTTTGCAGGAATTGGCCCGCTACTTGGCTGGATAACAGATAATATAAGCTTAAACAAGGCATTTTTACTGGCAGGGATCATTTATCTGGTTGCAGCACTTGCAGTCACTATTCCCTGGCTACGAACAAAAAAAGAACAATCATGAGCAAATCTGTATTGATATTCGATCTCGACAATACCATTTACCCGGTAAGTTCTATTGGCCCAAAATTATTTAAAACCTTATTTGCTGCCATTAAAAAAAGTGGTGAATACAAAGGAGATTTTGACGCCATTAAACTGGAAATACAACGTACTCCTTTTCAAAAGGTAGCCAGCGAATTTTTGTTTAGTGAGCAATTGCTGAAAGAATGTATGGCTATCCACAACAACCTGACTTACGATGATCCGATGAAGTATTTTGAAGATTATGAGTTGGTGAGAAAACTTCCCCAAACAAAGATTCTGGTTACTTCGGGGTTTAGCAAACTGCAAAATAGCAAAATCGACAAACTTGGTATCCGCGCTGATTTTAAAGAAATATTCATCATTGATTTGCAACAGTCGAATCAAACCAAAAAGGATATTTTTAAATTGATTCTGGATAAATACAAACTACAAAAACAAGAGGTTTTGATCGTTGGCGACGATATAAAATCCGAGATTCAGGCTGGAAAAGATTTGGGAATTGATACTGTTTTATTCGATCAACTGAGAAAATATACAGACTCGAATCACTCCAACAGAATAGATAATTTCGCTGAACTTCAGAAGTTTCTTTAGAGCTCCAGGGTCAACCCATCATAAGCCATAAACACATTCTCCGGTAGTTCTTTCATTACGTCATCGTACTTACCAAAAGCATGACTAATATGTGTAAGATAAGTTTGTTCGGGCTTAATCTGATCTACAATTTCCAGCACTTCCTTCAGGTTAAAATGCGAGAGATGCTTTTCTTTTCGCAGACAGTTAATAATCAGAATTTTTGTTCCGGCAATTTTCTCCAATTCATTTTCTTCAATAAAATTGGTGTCGGTTATGTAAGTTAAATCCCCCACCCGGTATCCATAAACAGGCAATTTATGATGCCAGCAACGAATAGGCAAAAACGTAACACCACCGATAGCGAACGGCTCATTTTCAACCTCGCGAAGCTCCATCTTCGGGATGCCCGGATATTTGTATTTCGCAAACACATAATCAAAAATGCGTTTGATCGCTTTTTGCACCCTTTCTTCGGCAAAAATCTCCATATGGTTTTTCTGCACCCAGTTGTACGACCGGATATCATCCAAACCAAAAATATGATCGACATGCTCGTGTGTCAGCAGAATTGCACGAAGCGTTTTTACCTTTTGTCGTAACATCTGCTGGCGAAAATCAGGCCCTGCGTCAATCACAAAATTCTTATCGTTTATATTTAGCAGTAATGATGATCGCAACCGTTTATCCTTTTTGTTTTTTGAGGTACAAACGTCACATTCGCAAGCTACAACGGGAACTCCCTGAGAAGTGCCCGTACCAAGTAAAGTTGCTTTTATTTTAATTGAAGGATTTTCCATTTCGGGTAAAATTAACAAAAGCAGTTGTGAAATAACAAGAATCACTACTTTTGCAAAAATCTTTTAACGAATGGCAACACTTTATCTCGTTCCGAATGTTTTGGCTGATGGCGACTGGCAAACTGTTTTACCTGCACAGGTGAAATCGATTCTTAGCCATACAAAATATTTTATCGTAGAAAATATACGCACCGCACGCCGGTTTATGAAACAGGTAAACCATGAAATAAATATTGATGAATGTACTTTTTACGAAATAAATAAGCGAACCACTACCACCGATTTGCCGCACTTTTTGAAGCCAATTGCTGACGGACATGATGTGGCAATAATTTCCGAAGCCGGTTGCCCGGGTGTTGCCGACCCTGGCGCAGAAGTGGTGAAAATTGCGCATAAACAAGGGATTAAAGTTGTACCGATTGTTGGACCGTCTTCTATACTTCTGGCGCTTATGGCTTCCGGATTAAATGGGCAAAATTTTGCGTTTAAAGGTTATTTGCCGGTAAAACCACAGGAACGCGTAAAAGAGTTACAAACACTTGAAAAAACGATAAAAAACACGCGTCAAACGCAACTATTTATTGAAACACCTTACCGGAATAATCAGTTAATTAGTGATGTTCTAAAGGCCTGCTCTCCATCGACATTGTTTTGTGTGGCAGCCAATATTACGGGAGAGAATGAGTTTATTCAAACCAAATCTATTCAGGATTGGAAAAAATCAGGTGTTCCCGATTTGCATAAACAACCCGTGATATTTTTATTGGGGTAAAAAAATAGTCTATTAAATAAGCTTGAGTTCTTGCAGTAATTTGAATTCCACCTCAAAATTGGGTGTAAAAACATCCTTGCCAAGGTTTTTCGCGACTTGCTTTTTGGTCCAGAATCGGAGTTCGTCTACTTCGTTTGACTGGATGCCAAACCCCTTATAATCGTAGGTAGTAAACAAATAAATCAATTCGGCTTCCACCTCCGATTCCCACTTGTACACTTTTTGCAGTTTTGCTGAAAACTCTTTTAACCCAATTTCCTCAAAAGCTTCTTTTTTAAGTGCCTGTTCCAATGTTTCGCCGGCTGAAATATGACCGCCAACGGCTGTATCCCATTTCCCGGGTTGGATTTGTTTATCAACGGGTCGTTTTTGAATGAGAATCGATCCTTTCTTATTCAGCACATGCAAATGCACCACCGGATGTAACAATTTGCTTCCGTTGTGTACCTGGCTGCGTGGTGCCTGCCCGGTAACTTTTCCCTGCTCATCAACCAAAGGCACCCACTCTTCGTTTGCAAGAGCCTTTTGTTTTCTTTTCTGACGTAATAATTCGTATAAAAAATAAACGCCAAAAATAATATAGAACAAGCCTCCGCTTATAAAAGCCCAGGCCTCTTTGCTCATGTAAAAGGCCGAATATAACACCAAAATAGTATGTACTAAAAAGATGAAGAACATGGCCTTCATACTTTTTCGCATTTGCTGCATTTGGGCACTGTTAAACGCCACATCTTTCATGTAGCGTTGCCCCATTAATCCTACAATGTTTATCTTTGAGAATGCCGAAATGGCAAGAATAGCAACCAGAATCAATTCAATCAATCCCGGTTTAAGCTTGAAAAAAATATCGTTATCGAGTAAAATCGAAACACCGCCAAGAATAACCAGCAACAGCGTATCGAAAAGTACAAATTTTTCAAAACGTTTTTCTTTTATTGCAATCCAGGTCATTTCTGCAACACCAACCCCGATGGCAACAAAAAGCCCGATTTTAGTCCCCCATATTTCATCGGCAGCGATAAAAACAAATAGAGGAATAAAACCAGGCAGTAATTTTTTTAAAATTTGTGCTCTGTTCATATTATAAAGCGAACAGCAGACTATTCTTCATCGGTTTCAAGTCCGAATGGAACAACTTTATAGATCTCCACTTCCATTAAAACTGTTTGAAAAGCTCCAATAGAAGCACCTGAACCCCGCTGACCGTAAGCTAATTCAGAGTTTATTACCAACCGCGATCTTGTTCCGGGCTGCATATATGTCAAGCCTTCTTCCAGTCCACTGATTGAATTTCCGCCCCCCACAGTAACCTCGTAGGGTTCATATCGGTGTCCTTCGAGATAACCATTTGTTTCATCTACTAAAATGCTGTCAGGACCATCAATTAACGCCCAGGTAGCATAAAATAACTGAACCCGGTCGCCTGCTTTTATGGTATCACCTTCTCCGGTTCCCGGTTCATTAAAATAATAAAGACCAGACGGAGTTGCTTCTGCTCCCGGATGGGCAATCGCCATGTAATCATCCAAAAGCGCCAACTCTTCTTTCCTCATTTTTTCGTAATCAATTCCATCGTCGCAGGCAAAAAAGGCAACAGCCCCCAGCATCAACAAAAAATATGATAGTGTTTTCTTCATCTGATCTTTAATTATTTCTACTTATTAATAATGCGATTCAACTCTAAATTCGCTGCAAATTTAGTTAAGTGGTTTTATTTCTACCATTTCAACAGCAAAAACTAACGAAGTATTTGGAGGAACGCTTGAATAACCGGTTTCGCCGTACCCCAATTCGGATGGAATTATTAAATAACCCTCTCCTCCTTCGTCAATAACTTTCATCCCATCATTCCAGCCATCAATCAGTCCGTCAGTACCCAAAACAAACTCCCAGGTATTGTCTCCGGTTGAATCAAATACACCTCCACCAATAAAGAAACCGGTGTATTTTACCACACAGGTATCGCCGTTAACCGGGTAAATGCCATTTCCAACCGAGTCGATGACATAATAAACACCCAAAGCAGTTGTGTCAATATCTAAACCTCTGTTTACCAGCGTATCGAGATACTCATTTAATATAGCTGTCTCTTCTGCTTGTGTTGGCGGAATATATTCTTCACCTTCGTCCATACACGAAACTACTGCAACTCCAATAATAATCGCCAATAAAAATCTTGTAACTAATTTCAAATTCATTTTTAATATTTTTAAATTGTTGTTTCCAACAACTGATGCTTATACTCGGGTAAAAGTTGCGTGAACTTTAATAAAGTTTTGTAAAAACTTAAATCCGACTCTCCTCCGGCTGCATTTAAATGCCCGCCACCATTGAAATGGCTCGATGAAAATTCATTGGCCGGAAAATTTCCTTTTGAACGAAAAGATGCTTTTACATGTCCTTCCTTCTCAATAAACAAAGCACTGAATACTACATTTTTTATCGAAAGCGGATAATTTACAAACCCCTCCGTATCGCCGGATTTAAAATTAAACCTTTTTAGTTCTTCTTTGCTGATACTGATTACCGCAGCTCGGTACTCCGGAAAAACCTGCATTTTTTCATTCAGGCAATAGCCCAGCAACTTCATTCGGTCGGCCGAATAATTATGAAAAACCGACGACTGAATTTTATCCGTGTTAATTTCATAGTTCAACAATTCGGAAACTACTTTAAATGTGTTTTTCGAAAAGTTGTGGCTAAAACCTCCGGTGTCGGTAACAATACCGGTATATAATGCTTCGGCTGCTTTTTGCGACAAATTTTCGTGCAAACCCGTTGCTTCAAGTACATCAAAAACCAACTCTGCTGTTGAGCTGTATGAAGTCTCGGAAACCATAAAATCGCAAAACTGCGTTGGGTATGGATGATGATCGATCAATACCTTTTTCTTTTCAAACTCCAGAATTTTCTTCGCCAGTTTTCCTGCACGTTTGGCCTCGTTAAAATCTAAACAGATCATTGCATCGGCCTCTTTCAGCCAACTTTTTGCTTTCTTTTTTTCTTTGTCGTAAATAATTACCGGAACATCGGTCGAAAACCACTTCAAAAACACGGGGTAATCGTTTGAAGACAAAACTTTTACCTCATGGCCAAAATCTTTAAGCGTTTGACCCAATCCCAGTGCCGAGCCAATAGCATCGCCATCCGGATTTTCATGCGGAATGATAACCAGCTTCAATTTCGAAGCTGTGAGCAATGCTTTTATTGATGTAATAATCTCTATGTCAGTATTTTTCAAAACATTCAAAAATTAGAATTGGCAAAGATAAAAAATCTTACCTCGCAGGGAAACCGATAGTTCTCAAATTTTGTTAATATTGTATAAGACAAGTTTTTATTTGATTTTTAAATAACTAACAATTTTGAATGTCCGCAATTAGTCACAAACAAGATGTCACCCTGAACTTGTTTCAGGGTCTTTCTCTCAAGCAGGTGATTAATCGGTGTAAAAGATGCTGAAACAAGTTCAGCATGACGTGCTACATAGTAATTATGATTTATAACGGATATTCATACTAACAATTTTTAAAATGGCTGGAAACAGAACTTTTACAATGATTAAGCCCGGTGCGGTGAAAAAAAACCATGAAGGCGCAATTCTAAAAATGATAAACGATGCCGGTTTTAAAATTCGTGCGATGAAACTTACACGAATGTCGACTACTCAGGCCGGTGCTTTTTACGAAGTCCACAAGGGCAAACCATTCTACAATAAGCTTGTAGAGTTTATGAGTTCGGGACCAATTGTTGCCGCCATTTTAGAAAAAGAAAATGCCATTGAAGATTTTCGTAAATTGATTGGAGCCACCAACCCTGAAAATGCTGCCGAAGGCACCGTGCGCAAAATGTTTGCCTGCAGTGTTACCGAAAACGCAGTTCATGGTGCCGACAGCGATGAAACAGCTACGCGCGAAGCCGACTTTTTCTTTTCTACTTTCGAACGGTTTTACGACTACGAGTAAACAACTTATTCAACACTTATTAGCGCTGTTGTTTCGTGCGCTTCCCCCGGTGACAGTTCAATCTGGTCATTGATTTTGTTTACCGTCTCGAGGCATACAAAAGTTTCGTATCCATCATTGGGCATGTCACTCATTTGCTCGCACGCTTCGGCTCCGGGATTCCATACCGTTGAACACTTGCTACCTTCTTTCGCAATTCGAATTCGGCGATTAAAATACGGATCCAGAATTATACAATCAGCTTCAGTATCGAAATAATGCCGTGTTACAGCTTCGGAGACACTTAACAATTCTTCTTCCTGAATGGATCGATTTCCATCCAACTGGTTTTCGTAATGTGCATCTTTCAAACCGGCAATTTTTATGTTTTCAATAGCCGATAAATTAAAATAACTGTGTAACGCCGAAGTATATGAAATAGAAACATCAGAAGGATTCGTAATCTTTAATGTCACTGACAAGGTATCGCCAATAATAAAAATCATTTCAGCGGTAAAATCGAACGGCCAGTACGCTTTTGTTTCTTCCGATGATTTTAGTTGCATTGAAACATAACTCTCCCCTTTTTCTAAAGTATCCACCGCGGTAACTTCCCACATCAAAATCCGGGCAAAACCGTGTTGTGGCAAGGCCGAATCACTAACATGGGGGCCAAACCACGGAAAACAAACCGGAATACCTCCACGAATTGCTTTGCCTTTCTTAAAAACACTGTAGGGACTCATCCACAAAACATCGGTTGTTCTCATTGGTCTGAAACTGGTTACTTGTGCTCCGTAAAGGCAAATATCAGCTTCGGCATATTTGTTTGTTATCGTTATAAAAGGCAAATCGCCATCAAGCTCCATAAATCCGATTTCGCCTTCAACTCCAAATTCTTCGTTTAATTCGTCAATATCCATAGTTTGTTAAGTTATTTAAAAACAATTCGGGTAATCATTTCTTCTCCTGCATTGTCATTTATACGTCGGCAAATTTCCTCGCGCATTAAAAACAATTCGTTTTTTACCACAGGAGAAGTTATTTCAACATATAATATCCTGTTCCGGATATAAATTTTTTGGGTGTAGCGGGCAATAGTTTTCCCAAGCAGATCTTCCCAGCCCTGAACGATATCTACTTCTTTCAGTTTCCGCTCCATGCGGTTTTGCTCGATATAGTCTTTTAATATATCGCTTAACGATTGTGTATTACTTCTTCTCATTGTGCCAGTTCTACTTTTCCGTTCTCTACTTTAAAAATACGATAATCGGCATCCATCTTTCTAATTATAGTATCGAGATGCTCGCGATTGGTGTCGGTTAAAAATATCTGTCCAAACTGTTCGCCTGCTACAGCCGTAACAATTTGCTCCACCCGGTGCTGATCCAGTTTATCAAAAATATCATCAAGTAAAAGTATCGGGTTTATGCCCGAAATCTCTTTTATGAACTCGAACTGTGCCAGTTTTAGCGCCACCAGGTAAGTTTTTTTTTGTCCCTGCGAGCCCAGCTTTTTTATCAGGTAATCGCCAATTTTTAGCTGCAGGTCGTCTTTATGTATTCCAACAGTTGTATACTGCACCACTCGATCTTTTTGTAACGATGTTTTTAGCAACGACTGCAGGTTCGAATCATATAAATCCGACTGATGAACCAATTCCACCACTTCGTTGCCTTCCGATATATAATTATAGTACCGCTGAAAAACAGGTATCAGCTTTTCCACAAAGCGGGTTCGTTCTTCGTGTATGTGCGAACCGTATTCCACCAACTGATCGTCCCAAATACCCAGCAATTCTTCATCGAAATAACGTTCGCTGGCAAATTGTTTCAGCAGATTATTCCGCTGCATCAGCGCCCTGTTATATTTCAGCAGATCATCGAGGTAGGTTTGGTTATACTGCGAAATTACACCATCCATAAACTTTCGGCGTTCGTCGCTACCACCCAAAATCAGGTTTACATCCGACGGAGTGATCATCACCAAAGGCAACAAACCAATGTGTTCCTGCAGCTTTTTATAAACCTTTTTATTTCGTTTAAACTGCTTTTTTTGCCCTTTTTGCAATCCACAATTAATACTTTCTTTTGATTCCATGCGGCTGTAATTTCCATTCAGCATGAAAAAACTCTCCTTGTGATTAATATTCAGCTGATCGGTAGCATTAAAAAAACTTTTGCAAAACGACAGGTAATAAATGGCGTCGAGCATATTGGTTTTTCCTGCCCCATTCTTGCCAATAAAACAATTTAGCTTTGGCGAGAAGCCGGCCTTAACCTCCAGGATATTTTTAAAATTTACAATTGAAATCTCTTCAATGTGCATCATTTATTTCTTTGCATTCGTTCGTACAAAACTAAATAAAAAGCCTGCACATTTCTGAAATGTTGACAAAAAGCAGTTAATAACAGTTTTATGTTGATTATTCTGGAAAATAAAATGAGCATTGGATTAGCAGTTTTGAAAAAAAAGCTATTTTTGCGGCACAATTTTGAAAAAGAGACAAATGGCAAAGAAGAATGTAGAGCAAGCTGACAATTTACAGGAACTTGAAAGTGCGCTAACAAAAACGGAACAGTTTGTTGAGGATAATTCGAAGATCATCAGCTATGTTGTTGGTGGAATTATTTTAGTTGTTGCTGCTTTTCTTGGTTTTAGCAAATTTTATGTGCAACCAAAAGAAGACGAAGCAATATCACAAATGTTTATGGCTGAAAATTATTTCGAAAAAGATTCGTTTAATCTGGCTATCAACGGCGATGGAAACTATCTGGGTTTCCTTGATATTATTGACGATTACGGCATTACAAAATCGGCAAACCGTGCAAAATATTATACAGGTATTTCATATCTGTACCTTGGACAGTACGAAGATGCATTGGATTATTTAAATGATTTTGATACCGATGATTTGCTTTTGGCTCCTGTTGCTGAAGGTGCAAAAGGCGATGCCTATCTTGAATTGGGTGAGACTGACAATGCATTGAAACAATACAAAAAAGCTTATTCGGTTACCGAGAATGAATTAACTACGCCGGTTTATATGATGAAAGCAGCCAACCTGTTGGAATCGATGGATGAACTGGAAGATGCGCTGGCGTTGTACGAAGATATAAAAACGGAATATCCGGAATCTTCGGAAGGCACAAATGCCGAACGTTACATTGCTCGCATCCAAACAAAATTGAATTAAAAAAAGAATTCAAAAGATAGTAAAACCCCTCTTCGGAGGGGTTTTTTGTTTGTATAAACATTACTTTTGCTACAGTGGCAAAACAAAAACATTGAATTATGGCAACAAAAGATTTATCAGCATACGATATTAATTCGGTACCATCAGCAGAAAATATGCGTTTTGGCATTGTTGTGGCCGAGTGGAACTGGGAAATTACATCGGCACTGGCGAACGGTGCTGTTAACACCCTAATGAAACATGGTGCTGCCGATGAGAATATTTCAGTAAAATATGTGCCCGGTACATTTGAACTTCCTTTGGGCGGACAGTATTTTGCAGAATTAGATAATGTAGATGCTGTAATTCTGCTGGGTTGTGTTATACAAGGCGACACCCGCCACTTTGATTATATTTGCGAGGGCGTAACACAAGGCACAAAAGATTTGAACCTAAAGTACAACAAACCGTTTATCTTTGGTGTTCTTACTACCAACAACGAACAACAAGCGCTTGACCGTGCCGGAGGTAAATTAGGCAACAAAGGTGACGAAGCTGCCATTACTGCCATAAAAATGGTTGCTCTTCAACAGTCGTTTAAGTAAGTGAGACTCTAATTTCAGAATCCGTTAACTGACGGAGAACTGAAATTATCAAGTCGAACTCCTACCCGTCCGGCAGGCGGGTATCCCGATGCACAGCCATCGGGATTTAAGATGTCTCCCCTCTGCCACTTTGTTTGAGTGCATAAATTCAACTAAATGAAACAGGTTCTGCACATAAAAAATATGGTTTGTAATCGCTGTATAAAAGTGGTGAAAGAGGAACTTGAAAAACTGGATATCCAAATCGAAGACATCGAATTGGGCAAAGTGGCCATTTCAAAAAGTCTTGATACAAGCCAAACTGAAGAAGTGCGCACCGTGTTGCACGACAATGGTTTTGAGCTGATCGACGATAAGAAAAGCCAACTGATCGACCGGATAAAAACCATCATCATAGAAAAAACCCATTATTCAAACGAAGGAAAAGAATTGGTAAACTTTTCGGAAGTAATTGCCAATGAGGCGGGTTACGATTACTCGTATTTGAGCAAGTTGTTTTCATCAGTTGAAGGAATAACCATCGAGAAATACATCATCAATCAAAAAATTGAAAAAGTTAAAGAGCTACTTGTATACGGAGAACTTACCTTAAACGAAATCTCTTATCAGTTGGGTTACAGCAGTGTACAGCACCTTTCCAACCAGTTTAAAAAGGTTACCGGTTTAACACCTTCGCACTTTAAGAAAGTGAAAGAAAATAAGCGAAAACCGCTTGACGAGGTGTAGAAAACCCAAAATGATGTAACTCATTTCCAAAATCGTGTAATAAAAATCTTGCTCTTAGTCCTTTACTTTGTATTGTAGAATTTTCAAAAAATGAATATAGAACAATACATAGTAAAATTTTTAGGCGATTTCGCGATCATTTTAGGCGAAATGGCTCCGTATCTGTTACTGGGATTTTTCTTCGCCGGGCTTTTGTATGCCTTTATTCCGCGTGAAAAAATAAACAAGTATTTTAATGGATCGCCATTTCGTTCCTCTGTTTTTTCATCATTATTCGGAATTCCGCTACCATTATGTTCTTGCGGAGTAATTCCTACAGGAGCGGCCTTGTATAAAAATGGTGCTTCTAAAGGAGGAACTGTTTCGTTTATGATTTCGACACCGCAAACCGGTGTAGATTCTATTTTGGCAACGTTTTCATTAATGGGACTACCTTTTGCTATCATTCGTCCGCTTGCTGCTTTAATTACCGGCATTTCTGGAGGTTTGATTACAAGTGCAATTACAAAAAATGAAAACGTTCAGCAACATATTGTTGAAACAGATTCAAAACCCAAAACACTTACGCAGAAAATTAAAAATGTTTTTCAATACGGTTTTGTTGAGTTTATTCAGGATATCTCAAAATGGCTGATAATCGGATTGGTTTTAGCCGCCATAATTTCGGCCTTGATACCCAACGATTTCTTTGAACTTTTAAACCTGTCGCCAATCCTGCAAATGTTGCTAATCCTGGTTGTATCAGTTCCTTTATACATTTGTGCAACCGGTTCTATTCCTTTGGCAGCTATTCTTATTTTAAAAGGAATCAGTCCGGGAGCAGCTTTTGTCTTACTTATGGCCGGCCCGGCTACCAATGCTGCCACCATCACCATGATTGGAAAAGTTTTAGGTAAAAAAAGCCTGTTTACTTACCTGGGCACAATTATCGTCGGGGCATTGGGATCTGGACTAATCATAGATTATTTACTTCCGGTACACTGGTTTACCGAAATTACACAACAGCATTTAGGACATGACCACGGAGGGTACCTGGCCTGGTGGCAAATTGGTTCAGGCATTTTATTGCTGGGATTGATCGTAAACGGATACATTCAAAAATACCGGAATTCAAAACAAAATTCTGAAACACAATTAAATAATAATACAATGGAAGTTAAAACAATTAAAGTTGATGGAATGACTTGCAACCATTGCAAGGCAAATGTAGAGACAAACCTGCAAAAACTAGCGTTTGTAGAAAATGCTGCGGTAAACCTAGCCAATAAAACGGTTACTTTGGAAGGCGATGATATTGATATGGACAAAGTAAAAGAAACCGTTGAGTCGATTGGCTACAAAGCTCTGTAAGTAAAGTTTGAACGTACTTTGCCTATAGTTGGCAAATTTATTTAAACCTTTAATTTTGTTGAACGTTTAATTAATAGCGATTTTAATTTTAAATGATAAAAAAACTCAGCCATATTATTTTAGCAACTCTATTGTTGGCAACAACAATGGGAATGGCTGTGAGCAAACATTTTTGCCAAAGCTCGCTGGTTGATGTTTCTTTTTTCGCCAAGGCGGAATCCTGCTGTGATGATGGCGGATGCTGCAGCAACGAAAATCATTTTTACCAGGTGAAAGAAGATTTTTCGGCACCCGTAGTTTCAACAATTCCGGTTCTTGCCGAAATTGATGTTCTATATCAAACACTACTTGAACCTAATATTTTAGCACCCAACGAATTAACTAAAGAATTCGAATTAACAAACGACCCACCTCCACCAACAGTAATGGAGTTGCTTGCAGAAGAGCAATTATATCTTTTATGAAATTATTATGATAATCAATCAGAATCATGACTACTCATGATCACGATTTTCTATTGTATTAATCTCATACAAAAAAGATATGCTCAATAAAATCATAAAATTTTTTCTTGAAAATAAATTAGTAACCCTACTGGTTTTAATTCTGTTTATTAGTTGGGGCATCATAACATCGCCATTTAGCTGGGACACAGGGATTTTACCTAAAGACCCAGTGCCGGTTGATGCCATTCCCGACATTGGAGAAAACCAGCAAATTGTATTTACCGAATGGATGGGACGTTCGCCACAGGATATCGAGGACCAGATTTCCTATCCGCTCACTACTTATCTGCTGGGAATTCCCGGTGTAAAATCCATCCGAAGCTCATCCATTTTCGGATTCTCGAGCATCTTCATCATTTTTGAAGAGGACATTGAATTTTACTGGTCGCGTTCGCGGATATTGGAAAAGCTGGCTTCGCTACCGACAGGATTGTTGCCCGAGGGAGTGCAACCTGCGCTGGGACCCGATGCCACAGCGCTCGGGCAGGTTTACTGGTACACCATTGAGGGCCGCGACAAAAACGGGAATCCGACCGGTGGTTGGGATTTACACGAAATTCGCACAGTTCAGGATTTCTTTGTGAAGTATTCGCTAAATTCAGCAAAAGGTGTTTCGGAAGTTGCCTCAATAGGTGGTTTTGTGCAGGAATACCAGATTGATGTCAATCCCGATGCGCTGAAGGCCTACAACATTCCGCTGCTTAAAGTAATGCAGGCCGTTCGTAAATCGAATCGC
This sequence comes from Draconibacterium halophilum, assembly GCF_010448835.1. Classification (NCBI taxonomy): domain Bacteria; kingdom Pseudomonadati; phylum Bacteroidota; class Bacteroidia; order Marinilabiliales; family Prolixibacteraceae; genus Draconibacterium; species Draconibacterium halophilum. The sequence continues at coordinate 2,954,330 of NZ_CP048409.1, forward strand.
GATGTAGGCGCCAAGACCATCGAAATCAATCAGGCAGAATACCTGGTTCGTGGACTGGGTTATATAAAAAGTGTTGGCGACATAGAAAAAGCCGTTGTTGCCGTTGAGGATAATGTCCCGATTCGTGTAAAAGATGTTGGTGTAGTAAGCCTCGGCCCATCCACTCGTCGTGGTGCACTCGACAAAGACGGCGCCGAAGTTGTTGGAGGTGTTGTTGTTGCACGTTACGGTGCAAATCCGATGGAGGTAATTAACAATGTAAAAGCTAAAATTGCTGAAATAGCGCCTGGTCTGCCAAAAAAGACATTGGACAGCGGCATAGTAAGCCAGCTTACCATTGTACCGTTTTACGACCGGTCAGGCTTGATCTACGAAACATTGGGAACGCTGGAAGAAGCGCTCTCACTCGAAGTGCTGATTGTTATTCTCGTGGTTATTATCATGGTTTATAACCTGCGGGCATCGCTACTCATATCCAGTTTACTGCCGATATCCGTACTAATGGTATTTATTGCCATGCGTTATTTCGGAGTTGATGCCAATATTGTAGCCCTTTCAGGTATTGCCATCGCAATTGGTACCATGGTCGATCTGGGGGTTATTCTTTCCGAGAATATAATTAAACATACAAAAGAAGCGCCGCCCGGACAACCACTGATTACCACAATTTATAATGGTTCGGCAGAAGTAAGTTCCGCTATTCTAACGGCAGTTTCTACTACCATCGTCAGTTTTATTCCGGTATTTACCATGCAGGCTGCTGAAGGTAAACTATTTATACCGCTTGCCTTTACCAAAACATTTGCATTAATTGCAGCACTGATTGTTTCGCTGTTTATTATGCCCACGCTTGCACACTGGTTTTTTGGAGCACGCATCAGCAACAAAGTCATTCGAAAATGGGTGAATATCATCCTGATTCCGACAGGAATAATTCTGTTGATTTTTGGCCAAATATGGGGAGGAATGATGATTTTGGCATTTGGTATGGCAGGAACAGTTAAAGGAATTGGAAGACTGAAGACTGAAGAAAGAAGTATTGAAGCAACTAACCAAAGCTGGAAAATACGTTTTCAAAAGGCCGGTAACTTCTTGCTGGAGTACATTGAAATAGTTATTGTACTGATTGGTGTTACCTGGCTTTTGGCAAGATACTGGCTACCATTGGGACCAACCAAAACCCTGGTAACGAATGTAGTATTTGTTGCCATATTATTGACTATCATTTTGGGAGCATTTGCATTACTCGAATATTTCTACAAAAAAATATTAACATGGTGCCTTGACCACAAAGCTGCATTTCTTTCCATTCCTGCATTTTTAATTCTAATGGGAATTACCATCTGGATTGGATTCAACAGTCTTTTCGGATTTGCTGCTCGGGGTTTCGACAAAATTGGATGGAACATTCGGACTACTGAAGTCTGGTCAACATTAACACACAAGTTTCCGGGAATAGGCAAAGAATTCATGCCATCATTAGATGAAGGAAGTTTTCTGCTGATGCCAACTTCAATGCCTCATTCAGGTGTTGCGTTTAACCGTGAAGTTTTGGGGCAACTCGACATGCTGATTTCCAATATCCCTGAAGTGGAATTGACCGTTGGAAAACTCGGACGTGTGGAATCAGCACTCGACCCGGCACCCATTTCGATGTATGAAAATGTAATTAATTACAAGCCTGAGTTTATGCTGGATGAACGCGGTCACCGCGTGCGATTCAAAACAGACAATGAAGACCGATTCGTTTTGACTTCCGGTGAGAAGCTTTTACACCAGGAAGCGTTGGAACAAGGTATAACACGCGATGATTTAATCCCTGATGAACGAGGCAATTACTTCCGCAACTGGCGTGAGGCCATCAAATCTCCCGACGATATTTGGGATGAAATTGTAAATGTTTCCAAAATTCCGGGCGTTACTTCAGCGCCAAAACTGCAACCCATCGAAACAAGGTTGGTGATGCTACAAACCGGAATGCGCGCGCCAATGGGAATTAAAGTATACGGACCGGATTTAACAACAATTGAAGAGTTTGGCTTGCAGCTGGAAGGCATTCTAAAAACAGTTCCTTCGGTAAAAGCAGAAGCTGTTTTTGCCGACCGAATTGTAGGAAAACCTTACCTACTATTCGACATCGACAGGGACAAAATTTCGCGATACGGACTGAATGTGGAAGATGTACAGCAGACGATTGAAACGGCTGTTGGTGGAATGCAGATTACCTCCACCGTGGAAGGACGCGAACGCTTTCCGGTGCGAGTGCGTTACCCGCGTGAATTGCGCGACGACCCTGAATCGCTGGGAAAAATTCTGATGCAAACTCCTACCGGAGCGCAAATCCCCTTGAGTCAGCTGGTAGATTTTAAATACCAGCGCGGTCCGCAGGCCATTAAAAGCGAAGAAACTTTTTTGGTGGGTTACGTTCTGTTCGACAAGAACGACGGATTCTCGGAAGTTACCGTAGTTGATGATGCCCGAATTGCTATCCAGGAACGGATTGATGCCGGGGATTTGCAAGTTCCCGCCGGCGTGAGTTATAAATTTTCGGGAAGTTACGAAAACCAGGTACGCGCTGAAAAGCGACTATCGATTGTAGTACCGCTTGTTCTGGCTATTGTATTTCTCATACTCTATTTCCAGTTTAAATCGGTATCCACTTCCTTAATGGTATTCTCCGGAATTGCCATGGCTTTCAGCGGCGGTTTTATGCTGCTCTGGCTTTATGGCCAAAGTTGGTTTGTTGATTTTTCAATTTTCGGAACCAATATTCGCGAACTGTTCCAGATGCAAACCATTAATCTGAGTGTCGCGGTCTGGGTAGGATTTATAGCGCTCTTCGGTATTGCAACCGACGATGGTGTGCTAATGGCAACCTATCTTGATCAGAGTTTTGCCAGAAACAAAACCGACAACCTGAAAGGAATTCGTGCTGCAGTGGTGGAAGCCGGACAACGGAGAATTAAACCGGCGATAATGACCTCGGCAACTACAATCATAGCCCTGCTGCCGATCTTAACTTCAACCGGCCGTGGTGCCGACATTATGATTCCAATGGCCATCCCGGCATTTGGAGGGATGATATTTGCTGCCATAACCTATTTCATTGTACCGGTGCTTTACAGCTACCGCGAAGAGCGAAAATTAAAAAAGAATCAGTCATGAAAAAGATAATAACAATAATAATCATATTCATTTCAGGGTTGAATGCGTTGCAGGCACAAACAAATCAAATTTCCGCATCCGCGTTCCCCCTACCCCTAAAGGGGAAAGCCAGGCCGCGGAAAAAGTTCTCCCCTTGAGGGGAGTCAGAGGGGTGAGTAACGGGAATCAAGTTGCTCAGACACTGGACAGCTACCTTGAAATAGCAGCAGAAAATAATCCGGGGCTACAGGCTCAGTATAAGGATTTTGAGGCTGCACTGCAAAAAGTACCGCAAGTAAGTTCGTTACCTGACCCTACGTTTTCTTTTGGCTATTTTATTTCGCCAATAGAAACGCGTGTTGGACCGCAACGGGCAAAATTCTCGCTCAGCCAGATGTTTCCATGGTTTGGAACGCTGGAAGCAAAGGCTGATGCTGCTTCGCTAATGGCCGATGCAAAATACCAGACGTTTCTCGACGCTCGCAACAGGCTTTATTACAGTGTATCGGAAGCGTATTATCCTTTGATTGAGCTGAAGCAGTTGAAAGCAATTGAACAGGAAAATATCGAAATTCTTCAGTCGTATAAAACCATTGCCAACTCCAAATTTAAAAACGGAGTGTCGCCAATGACGGATGTTTTGCGGGTGGATATCATGCTGAAAGAAGCTCAAACCAATCTTGGTATTCTGAATAAAAAGGAGAAACCCTTGTTGGCTACATTTAATAATTTGCTCAACAGAAATGAGGGCGAAGCTGTAGTTGTTCAGGATTCATTATTCGTTGAGACATTGCCCGACAATTTCAGGAGGGATTCTTTACTGACTAACAATCCGTTGCTCGATGCGATTGAGTTAAAACAACAAGCCAGCGAAAAAAGCGAGCTTGTTGCACAACGACAAGGACTTCCAAAAGTGGGTATAGGTTTGGATTACGCGATTACTGGAAAACGTACTGATATGGACGTGGAAGATAATGGCAAAAATGCATTTATGCCAATGGTTTCGGTGAGTATCCCAATTTTCAGAAAGAAATACCGGGCAGCAGAAACAGAGGCACAACTGATGCAGGAAAAGTATTCTTTTCAAAAAGAGGAAACCATTAATTCGCTCACCTCTGGTTACGAATCCGTTTGGTTTCAGCTTCAACAGCAAAAAGACTTAATTGAACTTTATGAGGCGCAAGTATTGGAAACCGAACAAACACTGAACCTATTGTTTAGTGCCTACGGAAATTCGGGAAAAGATTTTGAGGAAGTTTTGCGCATGCAGCAGCAACTGCTTAAATACGAAAAAATGAAAGCCACGGCTGAAACACAATATCAAACCGCTTTGGCAAAACTAAATTACATTACTGCAAAAACATATTAAAATGAACACAAATAGAAAAACAATAATTATAGTTCTGTCGACACTGGTAATTGGAATATTGCTGGGGTGGTTGATATTTGGTGGTTCATCAAACAAAGCTACTGAGGAACACCTGCACGAACACACTTTAGAAGAAGTAGCCGGAGAAACCACCTGGACCTGTTCTATGCACCCGCAAATCCGGCAGGGCGAACCCGGTGACTGTCCAATATGCGGAATGGATTTAATCCCGTTGGAAGAAGATCAAAACAGCGATATCGATCCAAAAGCAGTAAGTATGTCTTCCACAGCAATGCAACTGGCTAGCATTCAAACTGCTGTTGTAGGTTCTTCATATCCTGTAAAAGTAGTAAGGCTCGATGGCAAAGTTCAGCAAGATGAACGGTTGGTTTTTTCACAGTCGTCGCATATACCGGGTAGGATTGAAGATCTAATGGTGAATTTTACAGGCGACTACGTTCAAAAAGGACAAGTGATTGCCTCGGTGTATTCACCCGATTTGGTAACTGCCCAGGAAGAATTGTTTCAAGCGCAAAAGATTAAAGAATCACAACCACAACTTTTTGAAGCAGCCCAGGAAAAACTAAAAAACTGGAAGCTGACCGACGAGCAGATCAACCAAATTTTAGCTTCCGAAGAAACAGTGGAAATATTCGATGTTCAGGCTGAAGTATCGGGTTATGTCATACAAAAAAAGGTAAACACCGGCGATTATGTGAGCAGAGGTGAGGCCATTTACGAAGTGGCCGATCTTTCGCGGGTTTGGGTACTTTTCAATGTGTATGAATCGGATCTGCCCTGGATTAACAAAGGCGACAAAGTAACTTTTTCGATGGAATCGCTTCCCGGAGAAACATTTGAAGGAACGATCGATTACCTCGATCCGGTTATCAATCCCAACACAAGAGTGGCCAGGGCACGGGTTGTAAAATCCAATCCCGGGCTAAAATTGAAACCCGAAATGTTTGTATCAGGCAAGGTGGACGCGAAACTCCCTCAAACCGATGCCGTAGTGGTTCCAAAAACAGCGGTTATGTGGACTGGTGAGCGTTCGGTGGTGTATGTAAAATTAAGGACCAACCAAGGAGTATATTTTAAAATGCGCAAGGTAAATCTCGGCCCTGCCCTTGGCGAAAGTTACATTATTGAAGACGGAGTTCAGCAAGGTGAAGAGATTGCTGTAAACGGTACATTTAGTATTGATGCAGCGGCACAGCTTGCCGGCAAACCGAGTATGATGAGTCCCGAGGGAGGATCGGTTTCAACAGGTCATAATCACGGCGGAATGGAAATGAGTGAAGAAGCAAATAATGCTCCGATAGAGCAGGTGGAAGCCGATCCGGCATTTGTTAATCAACTTACCGATTTTTACAAAGCCTACCTTAAAATGAATGAAGCCTTTATTGAAACAGATGCTGCTAAAGTGAGTGCGGAGGCGAAGAAAGCTTTAGTCGCACTGGGAAAAGTTGAAATGGGATTATTAAAAGGTGATACGCACATGGCCTGGATGGATCAGCTAAGTGTACTGAAACCGACATTGGAAAACATTGCGAACAGCGAGAACATCGAAAAACAACGCTTGGAGTACGCCACTTTTAACCTTGCATTTTACAAAAGTATGAAAATGTTTGGGCTAAATAACGACACTGCTTACTACCAGTACTGCCCCATGGCTAATAGCGATCATGGTGCTTATTGGTTTAGCGCTGAGAAAGAAATCCGGAATCCTTATTTCGGAGATATGATGCTGAGTTGCGGCGAAACCCGGGAAACCATAAAATAAATAATCACGGAGGAATTTATTAAAACGATTGGTACAATAAAGAACCAGAAGTTATTACAAATTAAAAAATCACAAATATGAAACGAATAAATATCTTGTTTGCAATTGCCCTGATAGCAGGGTTTATGGCTTGCAATAAAAACGACGAAGCTCCCACCGATGACAGTATTGAAGGAACTTATACCGGTACATTAACAGCGAGCTTAAAAAGTGCCCAGGGAATACTTCCCGGCAGCTCAAACGCAACAATGGTTGTAACAAAATCGGGCGAAGAGCTGATTCAGGTTCACTGTTTTACCGATGAGATCGACACTACCTTTATGCTTAATTATTACGAACACAACGACAGTGTGATGGTGTGCCTTAATGGAGAAGCCTTTACCGAAATGTACGGCCATATGATGGGCCAGGGACATATGGGCGGAGGAATGATGGGCGACATCGGACCAAATCAGTCCGAATGGCAACATCACATGAGCGATGAGCATCAACCGGGAGATGAGCACTTTGGAGGTTTCGACCGGATGAATCATTCGTTTGGATACAAATTTGATATGGTAGATGGTACTAGTCACTACAGTATGTATTTCGAGGGAACAAAAAATTAAAAAAGTACAAGCCTTTTTAAAAGTTTTATAACACAACGCGATAGAAAATTTGATTTATTAACCATTAAAAATTTATAAGATGAAAACAAAAGTTTTAAGTTTAGTAGCCCTGTTTATTATGGGAGCATTTACCGTTTTTGCAGGAAATAAAACGGAGAAAATTAAAGTTTACGGAAACTGTGGCATGTGCGAAAAACGCATTGAAAAAGCGGTTAACGCTGTAGAAGGTGTATCAAAAGCCGATTGGGATAAAGAAACCAAAATGCTGGAAGTAACTTTCGACGATGCCAAAACGAATGTTCACAAAGTACACATGGCTGTTGCAGAAGTTGGTCACGATACCGATATGCACAAAGCAAAAGACGAAGTTTACGATAAACTTCCTGGCTGCTGCAAATACGATCGTTCTGCTGAAGAAAAAGCAGAATCTCATGATGGCCATATGCATTAATAATTAAAGAAAAGAGCTGCTCGGGATATATCCGGCAGCTCTTTTTTAAAATTCACACAATAATGGATATTCAGTTAAAGTCAACGATTACCTGTCCTGCCTGTCACTTTCAGCAGGAAGAAACCATGCCTGAAAATGCTTGCAGCTTTTTTTATGAATGCTCAAATTGCAAGGCTGTTATTAAACCTTTACCAGGCGATTGCTGTGTGTTTTGTTCTTACGGAACGGTAAATTGTCCACCTGAACAGAAAGGTGAAAAATGTTGTTAGTAGATTAAATTTGTATTGAAATTTAAAAATTAAAATCATGAAGAAGATAAAAAATAACCTCCTTTTAATTGCGGTAATATTTTTACTATCACTGGCTTCAAACTCCGTTTTTGCAGCAGGTGCAGAACATCAGGCATTTGTTTCTGAGAAAGACACAACGTCACAGGAAAAAGTAGTCTGTTACGAAGTTTTCGGTATGGATTGTCCCGGTTGCCAATCGGCGCTGGAAAAACAAGTGAAGAAAATTGACGGCGTTGCCAATGCCAAAGCAAGCTTTAAAGAGAAGCAAGTGATTATTGAATTAAAACCAGGAGCAGAGGTTACTGAAAAAGAAATCGAAGAACGAATTAAGAAAGCCAACTTCACACCGGGTAAAAAAATTGAACTTTCAAAAAATGAAGAATAAATTTCTGAGATTTGTCTTATTGTCGGCTTTTTTATTCTCCGCTGCATGGCAAACGAAAGCAGAAGGAATTAGTGTGGATGCCGGACTAACTCCCGCGCAAGACCGGATTGTTGTGCGGCTACAATACAGAAACATCCTAAACCAAATGGGCGACAACGACATGGTGATGCACATGATGCCGGTGGTAGTAGCTTACGGTTTAAGCCCGGATATTACACTAATGTTGCGGAATGGGTACCGTGCTGTCGGAACAAATGAAACCATGATGGAAATGGACAACCGCTGGATGGATCCATTCCTGATGGGAAAAGTAAAATTGTATCGCCACAATACACGTGTTTATTCGCTTGGTGTGGCTGGTTTTGCAGGTACCACATTTCCGGTACTGAACAGTTCGGTTTCTAAAACCTACAGCCCTGTTATGGGTATAAATGCATCGTTTCGCCCCGGACTTTGGTCATTCGATTTAAACAATGCGTACGAATGGGTAAATTACAATATGGAAGAAAATCAATCCTCGGCGCGTCAACTGCAGCTGAATCTCGCTGTTTCACGAAATATTTTATTGCCTGGAATAGAAAACTGGGTGCTGGCGCCTGTGCAGGAATTTTCTTTTGTAAGAAACAATCCGGCAACCGGTGAATCGGGTTCCTTTGGTTTTATATCTCCGGGGGTCCAGCTGGTTTCGCCGCATGTGAAATTTGAAGGGCTTTATCAAATTGCGATAAACTCATCTCAGCCAGGAATTAAAAATGGTAACCGCCTGATTTTGGGATTTCGGTTTATGTTTTAACTAGTGTGCGGCGTTTTCCAAATGGTCGGTTAATTGCCGTGTTTAAAAACCAACTAATGTTCATTTGTTCTTGATAAAAACCATTTCTCACCAAAGTAAATAAGTAACATAGCTCCTACAGCAACAAGCACCACTGGCAAGTCGTTTTTTGCTTTCGTTAAAACAAAACCGGATAGAACAACCAGATCGAGTACAATCGCAGAAATTACGATTGCTGGTTTAAAGTCAATCTTTCCGCGTAAATTTTTTAGCAGTCCGTAGTGTATCCCAATGTCCATAACCAGGTAAAAAATTGCGCCGAGCGAAGCAATTCTGGAGAGGTCGAATAAAACAGTAAGCAGGATTGCAAGCCCGGCGATGTACACCAGCATGTGTTTTTGAATCCTGCCCGACATCCCAAGGTGGCTGTGGGGGATCAGTTTCATTTCGGTGAGCATGGCAGTCATTCGCGAAACGGCAAATATGCTTGCGATTATTCCGGAGATCGTGGCAATGATGGCCACAAAAACGGTGACCCAAACACCATATTTTCCAAAAGCCGGACGAGCTGCTTCGGCAAGCGAATAATCCTTTGCAGAAATGATTTCCTCAATTGACAAAGATGAAGCCACCGAAATGGCTACTAAATAATAAAGCACCACACAAATAGCAATGGAAATGATAATAGCGCGGCCTACATTTTTGTGTGGTTTTTTAATCTCGTCACCACTGTTGGTAATGGTTGTAAACCCTTTGTAAGCCAATATGGTAAGTGCCAGTGCTCCTATAAAGCTTGTGACTGACTTGTCAGGCAGGGTTTTTGGAAGGGTCTCGTTGAAACTAAAACCGGCAGCCCACAAACCTCCGATGGCCAACACCGCCAATCCGCCAACTTTTAAAACCGCCATCGTAAACGACGATTTTTCAATGAATTTATTACCCGAAATATTCACCACAAATGCCAACACAATAAGGGCAACTCCAAGCACCGGCACCCAGAAGGTGTTTTTTCCCACATCAAACAACTGTAACACATAGGTGCCAAATGTACGGGCAACCAAGCTTTCATTGATGATCATTGAAAAAGCCATCAACAGTTCCGCAAATGCGGTGAATGTGGTTTTGCCGTATTCCTTTTTCAGATACATGCCAATGCCTCCGGCCGAGGGAAACGCATTGGACAATTTAACGTATGAATAGGCGCTAAAAGCGGATATTACCGCGCCAATTACAAATGCGATAGGAAAAAGATTTCCGGATAATTCGGCAACCTGTCCCAACAATGCAAATATTCCGGCACCAATCATCACTCCCGTCCCCATAGAAACGGCGCCAGTTAACGAAAGACTATTTTTTTTGTAATCATTCATGATTTAGAATCTTCTGGGTAATCTGCCTCCCGCTGCCAAATCGGCTAGTGTAGTTTGCCATTAATAAAACGTTTTTTGAAAGCCTGTATTCAGCACCAGTACTCCAACCTGTATCAAGGATGAAATAGTATCCGATTGCAGTCTGTTAACCCCATCCCTTCAGGCTATTTTCCTTTTTCTACCGGCAATCCTAAAGTTACCCAGTCGTGCATACCACCGCGGTAGTACAGTATTTTATTGGGCGGGTAACCGGCCTCCAGTAAATTGCGGATGGCGGATGGCGATTGCGGGCATTGCGGCCCGTTGCAAAAGAAAATGGCAGGCTCATCGCGGTTCAATTCATTCATCCGATCAACCACCTCGTTGTACGGTATATTTTTCGCCCCGGGGATGGTCGACACTTTGTAGAAATCCGGGGTGCGCCCGTCAATTACCTGCATCCCTTTTTCCAGCGAATAATTTAATTCAATCTCATCTACCGTTCGAACGCCATCGGCTATTTTAATAGGCTGAATTTTGCCCCATGTGGTATCAACCTGTACCAATCCGGTTTTGTCTTTCACCGGTTGCGGCACCATTTGCGAATCGTCTCTATTTGTCGTTCTTTTTTCATTAATATCCATATTTTGTTTCCTTTTATAGTAAATCTTTCTTGCGTTCGTCAAATTCCTGTTTGTCAATTTCACCGCGGGCATATCGTTCTTTTAGAATGTCCAAAGCCGTTTTACCGGTTCATTGATTTCTAACTCGATAATTTCCCGAGATTAACTTTTTGTTGACCATCAGTCGAACAAAAAGCTAACGAAGGAAGGAATGTGGTCAATACAGCTCCTTTGGCAGAATTTTTTAAAAATTGCTTTCGGTTCATTTTTTTATTGGCACAAAAAGAAAAAAGTGTGCCATTACGCTTTAAACAGTAGCAAACAACTTGTAGTTATTTAGTTATAGGAGAAGCGCAGATTTAAAGAGGCCAGGTGTGGAAAAAATTTCTCCAATTGTTGCGAAAGAAATTACACAGAATGGGGAATTATAATCCAAAAATATAAGGCTGCAAAAACAAATATCTTATTCGACAGAATGCCCCACTTATTTATAACCATCTAAATATTAAAAAGATGAATACAAATATTTTAGATCAGCTGCCCTTTTTATGTTGGCAGCTATTATCGTGTTTGCCTTATTACTCAGTTTTTATTGAATGGAAGCGAAAAAGAGTTCATCACATGCGAAACCCTTTTCTCTTTGGGGGCTAAATCCACAGGCTGTAGTAAAATTTCTACAAACAAAACTTGAACGATTTAACCATCTCCTTCGTAATCAATACTCTAAGCATACCTCTCAGAAATGGCATAATTTTGTGAGTATGAACTGTCTCGAACTTTAAAATATTTTATCATGAAGTACTATATTGAAACTAACGTTGACGCCACTTTCGAAGAAACAGTGGAAAAAGTGAAAGAAGAACTCAAAAAAGAAGGATTTGGTGTTCTTTCGGAAATTGACATTCACGAAAAACTAAAAGAAAAACTGGATGTAGATTTTAAGAAGTATAAAATTATGGGCGCATGTAATCCACCTAAAGCCTTTGAAGCATTAAAGGCTGAAGATCACATCGGGCTTATGCTTCCTTGCAATGTGGTGGTGCAGGAATCATCTCATACAAATAAAATAACCGTTTCGGCTATCGACCCTGTAGCATCGATGATGGCTGTTGACAATGCTGCTATAGAACCGATTGCCCATGAAATTAAAGAAATGCTTACCAAAGTAATCAGACAATTGTAGTTTGCATAAATAGGAAACAAAAAACATCCAATCTGCAACTTTTTATTATTTTTGTCGACATCTAAAGAATACGAAAAGTTTTATTTTTGAAGAATACAGCAAAGCATATTGGAAGTTTTTTATTGTTTCTTGCAGGAGCAATTATTTTAACGCATGCTTTTGTACCCCATCATTTACACAATGGAGAAGCCATTATTGAATCTTCTGAATGTCAGCATTTCCATCATCATGAATCGGGAATGCAGACCGCCAGTTGTACCCACAGTCATTCAGAAAACGAAGCCAGCGATTGTGTGTTGCACAACCTACTTGTTATACCGGGTAAGCAAATCAGGACTGATCAGCCACTCGTTGCTACCAGCTTGCCATACACATTCTGTTCGTTGCTGATTAGTGGTGTAATTACACCCAATTTAAAGGTAAATGCGAGCGACTGGCATCATCACATAGAAGGAACAATTCCACTACCCTCAAATATCTTTACTTCCACACTTGGCCTTCGGGCACCTCCATTAGCTTAATTTTCCACCTCCAACACAATTCGGATTCTATCGAGTCTAAACCTTGTTTATCTATTTGGAAAATTAAATAGCATTAAAAATGAACTTAAAATTTTTATGGGTAGCAACCATTGCCTTTCTTTTATTTTCGTGCCACCAAAACGCTTCCCACAATCATACTGGTGAAGCAGAACACGATCATGAACATGGAGTGGTAGCAGAAGAAGAACATGATCATGAGCACGAATCGGCTACTGAAGATGACCACGCCCACGAAACAACTGTTGCGGAAAACGAACACGAACACGAGAAAATTCAATATACCGTTTATAGTGAAGATTTTGAATTGTTTGCCGAAGCTGATGCGATGATTACTGGCGAGCACGCTAATATCCTGGCACACTTTACCTTTCTCAGTAATTTCAAACCTTTGGAATCGGGAAAAATTACTGCCAAACTTATTGTGAATGGGAAAACCACAAGTCAAACTTTGAATGAACCGCTTCGAAAAGGCATTTACAGTTTTACTCTCGAACCGGCAACTGCAGGTGAAGGTACGTTGCATTTCAATATAGAAACGGAAGGTAAAAACGTTGAAGTTGTCGTTTCTAACGTTGATGTTTTTGCCAACGATGAAGAACTGCACAACCACGACCACGGAGCCGAGCCTTCCACAGTAAACGCTACTGTTTTTACCAAGGAACAATCGTGGAAAATCGATTTTGCCACTGCAATGCCACAAGAACAAGCTTTCGGAACAGCAATAAAAACAGTAGCCAAAATTGAGCCTGCACGTGGCGAAGAAGAGATTATTGCAGCTAAAGCATCCGGTTTGGTTTTGTTCTCAAACAACAACTTAGTAGAAGGGAAAAAAGTAGATAATGGCGAAAATCTCTTTTCCATTTCTTCCAGCGAAATGGCTGAAAACAACATTGGAGTACAACTAGTCGAAGCCAAAAGCAACTACGAAACCGATAAAGCTAATTACGAACGTAAATCGGAACTGGTGAAAGACCGTCTCGTGTCGGAGCAGGAATTGCTGAGTGCAAAAAATACCTACGAAACAAGCAAAGCCGTTTACGAAAACCTTTCGAAAAATTTTAATACCTCAGGCCAAATGGTGCGTAGCAAAATGAGTGGTTTTGTAAAACAGATTTTTGTTAGCAATGGTCAATATGTTGCGGCCGGCCAGCCTTTACTGAGCATCACAAAAAACAATAAATTGTTGCTTACTGCACAGGTTCAGCAAAGGTATCTATCGGTATTACCTTCAGTTATTTCTGCCAACATCACCAATACAAACAACAAAAAAACATACACACTCGACGAGTTGAACGGAAGAATCCTTTCATATGGTAAGTCGGCAACCGACAATTCTTATTTGTTTCCGGTAAGCATTGAAATTGGCAATCATGCAGGTTTTGCTCCGGGAACTTTTGTTGAAGTTTTCCTGAAAACGATAACCAATTCAAAGGCAATCACCGTTCCGAACAGTGCTTTGCTTGAAGAACAGGGGATTTACTATGTTTTTGTACAGGTAACACCCGAAATGTTCGAAAAACGCGAGGTTAAAATCGGTGGAACAGATGGTTTACAAACCGAGGTAGTTTCAGGATTAAGTGCCGACAAGCGAGTTGTTACACAAGGTGCAATGCAGGTAAAACTGGCACAATCCACCGGAGCTTTAGATCCGCATGCCGGACATGTTCACTAAAAAACTGACACAATGATTAACAACATTATAAAATTCTCGCTGAACAATAAATACCTAATTATTTTGAGTTCGGTGGTGCTGCTTGTGTTTGGGATCTACACGGCCAAAAACATGGATATTGACGTATTTCCCGACCTTACAGCACCTACCGTAATTGTCATGACCGATTCACACGGTATGGCTCCCGAAGAAGTGGAGCGCCTGGTAACCTACCCCATCGAAACGGCGGTAAACGGTGCAATGGGCGTACGTCGCGTGCGTTCATCATCCGGACTCGGCTTTTCATTCGTATGGGTTGATTTCGACTGGGGCACCGATGTTTACAAAGCACGCCAGGTTGTTAGTGAAAAACTGATTACCGTTCAGGAAGCAATGCCCGATAACGTGGCGGAACCAATTCTGGCTCCGCAATCGAGTGTTATGGGCGAAATATTTTTCATGAGCCTTAAAGCTGACTCCACCGATTTGATGACCCTTCGCTCAATTGCCGAATGGGACATTCAGCCGGTAATCCTGGCAACCGGTGGTGTTTCGCAGGTGACCATAATTGGCGGCGATTATAAACAATACCAGGTGCTGGCCGATCCGCTGAAAATGAACTTTTACGGTGTTTCCATCAACGAGCTGGCCGATGCGTGCCGCGAAATGAGCCAGAACTCAACGGGTAAAATCGTGCGTGAACACGGCAACGAATACGTGGTGCGTGGAGTGGCCCGCACATCTGATCCCACAGAACTGGGAAACACTTTTATAAAAGCTATTGATGGTAAACCTATTCGGGTAAACGATGTAGCAGAAGTAAAAATCGGGAGCGCTGTAAAAATGGGTTATGCATCGCACAATGCTAAAAAGGCGATTGTTATCTCAATTTCAAAACAACCCAATACCAATACGCTGGAGGTTACCGAAAACATCGAGGAAAAGCTGGAAGCCATGAAAGCGACACTTCCTGCAGATGTTACTATCGATACCAAGATTTTCCGCCAGGCTGATTTTATCGAAACATCAGTAAGTAATGTACAACGCGCTTTAATGGAAGGTGCCGTTTTGGTCATCGTTATTCTGTTTCTTTTCCTTGGAAGTTTCAGAACAACGTTGATTTCGCTGCTGGCAATTCCTATCTCATTGCTGGGTTCGGTAATTGTACTGAATCTGTTTGGGCTCAACATAAACACCATGAGTTTGGGTGGAATGACCATTGCAATTGGTTCGCTGGTCGACGATGCCATTATTGATGTGGAGAACGTTTACAAACGTCTCCGGCAAAATTTTCAGTTACCAAAAGGAAAACGACAAAGTTCTTTCACAGTGGTTTATGAAGCGTCAAAAGAAATCAGGGCTTCCATTTTAAATGCAACCTTAATTATTATTGTTGCTTTTATGCCGCTATTTTTCCTTTCAGGAATGGAAGGGCGAATGCTGAAACCACTTGGAATTGCTTATATCGTTTCACTTTTTATGTCGCTTATCGTTGCAATGACACTTACTCCCCTACTTTCTAAAATGATGTTATCGAGCGATAAATATTTATCACGAAAATCGAAGGAAAGCTGGCTGGCACGAAATCTCTCTGTGGGTTACGAACGTTCGCTGATTTGGGTACTTCACCATAAAAAAGTCGTTATACTTCCGATTGTGGGATTGTTGGTAGTGTCCTTATTTATTTTCTCAGGCTTTGGCCGTAGTTTCCTGCCCGAATTTAACGAGGGAGCATTAACACTATCGGTAATCACACAACCCGGAACATCGTTGCACGAAAGTGACAAATTAGGAAACCTTGTAGAAACTGAAATGCTTTCAATTCCCGAGGTAAACAGCACTGCCCGACGTACCGGACGTGGTGAATTGGACACCCACTCGCAAAGTACCAACAGTGCAGAAATCGATGTGAATTTTACACTAAACGCCCGCGAATTGGAGACGTTCTTGCAAGATGTTCGAAGCAAACTTTCGGGAATTCCGGGAATAGCATTTACCGTTGGTCAACCATTGGGGCACCGCATCGATCACATGCTGTCGGGAACCCGCGCCAACATCGCCATAAAACTGTTTGGCTCGGATTTAAACCGGATGTTCCAAATGGGTAATGATATTAAAACACACATTGTTGATATTGATGGATTAGTTGATGTGAACGTTGAACAACAGATAGAAATTCCACAGATTCAGATTAGACCAAATCGTGATATGTTGGCGTTTTACGGCATTCCAATACACGAATTCAACGAGTTTGTTGATATCGCACTTGGCGGTGAAAAGATGGCCGATATTTACGAGGGGCAACAAACTTACGATTTAATACTTCGGTACAAAACCGATTATACCGACCAAATGGAAGGCATAAAAAATGCGCTGATTGACACTCACGACGGGAAAAAAATACCCTTAAATGAAGTGGCAGAAATTGTTTCAGCCAGCGGCCCCAATTCTATCAGCCGCGAAAATGTAAAACGTAAACTGGTGATTTCGGCGAATGTTGCCAATCGTGATTTGCACAGTGTGGTAGAAGAAATTAAACAAAATGTAAATGCAAATATCGAGTTACCCGAAGGTTATCGGGTAGAATATGGCGGACAATTTGAGAGTGAGGAAAAAGCTTCGCGGATGTTGTTACTAACTTCCATTGCAGCACTTTTTGTCATCTTCCTGCTTTTGTTCCAGGAATTCAAAAATTTCAAACTGGCAGGTATCATCCTGCTGAATCTGCCACTGGCACTTATCGGAGGTATTTTTGCTATAATGCTAACATCGGGCATGCTCAGTATTCCGGCTATTATCGGCTTTATTACACTTTTTGGTATCGCTACACGAAACGGAATTCTACTGGTTTCGCGCTACCAAAACCTGGAGCAACAGGGCGAAAAGTTATACGAAACACTTGTTCATGGCTCAAAAGACCGTTTGTTACCAATTCTGATGACTGCATTAACAGCAGCATTGGCACTTATTCCGCTGGCAGTAAACGGCGATTTGCCGGGCAACGAAATCCAAAGCCCAATGGCACAGGTAATTCTGGGTGGTTTGCTCACATCAACTATTCTGAATATTTATGTAGTACCTGTTGTTTACTACGCGCTTAGCAAGAATGGAAACATTAAAAAAGACTCGAAATGAAACAACTAATATTCACAATTATCGCTGTTCTCTCGATTGGACAATTTTCGTTGGCACTAAATAATATTGACGATTTACTGACGGAAATAGAGAATAACAACACTACACTTTCAGCACTCAAAAAAACGGTGGAGGCTGAAAAAATGGGAAACAAAACAGGCATTCAGCTTCAAAATCCTGAGGTAGAGTTTCATTATTTATGGGGCAATCCGTCGGCAATTGGTAACCGTAAAGATTTCAGCGTTCAACAGTCGTTTGATTTTCCAACGGCTTACGCATATCGCAATCAGATTGCTGATATGAAAAATGAGCAGGTCGAACTGGAATATAAAAAGCAGAAAATGGATATCTTTCTTCAGGTGCGTTTGATTTGTGCTGAACTTACCTATCAGAATGCGCTGAAAGCAGAATACCAAAAGCGACAGGAAAATGCCAGTGAGATTGCAAAGTCGGTTGAAACAAAGCTCAATGCGGGAGAGGCCAATATTCTGGATCAGAATAAAGCAAAGGTTACGCTTTTGAATACAGAAGCCGAACTTCGGCACATTGAAATTCAACGGCAAACGCTGCTGCAACAGTTGGCAACACTAAATGGTGGCAAGGCAGTCGATTTTGAAAAAACTACTTTTCAGGCTGTCCCGATCGCTAATGATTTTGAACAGTGGGCAGCACAAGCCGCTGCTAACAATCCGGTTCTTAAGTGGTTAGAACAGGAAATTGCCATTTCTGATAAAAACACTCAACTCCAAAAAGCGCAGAGTTTGCCAAAACTTAATGCAGGTTACATGAGCGAAAAAGTGGTTGGAGAAGGTTTTCAGGGAGTTTCTGTTGGTGTTTCAATACCATTGTTCGAAAATAAGAACACTGTGAAATATGCACAGTTAAAAAATGAAGCTGCGCAACATCGTGAGACGGATGAAAAGCTGCGTTTTTACAACGAAATGAAAACATTACACGCCAAAGCAATCGCAATACAGCAGAACATAACACAATTTCGTGAGCAATTATCCTTGCAAAGCGACCTTGAATTGCTGCAAAAAGCATTGAATAAAGGCGCAATTTCGCTAACCGAGTACTTGTTCGAACTTTCTGTATATTATGGCAGTTTAGAGAAATTACTGGAAATGGAAAAAGAATTAAGTGAAACAAAAGCACGTTTGCTGATTTATAGCTAACAATTTTTTATCGATAACCTGAACAATTAAAGACTAAAGTTGGCAATCGGAAACTGAAGAAAAGGTATTAGTATTTTTCAAAACCGATTTTCCTTCTTTGGTCTTTCAGCCTACCTAAGACCAAAAGCTTTCTATTCAAAAACCGTATTGAACTGTTACAACTTCAGGCAGTTTAGAAATACACAAGTTAACATTGAAATAATGTTCACTATTTGTTTTTAATCACTTCCCCATATTAAATTTAAACGAATATCTGTTATATGTCATAATTACTATTTAGCACGTCATGCTGAACTTGTTTCAGCATCTTTATGCGTGAATATTAACTACTTGAGAGAATGACCCTGAAACAAGTTCAGGGTGACGTCTTGGTTGTGACTAATTGCGGACATTCAAATAAATTTATCATTCTATTGAATTAATTTATTCAAACTTAGTAACCATAAGAATTATAATACGTTACTACTTTTAACTTTTACATAAATTTTGAATAAATTCAGTTCATGCAAATCAACAGCTTTAAACCGTAATAGATTTCAATAATCACCCATATATTATTTATATATCTATATATATGGATATTTGCATTCTATGACATATATTTGCAGCGAAAAAGAACCAAAAAACAATTACTAATATGTCAACACAAAAATTCAATTACTTAATTCTATTGCTGTTTTTAACACCTGCAATATTGAAGGCACAACCCAGACCGCTAAGTTTGAGCGAAGCCCTAGCCTTGGCAGACGAAAACAACCTTAATGTAAAAAGTGCTGAAGCCCGGGTGGAAGCAGCACGTGCCAGTTACCGAATGACAAATTCTGTTTTTTTACCAGGGTTGGAGGCGAGTCACACCGGAATATCCACCAACGATCCGCTTAATTCCTTTGGTTTTAAACTAAAACAGGAAATTGTTACGCAAGCTGATTTTAATCCCGATTTGTTAAATGATCCGGGAAGTATCGAGAATTTCCAGACAAAAATTGAATTGAAGCAACCTTTGCTAAACCTCGATGGAATTTTTGCCCGCAAGGCCGCAAAAAATCAACTGGAAGCATTGTCGTTTCAAAACAATCGGGTAAAGCTCAACATTAAATACGAAGTTAAAAAGGCTTATTACATGCTTGAGCTCGCCCAATCATCGGTTGCAGTATTACAAGAATCAGTAGCTGTTGCAGAAGAAGCTTTACGTTTAACAAGAAACAATGCTGAACAAGGATTTGCTAAAAAAGCCGATGTTTTAGAAGCCTCAGTTCGTGTTGAGGAACGCAAAAATCAATTATTGGAAGCACAAAACCAGCGACAAACAGCCAACGATTTTTTGGTTTACTTGTTAGGCATGGAATTTAGCGAAGTAATTGAAACAACCGATTCGCTTATTCAACCACCGATGCTGGTAATTATCGACCGCAATTCGGTGAACCTGGAAAGCCGTTCAGATATGCTGGCCTATCAAAAACAAATTGAAGCCGGCGAGAACATGGTAAAATCCAATAAAATGAAATTCGTTCCACGCCTGAATGCTTTTGGAGCAATGGAGTGGAACGATGAATCACTATTTGGAACTTCTGCCAACAATTACATGGTGGGAGCTTCATTGAGCTGGAGCCTTTTTAGTGGTTACAAAAATGCAGGAGCCATTCAACACGCCACTGCACAATTAGACGAGGCACGAATTAATTACGAAGATTACCTGTCTAAAAGCCAAATTGACATCAACCGTGCTACCCGCAAAATGGAACTGAATTATAAGCGTATCCAATCGAGCAAACTGGCAAAAGAACAAGCCCGTGAATCCTTACGAATCAGAACAAACCGTTTTGAACAAGGACTGGAGAAAACTGCCGATCTGCTGATGTCGGAAGCCCTTACTTCACAAAAAGAATTAGAATACATTCAATCAATTTATAACTACAAGCAAGCCATTTTCGAAATGGAATTGCTTATTGAACAAGATATTAACGAATAAACGCCATACTAAAATGAATACACTAGTACAAAAATCGAAACTCATAATTGCACTTGCCTTCTTATCAATAATTGCAATATCATGTGGTAAAAAAGAGAAAGAACATGCCACGGCATCACAAGAAAAAGTAGCGGCACAAACGGCGATTGCCAACCTTGCCGATTACCCGGTTGTACATAACTTTTCGGGCAAACTGGAGGCCGACAAACAAACAAATCTGAGTACCCGTATCATGGGGCAAATTCAGCGTATCTACGTAAAACCCGGTCAGAAAGTAAACCGCGGCGATCTGTTAATCCAGATCAGAAATCAGGATATTCTGGCCAAGAAAGCTCAGGTTGAAGCCAACAATGTGGAGGCAACTACGGCATACGAAAGTGCTGAAAAAGACCTGAAACGTTACGAAGCACTTTATGCTACCAACAGTGCGTCGGACAAAGAAATGGACGACATGCGCACTCGTTACGAAATGGCTAAGGCACGTTTGGCTGCCATTGAACAAATGGAAAAAGAAGTGGAAGAAAACATGCGTTATGCATCGATTCGCGCTCCATACAGCGGAGTTATTACTACTAAATTTATACAGGAAGGCGACATGGCCAATCCGGGAATGCCGCTGTTGAGCATGGAAAGCCCTTCGCAATGGAAAGTGATTGCCCGTATTCCGGAAGCCGACATTGCAAAAGTTCAGATGAACGATGTAGTTAAGGTAAAATTCACTGCCGCCGAAATAGAAATGGAAGGAAAAATTATTGAGATAAACCCATCAACAACAAATACAGGCAACCAATACATGGCAAAAGTTTTGGTTACTGTTCCTGAAAATTGTACCGCAAAATTGTACAGTGGAATGTATGCCGAGGTGTTGTTTGAATATGGTACACAAAAACGTATCCTGGTTTCAGAAGACGCCCTGATCCACCGTGGTCAATTGGTTGGGATTTATGCTGTTAGTCAGTCGGGAAATGCCTTGCTTCGCTGGGTTAAAACCGGTAAAACATTTGGCGACAAAGTTGAGATCATCTCCGGATTAACGGATGGTGAACAATATGTTGTTTCGTCTGACAGCAAACTTTTTGATGGAGCACTAATTGCTTCTAACTAACAAAAGGTAATTCCTAAGTGAATTACCCCTGTCGCTTCTATGAAGCTCCTGTCCCTTTTAGGGGGACAATCGGAACAAAGTGACGATAAGGGGTTTATTAAACAGAACTTAAAAAAATGAATTTAAGAGAAAAAGTATGAAAACAGGATTTGCTGGCGGAATAGCCAAACAATTTATAAATTCAAAATTAACACCGCTGTTGATGATTGCTTTTATGGCAATCGGGATTTACAGCTCTTACCTGACTCCCCGCGAGGAGGAACCGCAAATTGACGTACCAATTGCCGATATTCTCTTTAGCTACCCGGGAGCCAGCCCAAAAGAAATTGAATCCCGCGTGATGCAACCGCTCGAAAAAGTGGTCGCCAATATTCCGGGAGTTGAATATGTATACTCTACCTCAATGCCGGGTCAGGCCATGCTTATCGTTCAGTTTTATGTTGGTGAAGACATCGAACGATCGTTGGTAAAAATGTACAACGAAATTATGAAACACATGGACCAAATGCCGCACGGAACTAGTTTGCCGTTGGTTAAAACGCGTTCTATCGATGATGTGCCGGTATTAGGATTAACTTTTTGGAGCGAAAATTACGACGATTACCAGTTGAAACGAATTGCCCAGGAAGTAAATAACGAAATTGAACAGATTACAGATGTATCGGAAACAAAAGTTATCGGTGGCCGCTCGCGTCAAATTCGTGTGGCGCTAAACAACGGAGCAATGGCCCGTTATAATGTTGATGCGCTCAGCATCGCACAGAAAATACAGATCGCCAACCAGCAATTTAATACCGGTGCTTTTAACAAGAATGATGTAGAATACCTGGTTGAAGCAGGTGAATTTCTGCAAACTTCTGATGACGTTTCCAACCTTGTTGTTGGTATCCAGAACGGAAGTCCGGTTTACCTGAAACAAGTTGCCGAAATTCTTGACGGTCCCGAGGAGCCAGTTCAATACGTGAATTTTGGTTACGGAACAATGGACGAAAAGAAAAATGACAATCCTGGTGAATACCCGGCAGTTACTATTTCGGTAGCCAAACGACGCGGTGCCGATGCGATGAAAGTTGCAGACCTGATTTTGGAAAAAATCAGCCATCTTGAAAAAGACCTGATCCCGGCTGATGTACATGTTGATGTAACTCGTAACTACGGAGAAACAGCATCGCACAAAGTATCGGAACTGTTGATGCACCTTGCCGGAGCAATTATTGCCGTAACATTTGTGGTAATGTTGGCAATGGGCTGGCGTGGCGGATTGGTGGTGTTCTTGTCGGTGCCGATTACATTTGCATTGACAATGTTTAGCTACTATTTCCTTGATTACACCTTGAACAGGATTACACTTTTTGCACTGGTTTTTGTAACAGGTATTGTAGTCGACGACTCGATAATTATTGCCGAGAACATGCACCGGCATTTCAAAATGAAAAAATTGCCGTTCATTCAGGCAGCTTTGCGCTCGATCGATGAAGTGGGTAACCCAACAATTCTGGCAACATTTACAGTAATTGCGGCTGTACTACCGATGGTTTTCGTTTCAGGTTTAATGGGACCTTACATGAGTCCGATGCCAATTGGAGCATCTATTGCAATGATCTTTTCACTGCTGGTGGCACTTACAATTACTCCGTACCTGGCATTCCGTTTACTAAAAGTTGTTGAGAAAGGTGATAAAGTACAAAAAGCGTTCAAATTGGAGAATTCGCCGATTTATAAGATCTATTATAAAACGATGAACCCAATGTTGGAATCATCGTGGAAGCGCTGGACATTTATCGGTACGATCACATTTTTCCTGTTGGCATCAATGACACTGGTTTATTTTAAAATGGTAACAGTTAAAATGCTTCCGTTTGATAATAAAAATGAATTCCAGGTAATTATTGACATGCCGGAAGGAACTACACTTGAGCGTACAGCAGCTGTAACAAAAGAACTGGCAGCCTATATCGCTCAACAGGAAGAGGTAATGAACTACCAGTCGTATGTTGGAACTGCATCGCCAATGAACTTTAATGGCCTGGTTCGTCATTACGATTTACGAAGAGGTTCGAATGTATCTGACATACAAGTGAACCTTACCGATAAAACGGAGCGTAAAGCCCAAAGTCACGACATTGCAAAAGCCATGCGTCCGGGAATTCAGCAACTGGCAAAAAAATTCAATGCCAACGCAAAAGTTGTAGAGGTTCCACCGGGGCCACCGGTACTTTCAACATTAGTTGCCGAAATTTACGGACCGAACTACGATGAGCAGATAGAAGTTGCGAGCCAGGTAAAAAGCCTGTTTGCAGAAACTGTCGATGTTGTGGATATCGACTGGCAAGTAGAAGACGACCAGGTAGAATATAAATTCAATGTACTAAAAGAAAAAGCTGCTTTGGCAGGCGTTTCAACACAACAAGTTGTAAACAGTATTGCCATGGCACTTGGCGGTCAGGAAGTAACACAACTATATGCTGAAAAAGAACATGAGCAGGTTGGTATTCAGCTGCGTTTTTCAGAAGATGAACGCTCGAGCATTGAAGACCTGAAGAAAATTAACATCATGAGCATGACCGGCCAGAAAGTGGCACTTGGTGATGTGGTTGAGATAAAAGAAGAGATTCAGGATAAAAGCATTTACCGTAAAAACCAGAAACGCGTAGTATACGTAACTGCAGATATTGCGGGAGAATTGGAAAGTCCGGTTTATGGAATTTTAAATATGAGTGAAAACCTCGACAAAATTCAAATTCCGGAAGGTTATATGCTAAATGAAGAGTTCACTCAGCAACCATTTGTACAAGACAATTACAGCCTTAAATGGGACGGCGAGTGGCAAATTACCTACGAAGTATTTCGAGATTTAGGTACTGCTTTTGCAGTGGTACTTTTGGTAATTTATTTGCTCATCATTGGATGGTTTCAGAATTTTACTGTTCCGTTTGTAATGATGGTTGCTATTCCGCTTTCGTTAGTTGGAATTCTAATCGGTCACTGGCTAATGGGTGCTTTCTTTACCGCAACTTCAATGATTGGACTGATTGCGCTGGCGGGGATTATGGTCCGAAATTCCATATTACTTATCGACTTTATAAATCTCCGGCTTAAAGACGGAGCGCCGCTGAAAGAAGCGGTGATTGAAGCGGGTGCTGTAAGAACTACTCCTATTCTGCTTACTGCAGGAACAGTTGTAATTGGTGCTGTAGTAATTTTATTCGACCCCATTTTCCAGGGATTGGCAATTTCGCTAATGGGTGGAACAATTGCATCAACATTCTTAACCCTAATTATTGTTCCGTTGATTTATTACATGACTGAGAAGAAAAAATACCCGGTAAAAGAGGCAGCAGTTGTAGAAACCGAAGAAACTGAAAATGATTTAACTAAAGAGGAGGAAAAATAAAATGATAAAACGAGCATTTAAGCGATATTGCATAAAAGCGTATGACACAACATCATGCGAGATACATGAGTTACCATTTAAAATTAAAACTATAAACGAATGAAATTTGTAATTATTCAAAGTGCAGAAGCTTATCATCACGAGCTGGAGCAGATCTTTCGCGATATAAAGATCAATTCGTACAGTGAATTACCGGTTGATGGTTTTATGGAGAGTGCTGACGGGAATTCGGATATTTCCAATTGGTTTGGCTCTTCAAAAAATCCATACCGCTATTTTATTTCATTTACTTTTCTTGATGAAGAAAAAGCAGATGAACTTCTCGCCCGGGTAAAAGCATTTAATGAAGAAACTGAGGGTGTAAGTCCATTAAGTGCATTCATTTCGGCCATTGAAAAATTTGTCTAAACAATTATAAAATAATAACAACTAAAATAGAATACCATGAAAGAGAGAATAGTACGAGCAGTTGCAGGAACACTTGTGTTGACAAGCATTTTATTGGCCATATTCGTTAATATTTACTGGCTGGGCCTGGCAGGTTTTGTTGGATTGAATTTGTTTCAATCGTCAATTACTAAATTTTGCCCGCTGGAATATTTCCTTGAAAAGGCCGGAGTAGAATAGAACTGCAATAAAATGCGTAATGAAAGGTTGTCTGTATCAGGCAACCTTTTCTTATTTGTTGTTAATCTTGGTATTTTCAATGGATTTCTGCTAACTTTAGTCTCACACAAACACAGTTAATATATTGATATGACAAACAACACAAACAAAGACATGGCCAATAACGTTTGGAAACTCATAATAACCCGCGGTGTAGTTCTGGTAATTATCGGGCTGGTATTATTGCTATTTCCCTCTGCATCATTAACAACCCTTATTTTTATTTTAGGTATTTACTGGTTAATCGATGGCGTAGTTACCCTCTATAATACTTTTAAACAACGAAAAATTCGAAGAAATTGGTGGTGGGGATTAGTTACCGGAAGTCTTGCAGTTATAGCCGGAATAATTGTAGTAACGAAACCATTTTCAAGCACGGTACTAACAACATCATTTTTAATGTGGTTTTTAGGCATTGTTGCACTTATAAACGGAATTAGTAACGTAATTACATCTATTCGAATTAAAAATCACCTTGCCGGCGAACGCTCCATGCTCTGGGGTGGAATATTTTCCATAATTCTGGGTATACTACTCATCTCGTCGCCCTACACCTCGGCATTGGTGATGGTTAAAGTTATTGGCGCACTCGCAATATTTGCAGGTTTAATTACTTTATTTCTGGGCAATCAAGTAAGAAAAAACACCTAACATACAGCATCAAACGCAGTAATTCATTTTTTTGTATTTTATAACTACCCATTCAACAACAAAATCTCCTGCCAAATGTAGTAATTTCAAATTTTAGCAAAGAATATTAATGATCATTTGTTCTTTTAAACTTTTGTTTTTAATCAATAATTCAATATCTTTGTAAAGAACATAAGTTACATATGAAAATGAAAACAATCATTACTTCAACCGGAGATAACGTAGATTCTAAATTTGATTTACGTTTCGGACGTGCCGGCTGGTTTTGTGTGTACGACAAAGAAACGCACTCAACCAACTTCATCGAAAACAGTTTTAAAAACTCAAATGGCGGAGCCGGAACAAAGTCTTCGGAAATGGCAGCAGAATTGGGTGCAAAACAAATCATTTCAGGTCATTTTGGTCCAAAAGCCAAGGATATGCTGGCGAAATTCCAGATCCAAATGATAGAGTTCGATAATGAAAAGCTGAATGTGAAGGATATTATTTTGAAAATTGAAAACAATTAGAAAAATGCCAGGATTAAACCAAACCGGACCAATGGGACAAGGAGCCCAAACCGGCAGAAAACAAGGAAGATGTAACAATGAATTAAATGACGAGCAGCTTGCCAACTTTGGAAGACGAGGTGGCAAAGGTTTCAGATTTAAAAATCCCGCAACTGATGAAAGCTTACCAACAGGCTGGGGACGCGGAAAAGGAAGAGGTCGTGGCCGGAGATTTGGCCGATTAGAAAATTAATAAATTGAAATAAGCATGAGTAAAAAAATTGCTGTTCCTGTTGATGAAAACGGGATTTTAGACGGACACTTTGGTCATTGCAAATTTTTTGCATTGATTGATGTTGATGAGAAAACAATCGTTAACGAAGAGCGGGTAACTCCCCCTCCTCACGAACCGGGCGTGTTACCTAAATGGTTAGCTGAAAAAGGGGTTAGCGATGTGTTGGCCGGTGGAATGGGCCACAAAGCCATTCAAATCTTCAACTACAATAAGGTAAATGTATTTGTTGGCGCACCTAAAATTTCCGCTACAGAATTGGTAAATGGTTATGTTGAAGAAACCATTGAATTCTCGGCCAATTACTGCGATCATTGACAGATAAATGAGCAGCCATTAATCCTGCTTGATAAAAATAGCACAACAAACACATTTCTGAGTCCTATTCATAGTCACTCAGCGTTAGCTACTAAATCGGTATTCCCCAGAGCAACACTCCGGGGAATTTTTTAAAATCATGTGTCATGCAAATTGCAATAGCAAGCGGTAAAGGTGGTACCGGTAAAACAACCGTTTCGGTTAACCTGTATTACTTCTTATCAGTGAAATATAATAACAAGGTGCAATTAATCGATTGCGATGTGGAAGAACCCAACGACATGTTGTTCTTTCCTCAAGCCAAAAAGAAATCTGAAACAGAAGTATATACCATCGTTCCTGAGATTGACAAAGCCAAATGCACTTTTTGCAAAAAATGTGCTGTCTGGTGCGAATTTAATGCGATAAGCATTGTTAAGAATCTGAAATTTGCAGAGGTGAATTATGATCTTTGCCATTCGTGTGGTGCTTGTTTCGAGGCTTGTACGTTCGATGCCTTAAAACAGATTGAAAATCCATTGGGCCGTATTTCTGAATATCAAACAACTTTTGGTGCCGGAATTATGGAAGGACGACTGGAGATTGGCTCTGCGATGCAAACAGCACTCATTAAAAAGGTAAAAAAACAGGCAAGTACAGGCCAAACAATAACCCTGCTCGATGCACCTCCCGGAACCAGCTGTCCGGTTGTTGAAACGGTTGCTAATGCCGATTACGTAATTCTTGTTACCGAACCCACCCCTTTTGGGTTGCACGATTTAAAAATTGCCGTTGAGGTACTAAAAGAGCTGAAAAAACCATTTGGAGTTATTGTAAACAAAGCTGGTTTGGGAAATAATGATGTGTATCAGTTCTTGAAAGAAAACAACATCACATTAGTGGGTAACATACCATTTTCGAAAAACTACGCTGCCAATTATTCACGCGGAGATTTGTTTGAAAATATTCCTGCCGAATTGGAAAAATCCTACCATACCATAGTAGATCAATTGCAACTCATTATTAGTTAATAATGAAAGAAATTACAGTATTAAGCGGAAAAGGAGGCGCCGGAAAAACCAGTATTACTGCGGCCCTGGCATCGTTAGCTCAAAACGCTGTATTTTGCGATAACGACGTTGACGCATCTGATTTGCATTTAATTTTAAAACCTGAAATAAAAGAGACGCATCAATTCGACAGTGGCTCACTGGCTTTCATTAATCAGGAAACATGTACCAAATGCAGAACCTGCCAGGATGTCTGCCGTTTTGAAGCAATATTTACAAACAACGATGGCTCACCGGAAGTGAACCCTTTACAATGTGAGGGCTGTCGCTTGTGCGAACGACTTTGTCCGGCAGATGCGATACAAACTCACCAAAACCTTAACAATAACTGGTATGTTTCTTATACTCGTTTTGGTGCAATGGTCCACGCTAAAATGGGCGTCGGCGAAGAAAATTCAGGAAAACTGGTTACACGAATCCGCGAAAAAGCCAGGGAAATTGCGCTTGAAAATAAAGCAGATTTTGTGCTAAACGATGGACCTCCGGGAATTGGCTGCACTGCCATTTCTTCCATTACAGGAACAAATGCCGTTTTGCTGGTAATCGAACCAACCGTATCGGGCTTGCATGATGCAAAACGATTGGTAGAGTTGGTTAATTCGTTTCAGGTTCCAATTTGTGCAATCATTAACAAGTACGACATAAATACAGAATTTACGGCAACCGTTGAAAGCTACTTAAAGGAAAATAAAATCGTGTTGGTTGGTAAAATTCCATTTTCAAAAATGTTTGTAGAATCAATATTAGTTGAAAAATCGCTGATTGAGTTTGCACCGAATCATCCAATTAGTTTAAATTTAAAATCCATTTGGAAAATGATTAGGCAATTACTAATTTCAAAAACATGCTTTCAATAACTATTTTAACGGATAATACGGCTGGCGAACTATTTCTTTCAGAACACGGTCTCTCCTACCTTGTTGATATCGACAATGAAAAGATTTTATTTGACACCGGTTATTCTGATATGTTTTTGAAAAATGCAGAACAGCTCAAAATCGATATAGAAAATGAAGTAAAAACCATTGTCTTAAGTCATGGGCACAAAGATCATGGAAACGGGCTAAAACAATTGAGTAACAAAACGTTAATCACCCACCCGGCCAGTTTTGCAAAGCGCTTCCGGAAAATCGACCATTCATTCGTTGGATTGGAAATAACGCGAGAAGAAATTGAAAACCAATTTAAGCTGAAAGCGAGCCATACCTCGCTACAACTTTCAGAAAACCTGTATTTTTTGGGTGAAATTCCCAGAACTAATGGATTTGAAAGCCAGTCAACCAATTTTGAGTTCGAAGATGGTTCAGAAGATTATATACCTGATGATTCAGCACTGGCTGCAATTGTAAATAATAAACTTGTTGTGATAACGGGTTGCTCGCATTCCGGAATTTGCAACATTTGCGAACATGCAAGAACAGTTACTGGTATAAGTATAATTAAAGCAGTAATCGGAGGTTTTCATTTAAAAGCTCAAAACGAACAGACCTTAAAAACCATTGAATACTTTAGGCAAAATAAAATTGAAAAACTACTACCATCACATTGTACGGCACCTCCGGCTTTGGATCTTTTTAATTCAACATTTAATACAGAACAGGTAAAAACAGGTATGATTTTTCGCTTTTAGTATGCTTGCTGAAATACAATCTCGCTGATTCCTGCAACTTTTTGGTTGGCAGGATCGACGTAAATACGAATAGTCAATTTGCGATCATTAACCTTCACTACTTTTTCCGATGTCCATTTTAATTCTCCCGCGTTCAAATTGTAGGTTGCCGCTTCTACTCCTTCATATTCAATTTTTTGCCACGATGCCAATTTCACATCTCCCACCTGCGAACGAATTCGATAAACGCCGTTGCGTACATTAATTTCGAATTCAAAATAATTTTCAGGATTGCGACATTCTGCAGGGGAGTTCTCAAATAATACTTTCTTCAAACGGGCATTTCCAATTTCCTCTTTTGTGCAAGACATTACCTTGTCTGCCGTATTCCATGTTCCCAATTGCCATCCCATTCCGGCATATTCCTCAAAGGCAAGTAGGTTCTTTCTGTTACCGTTAATCACTGGTGGCCGCGCAAAATCCACTTTTCCACGGGTAAACGATTTTGTAAAACTAAAGGAGTTTTTAAAATACAATTCGTAGAGTTCGGGGAAAAAATTTACACAGTTCGTAAAACGATTTTTGTAGGAAGGAATGGTATCACTTTTTACCACTGCCAATTGCAAATGGCCCCAGTTTTCGTCTCCCCAAATCGTACCCAACAGCTCTCCCGGCCTCACCTGCATTCCTTCTTTTACCTCTACAGAATTGGCAAACAAATGATCGTATACATAAAAAATAGATGTATTTGAATTGCTCTGCAAGAGCAAACACGCCTCTTTACTTTTTCGCCCTTTTTTTTCATCCTCCACCCAAACTACAGTGCTATTTTCAATGGCGACCAACCAATGTTTTTGGATGCCTCGGGCATCGGTTAATGCAATTTCAATTCCTTCGTGCGACCGGGCTTCATTATTACTGTTACTGCATCCTTTGTTTTGGTACGAAAACATATGATTATCTTCGTTCATATCCCAGTTAAAACCATGGTTATAACTCACCGGAAAGCTAAACAAATCGAAAGGCATCATTTCCTCCTTACTTTCCGATAAACAAATCAATGCATCCTTTTTTAATAATCCGTGCGCAGCTTTATTCGCAGCCAGTTTTTTCACATTTCGGTTATCGGCAACAAAAACTCGTACCGAATTGAAACTTAATGGTAAACTGCGTCGACTTACTTTTATGTCAATTGTATCATTGTCAATACTCAGTTGATTGTAATGATTTTTAATATCGAGTAAAACCACAACAACATCCTTAAATTTTACTGAATCTCCAATATTCAGGTTGTAGTAATAACAATTGCCCCAACTAAAATCGGGTTCAACTACCTGCTGTGCACTACCTAAAAGACTATAACAAAAGAGTATTAATATTATGATTTGTCGTTTCACATGGTTATTTTTAATTGAAGATCTATCTATCTTCTGTATAACAAAAACACTTTAAACGAGTTTTACCCTTAATACATATTTAAAGTCGGGATACAAAAACCTCTCTTTTTTAACAAAACTATCAATAAAAGTATTGTTTAGAAAATTATGATACCTCAAAGCAACCTTCAGAAGAATTTTTCTGTCTCTAATACAAAAACAGCTGAATTTAATCAGTTTTAAAAAGAATTAAAGAAGTACATATTTAACATACTCTTATTTTTTAGTAATTTTGAAAGCGTTCAGAAAACAATTGACCTAATGATACGATCTCTATTCATTATCCTCTTACTTACTTTAACCGTTGCACAAAGCAGTGCACAATCGGTTGGCTTGGTACTTAGTGGTGGTGGAGCCAAAGGAATGGCACACATTGGGGTGATTAGAGCACTGGAAGAAAACAATATCCCGATCGACTATATTTCAGGAACTTCCATTGGGGCAATTATTGGAGGTCTTTATGCTGCCGGTTATTCCACTGAAGAAATGGAAGAGCTTTTTAAATCGGACGATTTCTATTTCTGGTCGACTGGTAAAATACAACGCGAATACCGTTATTATTTTAAGCGCCAGGAAGAAGATCCAACCTGGATTCAGTTACGTGTAGCCAAAAAAGATGAAAAAGTAAAAATTTTGCCACCCACCAATATTATTCCGGGTGAACAAATGGATTTTGCTTTTATGGAGTTAACTGCCGCAACCAGTGCAGCTTGCAACTATGATTTTAACCAATTAATGGTACCCTATTTTTGTATTGCAGCCGATGTGAACAATAGTAAACCATTGGTTTTACGAAATGGTGACCTTGGAAATGCGATGCGGGCATCGATGACTGTTCCGTTGTATTTCAAACCTATCGAAATTGAAGGTAAATTGTTGTTCGATGGTGGTTTGCTGAACAACTTCCCTACCGACCATATGAAAGAAATTTTTAACCCGGATATTATTATCGGACACAAGGTAGCAGATGACGCAAAAGCTGCTGATGCTGATGATGTAATGCAACAAATATCGAATATGGTAATGCGGCCAACCAATTTTGAGATTAAACCACAGGATGGGATTTTACTGGAAACAAAATTTAATAATGTTGGGCTGCTTGATTTTGACAAAATTGACTCGGTACTGGTTCGTGGAGAACAAACAACCCTGGCCGCAATCGACAGTATTAAACAACTGATTAAACGTCGTGTCCCACAAGAAATAATTCAGGCCAAACGCGACAGTTTTAACACGCGCAAACCGGAACTAAATTTTCAAAACATACAGGTGGAAGGCGTTACCGACCCGATGCAACGTCAGTTTATTATACAAAGTATTAAACACCGCAATAACACCGTAACGCTATCTACCTTAAAAACTGAGTATTTTAAATTGGTGGCCGATGAACAGCTCAAATCAATTCAGCCGATAACGCGGTACAATACTAATACCGGTTATTTCGACCTGCATTTAAAAGTTGAGCCCGAAAAACGGCTTGATTTAAGCATTGGCGGAAATATATCTACCAAACCAATAAATCAGGGGTTTGCAGCTGTTAATTTCAGAACCTATAAAAGCAGGGCTTATTCGCTCCATTCAAATATTTATTTTGGTCGCTTTTACAGTTCATTTAAACTGGGGGTCGTATTGACTATCCAACATCGCTGCCTTTTTATTTTGAATCATACTTAACATTTAACCGTTGGGATTATTTTTCGTCGAGTACCGAGTTGATTTTTGAAGACGTTCGTTCGCCATACATTGTTAAGGATGAAACAAATTTCAGGCTTGAAACCGGATTACCGCTGGGTTTACACAGCAAAATTTACGGCGGAGTTGCCTACTCCTCTGCAAGTAACGATTTTTACCAAACCGATGAATCGGAAGAAGGAAGTAACCTCGATAACTCAAAATTTAATGCTTTTGTCTCAAAAGTTGGGTTCAAGAATAACTCATTGAATTACAAGCAGTATGCCACTGAAGGAGCGCTCCGGGGAATAGAGGGAAGATTTGTTGTAGGCGAAGAGAAATACAGAGCTGGAAATAGTCCAACGGCCTATTCCACGGCATCAACCAATCATAATTACTTTCAGCTTCACGCCCACTCGTTGCGCTATTTTTCCTTAGGTAATAAATTTGTTTTGGGCACTCACCTTGAAACATTTTTAAGTACAAAGGAATTGTTTCAAACCTACAGATCGACAAAACTTGCCGCACAGGGCTTTACTCCAACACCTCATAGTAAGTCGCTGTTTATTAATGAATTTCATTCGAATAAATACCTTGCAGGAGGTGTAAAAGCCATATTCAAATTCTCACCAGATCTGCATCTTCGTGTTGAAGGCTATGGTTTCTGCCCAATTCATGAAGAATTGAAACAGGCTGATCTTTCGCCAATTGAAAGTGATAATTTTATTGACAATTATTATATTCAGGGAATGGCTGCGCTGGTTTATCAAACCGGAATTGGGCCTGTGAGTCTTTCATTCAACTATTACGAAAAGAGTAATACCAATCTTTATGTAACCCTGAACTTTGGATATATTTTATTCAATAAAAGAGGTTTATAAAAGTAAGTTTAAGGTCAGGTACGAATCTGATTTTCAATATCCGACGGTAGCTCAAAAGACAACTCTACTACACCGCAGAACTTTCCGTTTTCCATCCATGGTTTTTGGGTAACTACCTTTTTCAGACCATTCTTTTCGGTGGTATACGTGTTTTCGATGGGTTTTTCAAGCATCTCCCGAAGTTTGGTCTTCGATGGCTCAGGATGACATTCCAATAAATTGGTTCCCAATAAATTATCACCTCCATATTTTTCAAACTGACGGATAGAAAAATCATTCATATAAACAATAATACCGTCAGTGTTGCAAACAGTTATTGCTCCACCAAACTCATCCATCCAGTTTACTTCACATCCGCTCAATGTCATTTTTTACGATAGCATTTTACCCATTCAACATCGAAATTTGCTGATGATCCTGACAATTTATCCACCACAAGACTCGAGGCATTTAACTCCAACGGTTTATTTAAATCGTTGCTGGTAAGCTTTAAAACCTCCAGTTCATTTATCTTCCAGGTGAAAGTTGCCCCCGATTTCTCGAGCGTGAAAATATAAGCACCTTTTTTGAGGTTATTAATTTCCAATCCTTCCGAAGCAATTTTACCACTTTCGTTCATAGTGTATAAACCCAAAATATTTTTTGCCCCCATTTCAACCAGATTAGCACGCGGAACATTACTTCCGTTGGCAAGGTAGAATGAGCTAGCCACCTGTTTTACAGGATTAAAGTAAATTTTGGCCTCTACAATTCCATCCTCAAATTGAAAATGTTCTCCTGAACTTATAATCCCTGAAGTGTATTCGAAATCAGTCTGAACAAAGCCTGCAGGCATCTGCCAAACCATTCCTTCTTTGATTTCTTTTTTAACTTGAATACTCAGTTTACTTCCGGTTTGAATATTCGCTCCATCAGTAAAAACGCTTAGGTCGCCGGGCATTGCATAATTTTGTCCCAGGGTTTTAGAAGTCGTTAACGAACTAGTCATCCATTTTGCATCGTCCAATTTTTTAACCATAAACGAATCCTCAAATACCACACCCCAGTTTTTATAAAAATCAAAGTCTGTACTGTCTTTGTATTTGAAATATTTTACGAATTCCGGCTTTTTCTTGTCGGTTTCATATTTTTTAAATTTCTGAGCGTCTTCAGTTTTTTCCCAGCGTTTTTTGTCCTCCAGCCAGGCTTTTTGCTTTTTATAATCTTCTGATTCGATTAGTTCTTTCAATTCGTTATAACGTTTTAAATCAAACGATTCTTTAACATCAAGGTAGTTTTTGTATAATTTCGATTTCTCGTATTTCAAAACAAAAGAAACCACTGAATCGCCGGCCAATTTCTTGTAATCAGCGTATTTTTTGTAAGCCTCACTTTTTTCAAACTTTTTCCTGTCCTTTAAATAGGCTACTTTCTTTTTAAATTCATCAGTATTAACATGTTCTTTCAACTCTTTATAACGTACGAGGTTGTGACTTCCAATTACTTCGTGATACAGCTTCAAATTTTTCGACTTTTCTAGCTTGAAATAACTTTTTATAGCAGAATCATTGCTCAGTCGTTTAAACTCTTTATTTTTTTCTTTATCGTTTACAGCAGCAGTTTTTAGTTCGTTGTACTGTTTCAGCTTGTCCGAATCTTCGAAAGCATTATGCTGTTTCAATCTTTCCGAACCTTCCAGTTCATTATACGCTTTAATGCCCGGCGATTTTTCAAGCTTTTTCAATTCTTTTAAATGTTTCTCTTCCGCTGATCCTTTATAAATCCGGCTTTTTATTTCTTTTTATCTTTTTCAAAATCGCCATCTTTCACGTATTCTTCCAATGCATAAAAATCGGCAAGTTTTTGCGATTCCTTTTCTGCCTGGTATCGAGCCAGATCGGGAGATCCTTCAACCTTGAAATAATTCTTTATGCGTGTAGCTTTTTGCAAACGCTGAAATTCCTTTAATTGCTCTTCTTCTTTGCTACCTTTAAACGATTGCCGTTCAATCTCCTTCTTTTTTGCAGCAAATTCGCTGGATGTAACATATTTTTCTAGTTCTAAAAATGCTTTCAGTTCTTCCGAATTTTCAGTTTTCAAAAACTCAGCGTAATCGTCTGCTAATTGTTTTCGTTTTTTCTCGATAACGTCAACGGACTTAATTTTGCCAGTAAGCTGAAGTGAAAAGATTTTAAATGACATCTGGTTTGCTATTAGATTCGTATTTCTACCAAAAATAAAAATTTAATGCGTTTTTTAGTATTAAAACGTAATATAATAAGTGATTACCCATATTTTTGCCAGATCTGTTTAACATATGTGACGTTTTTAACAAAATTACAGAATAAAAACGAAAGCTTCGTTGTTAGATGTTTATATGTTTTCCCTGCTGCCATTGGTGTTCCATGTAATTTTAAATAATTTTGGTTGCATTATTAAAGCAAACTATGATTAAACACTCGGAGCTAATCTTAAACAGCGATGGAAGTATTTTCCATTTACATTTAAAACCTGAAAATATTGGCGGGCAAATCATCCTTGTTGGCGATCCTGCACGTGTTGATACGATTGCCGGTTTTTTCGATGAAATCATTTTTACGGTTCAAAATCGGGAGTTTAAAACGATTACCGGATTTTACAACCAGAAGAAAATTTCGGTGATTTCTACAGGAATCGGAACTGACAACATCGATATTGTGCTTAACGAGTTGGATGCGCTGGCTAATATTGATTTGGAAACACGCAGTATAAAAAAAGAACTCCGTTCGCTTGATATTGTTCGCATTGGAACTTCGGGGGATTACAAAACGACCTTCCTGTAAATTCCTTTGTGTTATCCGAAAAGTCGATTGGTTTCGATGGTTTGCTGAATTACTATGCCAAACGCGAACAAGTTTGCGACATGGATTTTGAAGCAGCTTTTAGAATACATACACAATGGAGTGAATCGCTTGCAGCACCTTATACTGTAGATGCGAGCCAATCGCTTCTTAAAAAGTTTACCGATAAAAAATTCAAAAAAGGAGTTACTATTTCTGCCCCGGGATTTTATGCGCCGCAAGGTCGTGAGTTGCGATTACCACTGGCCTTCCCTCAATTAAATGAGTTAATAGAAACGTTTTCGTATAACGATTTGCGAATTACCAATTTTGAAATGGAAAGCTCGGCTATCTATGGCCTTTCAAAAATGATGGGACACAACGCTCTTACCGTTTGTTTAATTATTGCCAACCGCGTAACGCTTACCGCCAACGAAAATTACCGCAACGAGATGAAGAAACTAATAAAAATAGTACTCGATATTTTAAGTAATTAGGAATGGAACAAGAAAGACTTAATGCACTGGTCACCCTACTCGACGATCCGGACAAAACAGTTTTTGAGATGGTAGAACAGGAACTACTGAAAGAAGACGAAGCAATTATACCGGCGCTGGAGAAAAAATGGGAACAAAGTTTTGACGAGAACAGCCAGAGCCGCATCGAAAATATCATACAAAGTCTTCAGTTTAAGAAAACTTATAGCGGGCTTAAAAACTGGATCGCTCAAACTCCCGGAACGCAAGATCTTTTTGAAGGTTTTTGTGCTGTGGATAAATTTCAGTACCCCGATCTGAATCCATTAACCCTGACGTTAAAAATTGAGAACCTGCGAAAATCAATATGGCTGGATTTAAATAATTCGTTGACACTACTTGAAAAAACAACCATATTAAACCACTTTATTTTTAACCTGAATGGCTATTCGGTTAATCTGAGCAACCCTGATTCGCCACAAAATTGCTTTTTGAATCAGCTACTCGAGACTAAACATGGCAGTCCGGTGTCAATGAGTATTTTTTACACGATTATAGCCCGCGCTATTGAGCTTCCGGCCTATTTGGTTGATTTTCCAAAAAATCCGCTGGTAGCAATTGTTGATGCTGAACTGGCACAAAAAGTGCATGGAGCAACACGCGAAACGGAGGTGTTGTTTTACATTAACCCTTCGAATAAAGGAGCCATTACCAGCCGAAAAGAAATTGATTATCACCTGAAAAGAAACGACTATAAACCAATAGAAGAATTTGCCGAGCCAAAACCAGATGTTTTATTTATCAAACGCCAGGTAGAATCGATGCTTGAAGCCTACGAATCTGTTGGCTATACTGAAAAGAAAGAAAAGATTAAACAGCTGCTCAGTTTGTTTTAAGCAAAAAAAACTTCGACCAAATGGTCGAAGTTTTTTTATCTAATTACTTGTATTTTTTACTTCGCGTAGCTTACTGCGCGGGTTTCCCTGATTACAGTAATCTTGATCTGTCCGGGATAAGTCATTTCATCCTGAATCCGCTTCGAGATATCGTATGAAAGTTGTTCCGTTTCCTGATCGTTCATTTTTTCTGCTCCTACAATTACGCGTAATTCTCTACCTGCCTGAATAGCATAGGTTTTTAATACGCCAGGATAAGAAAGCGCCAAATCTTCAAGGTCTTTCAATCGTTTAATGTACGATTCTACCACTTCGCGACGGGCACCCGGACGAGCACCTGAAATAGCATCACAAACCTGTACGATCGGAGCAAAAAGCGATTCCATTTCCACTTCATCGTGGTGTGCACCAATGGCATTACAAATATCTGGTTTCTCTTTGAATCTTTCGGCCAATTTCATACCCAGCACCGCGTGTGGCAATTCCGGCTCGTCATCCGGCACTTTACCAATATCGTGTAGCAATCCGGCGCGTTTTGCTTTTTTCGGATTTAATCCCAACTCTGATGCCATAGTAGCACAAAGGTTAGCCACCTCACGTGAGTGTTGCAGTAAGTTTTGTCCGTACGACGAACGGTATTTCATTTTACCTATCAAACGAATCAACTCAGGATGTAAACCATGAATTCCAAGGTCGATGGCAGTACGTTTACCGGTCTCAATAACTTCTTCGTCAATCTGTTTTTTTACTTTCTGTACTACTTCTTCAATTCGTGCCGGATGGATACGTCCATCGGTTACCAATTGGTGAAGTGCCAAACGGGCAATCTCACGACGTACCGGATCAAAAGCAGAAAGCACGATAGCTTCCGGAGTATCATCTACAACGATTTCAACACCGGTAGCAGCTTCAAGTGCACGAATATTACGTCCT
This sequence comes from Draconibacterium halophilum, assembly GCF_010448835.1. Classification (NCBI taxonomy): domain Bacteria; kingdom Pseudomonadati; phylum Bacteroidota; class Bacteroidia; order Marinilabiliales; family Prolixibacteraceae; genus Draconibacterium; species Draconibacterium halophilum. Next base: position 2,993,422 of record NZ_CP048409.1, read on the forward strand.
TCACGACCAATAATTCGTCCTTTAATCTCGTCACTTTCGATGTGGAAAATAGTAACTGCATTTTCTACAGCCGTTTCGGTAGCCACACGTTGAATCGATTTAACAACGATCTTTTTAGCTTCCTTGTTAGCCGTTTGCTTGGCTTCTTCCATTATCTCATTGATGTATGCAACAGCCTCGGTTTTGGCTTCTTCCTGCAGCGATTCTACCAACTGTTCCTTTGCATCATCAGCCGAAAGACCTGAAATTTGCTCCAGTTTCTCAAGGTGCTGTTTGTGCGTTTTGTCAAGCTCTTCGCTTTTGAGTTCAACACGCTGAAGTTGCGTATTCAGGTTCTCACGAATTGCTTCTACATCACGACGTGTATTTTCAAATTCTTTTGTTTTGCGGTTCAACTCTTCACGACGTTGATTTAGTGTTGTTTCACGCTGTTTGTACCTGTTCTCCTCTTTCGCCAGATGCGAACTCTTTTCGTTAATGTACTTTTCGTGTTCCGATTTTAACTGCAGGAATTTCTCTTTTGCCTGCAATATTTTATCTTTTTTTATCACTTCGGCCTCGGTTTTTCCTTCGCCGATTATCCGATTCTTTTTCGCCTTCAGGGCCTTATCCCATATCAGATAAGCTAAAGCGCCTCCTACGACAAACCCTGCGGCTACTCCTATTATTAGTTCCATATTTCAAATTATTAGTTACTAAAAAACCCGTAATAAACCTGATTCTCGCTTGAACCGGCCTAATACGGGCTTTGATTATTTATGTATTCAGACTTTATTTCTCTTCCTTTTCTTTAAGAAAATCAGAAATATCATCTTTTATATCCTTTATATCATCGACAAATTGAGAGTAATCACGACTTTGTTGCTCCTCAGTATAACGTAATGCAACCTGAAATGCTGTCATCGCCATAATATCCTGATTGTCGTTATCCTGAAACATTTTCCGAAATGACAAAATCGTTTCTTCGACAATCTTTGCAGCTTTTCTATATCTCTCTTCTTCATCGCGATTGATGTTTAGCGGGTAAACCCGTCCATCAATCTTAATATGTATTCTAAAGTCTTTATCTTTCAAAACATTACTTGTTTAGTAATGCAATACATTTATCAATCTCCCGTATTAAAGTATCTATTTTCTGTTTAGCTTCTCCGTTTTCATCCGATTCTGATAACATCCGGTTGGCTACTTTCAGTTGCTCGTAACTCCGACCTAAATCAATTCTTTCATGCTCCATTAATTCAATTTCCTGCTTCAGGTTCTCTACCTGGCCACTCAGCTCTTTATTTTTCTGTTCCAATTTGTTGTATTTTTCGAACAGTTGCTGTGTATTTCGCTTTAAATCATTAAGTAGCAAGTGATCCTCTTCGGTCATTTTAGCTGCATTTCGTGAACAAAGTTAACTTTTTTTCCTGATTGTAAAAGGAAATCAAATCGATTGCATTCTTTTTATGCTAACAAACGAATGTTAATCATTAGCAGATCTTGCTCACGCTTAATGATAGATATATTTTTATAATAGATGACAGAACTGCAAACAAATATTTGTGGCACCCATAATTTAATTAAATTTGGTGACTCCAATTAAACAATGATGAGAACATTTTTTACACCTCTTTTTCTTTTTTTAGCCATGCTGGGGATGGCACAACAACGTTATTATACGGATCCGGTTAAAATTCCATTGTTGCTTAGTGGTAGCTTTGCCGAGCTTCGAAGCAACCATTTTCACTCGGGAATTGACATAAAAACCCAGGGCACAACTGGCTTTCCGGTTTATGCTGTGGCTGACGGATTTATTTCGCGTATTGTGGTTTCGCCAACAGGTTACGGCAAAGCGCTTTATATCAGTCATCCAAACGGCACTACTTCGGTTTACGGGCATTTAAAGGCATTTAGTGATGAAATAGAAAAGTATGTAAAAGAAAAGCAATACGAAAAGCGATCTTTTCGGATCGATCTCCAGATTCCGTCTTATCTCTTTTCGGTAAAGCAGAATGAAGAGATTGCCAAAAGCGGGAACAGTGGAAGTTCGGGGGGCCCTCATTTGCATTTTGAGATAAGAGACACAAAAACAGAAGAGCCGCTTAATCCCCTAAGTTTTGGATTTCCCGTGAAAGATGATATTTCCCCAAAAATATTTTCAGTGTTATTGGTTCCGCTCACCAACAATTCGCATGTGGCATATGCAACAGCGCCCAAAAGTTATCCGGTGGTTTTCTACGATGGTAAATACCATTTAAAAAATAATTCCATAATTCCGGTTTGGGGAGAAATTGGGGTGGCCGTACAATCAAACGATTACTTTAATGGAACATACAATAAATGCGGCATTAACTTGCTGCGCATGTCTTTTAATAATGAAGACCAATTTACATTTACGCTTAATCGCTTTTCGTTTGGCAACACCCGGTATTTAAACAGTCATATTGTTTACGATCAGTACAAAACAGCAAAACGCCGTTACATAAAAACATGGCTTGAGCCAGGAAACAAATTGCCCATTTACACTCATAATGGTTCGGGAGGCCACATTTTTCCAATACATGAACAAAATGGAACGATTGAAATAGAATTACAAGATTCGTATAAAAATAAATCGATACTCGATTTTTCAATTGTTGGAAAGAAGGCATCAGTGCAACATGATTCAATTAAAGGAAAGCTTTTTGTTTATAACAAAACGAATACTTTCCAAAACGATTCTGCCCAAATAGAGATACCTGCAGGCGCTTTATATTCCGATTTTCGTTTTGAATACCGAACCGAACCGACATCTAATGAGTTTTTTACAGATTATATTTTTTTCCACAACAATACGGTTCCACTGCATAAAGATGCAACGATTAGTGTGCGTACCGACAACCTACCTACTCATTTACAATCGAAAGTTATAATGGCCTACGTTCATCCAATAACCGGAGAATACAGTGCCGCAGGCGGTCGACACAAAAATGGCTGGGTAACAACAAAAACACGTAACCTGGGCGTTTATGCTGTTACCGTAGATACGATTCCCCCAGAAATAAAACCGCTGAGTATTGCGGACAACAAACTTACTGAGTCGAACCGAATACGTTTTAAAATCAAGGACGATCTTGCAGGAATAAAAACCATTGAAGGTTTGCTTGACGGTAAATGGGCGCTTTTTGAATACGATGCAAAAACAGCAACAGTAACACATTATTTTGATAACGAACGGTTTAAATTGGGTAAAAACCACACTTTCAAATTGACAATTTTAGACTACCGAGACAACAATACAGTTTACGAAGCACACTTTTGGAAATAATAAAAAGGAAAAACAAAATATGACAAATTCCTGGGGAAGTAGAAAAACGATAAAAGCCATTGGAATGATGTCGGGCACCTCGCTTGATGGATTGGATATTGCCGCTGTTGAAATTACAGAGCACGATAAAAAATGGTCGTTTAAATTGCAGGAAGCCGAGACTATTTCATACACTACTGAGTGGAAAAAACGTCTGCAAACGGCACACATACTTTCAGGAACCGAACTCACCGCCCTAAATGCCAAATACGGATTATTCCTGGGCGAACAAGCGAGAAAATTTATTAACAACACAAAATTCGCAACAGATTTAATTGCCTCTCACGGGCACACGGTTTTTCATCAGCCCGAAAATGGATTTACACTGCAAATTGGCAGCGGAGCGCACCTTTCAACAAGCAGTAATTGCTTAACGGTTTGCGATTTCAGAACCGGCGATGTTGTATTGGGTGGTCAGGGAGCTCCACTGGTACCAATTGGCGATCGATTGCTTTTTTCGGAATTCGAGTATTGCCTCAACCTTGGTGGTTTTGCCAATATTTCGTACGAAGAAAAAGAAAAAAGAAAAGCTTTTGATAATTGCCCGGTGAATATTGTTTTAAACCCACTAGCCGAAAAATTTGATCAACCATTTGATAAAAACGGAGAATTAGGCCGGCAGGGAAAGGTTAACGAAGCACTTCTGAAGAAATTGAATGCACTCTCCTACTACCGCCACCAACCACCAAAATCATTGGGCCGCGAATGGATTGAATCTGAATTTCTCCCGATCTTGAATAAAACAGAACTGAATACCAGGGATAAAATGCGAACCATTTACGAGCACATTGCCCTACAAATTACAAAAGACTTGTCGGGTGATGGAAAAATGCTGGTAACCGGAGGCGGTGCGTTTAACTCCTTTCTAATGGAAAGAATGCAAGCATTAACATCAACGGAGATCATTCTGCCTGAAACCAACCTGATCGATTACAAAGAAGCTATTGTATTTGCGTTTATGGGTGTTCTTCGTCTGAGAGAGGAGATTAACTGTCTGGCATCGGTTACCGGAGCACGAAAAAACAGTTGTAGCGGAGTAATCTTTTTGCCCTAGTGTTAAGTCAACTTTGTTCCTCAGCCACGTCATGCTGAATTTATTTCAGCATCTCTTAATCAATATGGATTCCGAAACAAGTTCGGAATGACGAACCAGAAAGTTGAGGCTTGACTTAACAATAGAACAGGGTTCACCGTATACAAAAGATATTCTACAACAGGGAAGATTCATTAGCAAACAAAAATCATTCTTCGCTATTTTCATTCCTCCTAACTTGCCCTCAAACTTAAAACTTTGAACATGAACTCAGATCCTTCAAAAAGAATTTTTGATATTCAGCAATTTGGCGAATTTGGCGGTGTAAACCCATCAATAACTGATTCTTCAACCTATACTTTCCTTGAAGGTAAAACCATGGAAGAGACATTTCTTGGCCATATGGAAGGTTGTTTTTTGTACTCGCGTCACTGGAATCCGAGCAATAAATACCTGGCCGATGCATTGGCAGCGATGGAAGGAACCGAATCGGCATGGATTACATCATCAGGAATGGCTGCCATTACCTGCACCATCTTGCAACTGTGCCATTCGGGCGACCATATTATTACTAGTGTAACAACTTACGGTGGCACTTATGCTTTTCTGAAAAACTGGTTGCCAAAATACAATATTGAAGTTTCGTTTGTTGATATCACTAATCACGAGCAGGTAAAAAACGCGATGCGCCCCAATACAAAAGTTATTTATACCGAAACCGTTACCAACCCGCTTCTTCAGGTTTCTGATATTCCGGAACTGGCAAAAATTGCGCACGATCATCAGGCAAAATTGATGGTAGACAATACATTTACCCCTATGATTTTTTCGCCTGCCGAACTGGGAGCCGACCTGGTAGTTTACAGCATGACCAAATTCATAAATGGCAAAAACGATTGTGTAGCAGGTGCCATTTGCGGCTCAAACGATTTTATCGGGCAGCTTTCGAATGTAAACGACGGCACAGCCATGTTGCTTGGCCCCGTTCTCGATCCGTTGAGATCGTCGAGCATATTAAAGAACGTGCATACCTTACACCTGCGCATGAAACAACACAGCAAAAATGCGATGTACGTGGCATCAAAACTCGAAGATATTGGCGTTACAGTAAAGTATGCCGGTTTACAAAGCCATCCACAACACGAGTTACACACCCGCTTAATGAACAAAGACTACGGCTATGGCGGAATGCTCTCGATCGACCTGGAAACTGAAAAACACGCCAACGAGGTGATGTTTAAAATGCAACAGGCCAATATTGGTTATCTGGCTGTTTCGCTGGGCTATTTCCGAACACTTTTCAGCTGCTCGGGACACAGCACATCATCAGAAATACCTGCTGAGGTGCAAAAAGAAATGGGATTATCAGACGGATTAGTACGTTTTTCTGTTGGATTGGACAACGACATTGAAGAAGTTTTTAACCGCATAAAAAGCTGCTTATAGCCTGAAAATAAAGGATCGCCGTTTATTAATCTCCCCAAACATTCTATAACGAAATAAAAATCATTAGACAGTTTTGTCTTTTAATTATCTTTGCGTCATTGATTGAATTAAAACAGACTTACAAATGAGGAAGATTAGGGTTGTAGGAATGCTTATTATGGCATTCATTCTTTTAAATCAGCAGGTTTCAAATGCTTGTACCAATTTTTTAATTTCAAAAGGCGCTTCTACCGACGGATCAACAATGATCACTTACGCGGCCGACTCGCATACCCTTTACGGGGAGTTGTATCATCAGCCGGCAGCCGATTATCCGGCAGGTACCATGCGAAAGATCTACGAATGGGACACTGGTATTTATCTTGGTGAAATCCCCCAACCAGAGCACACTTACAGCGTTATTGGCAACATGAATGAATTTCAGTTGGCCATTTCGGAAACTACTTTTGGCGGCCGCAGCGAATTATCGAGCCAGCCCGGCGCTATTATGGACTACGGTAGTTTAATTTATGTAACCTTGCAGCGGGCTAAAACTGCTCGCGAGGCTATTGAAGTAATGACCGGTCTTGTTGAAGAATATGGCTATTACAGCTCGGGAGAATCCTTTTCTATTGCTGATCCTGAAGAGGTTTGGATTTTGGAAATGATAGGTAAAGGACAAGGCGAAAAAGGAGCTGTTTGGGTGGCCATGCGAATTCCCGATGGTTTTATAAGCGGACATGCCAACCAGGCGCGTATCACCACTTTTCCGTTAAACGATTCTAAAAATTGCCTGTATTCGACAGATGTAATTTCCTTTGCCCGCGAAAAAGGCTGGTTTAAAGGCACCAATAAAGATTTTAGTTTTTCTGATGTATATGCACCGGTTGATTTTGGCGCAGCACGTTTTTGCGATGCCCGCGTTTGGGCCGGATTTAACAAAGTTGCAGGCGGAATGGATGAATATACTGAGTATGCTAAAGGTATTGTTGAGCAAGGTGGAGAAAATAATTTCGCTACAAACCGTTTGCCGCTGTGGATAAAACCCGATAAACAGTTGAGTGTTCAGGATGTGATGGGCATGATGCGCGACCATTTTGAAGGAACAGAACTGGATATGACTCAAGACCTTGGAGCCGGACCTTATGAACTGCCTTACCGTTGGCGCGGATTGACATGGGAAGTTGATTCGGTTGAATACTGCAACGAGCGTGCAATTTCAACGCAGCAAACCGGATTTTCATTTGTAGCACAATGCCGCAGCTGGCTACCCGATCCTATTGGTGGAATTTTGTGGTTTGGCGTAGACGATGCCTATTCTACCTGCTATGCACCAATGTATTGTGGAATTAATGAAATTCCGGAGTGTTTTGCGGTTGGTAACGGCGATTTGCTCACTTACAGCGAAACGTCTGCTTTTTGGACATTCAGTCAGGTGGCCAACTATGCCTATTTACGTTACAACGATATGATCAAAGATGTAAAAATCGTGCAACGCCAACTGGAAGATAAATTTGTAGCTTTTGTGCCAGCGATTGATAAAGCTGCCGAAACCCTGTATAACACGGTTAACGAAGAACAAGCACGAGAATTTATTACTGAATTTTCGGTTAACGAAGCCGAAAATATGACTCAACGATGGAAAGAACTTTATCAGTACCTGGTTGTAAAATATACCGATGGAAACATAAAACGCGAGAGTAACGGCGAATTTGTGCGTACCGAAACCGGAATGCCGGCACCACCAATTTTTGCAGGTTATCCTGAATGGTGGTACAAAGCAGTTATAAACGCTACCGGTGATCATTTTAAAGTGAAAGAGAACAGCAACTAAACGGAAATTGTCTTTTGGGCTGAAAACCAACAGAATAATTCAAAAATAAACGAAAAAAGTGTTTGAGGGAATGAAAAAAACACTATTTTTGCAGCCGATTTAAAGCAATCTCTTTTTTGCAACAACGCAAAATATATTGCCAACTTATTAAAAATTAAGAAAATGGACTTAGTTAAATTAGTAGAAAAAGAATTTGAGGTGGAATCAAGCCATCCAAAATTCAGTGCAGGTGATACCATCACTGTTAGCTATAAAATTAAAGAGGGTAACAAAGAAAGAATTCAGAATTTCCGTGGTGTTGTTATTCAGGTACGCGGAAGAGGAAACACCAGAACTTTTACCATTCGTAAAATGTCAGGAAACATTGGTGTTGAAAGAATCTTCCCAATTAGCTCTCCTTTTATTGATAGTATTGAACTGAACAAGCGTGGTAGTGTTCGCCGTAAGCGTATTTTCTACTTACGTAGCTTAACCGGTAAAAAAGCCCGTATCAAAGAAAGAAGATTCTAAGAGTTGTAACTCTATAGTTAAAAGGTCTCCGTTAGGAGGCCTTTTTTTTGCTCCCTACGCAATTGCGGCATCACAAATCAAAATAAAAATTAGATATTCCCCCACTTCGGAAAGTCTCAATTAAACAGAAAACAAGGTTTCCTGATATGCAGAAAGCTAGCCGGCGATTACTTTCAAAGTTTCCACAAGCGCGGAAAGGCAGCCCGATGTTCAGTTGAAGGTTTCCCCATGGTCGGAAAGTTAGCCTGAAGATTAAAACAAGGTTTCCGCAAATGCGGAACGTGTATTTTTTAATCTGGTTCATCTTTTCGGAATTTCCCAGAAACCTAAATAAGCCACGCACAGCCTTTCGGGTATTCCCGATTCTCCTCAAAAAATCTTAACTTCAAACTGTAATCAATTATTGGATTAACTTACAAATAGCATAAGTTATTAAACAATAAACGTAACATATGGCTTTCACTTCGTAAAAAATGAATCATTTTAACATACAAATACCAGTTCTATGAAATTTTTAACATCCTTTATTTTGCTGATGCTAGTTGTTACATCCTTTGCCAGTGCGCAAGGAACACGCTTACTTCGTCAGCCCACAATTTCTGCTGAAAGTATTGTTTTTGTTTATGCCAACGACCTTTGGAAAGTAGACAGAAACGGAGGCGATGCCATACGGTTAACCACAAACGAAGGTCAGGAATCCAATCCTCATTTTTCGAACGATGAAAAATGGATCGCTTTTTCAGCACAGTACGGTGGCAATACCGATGTGTACGTAATTCCTGCGCAAGGAGGATCGCCACAACGTTTAACCTGGCATCCCGGAGCCGATGTCGTTCAGGGCTGGACACCTGACGGGAAAGTTATGTTCCGCTCGGGAAGAGAAGCACGACCAACACAAACAAACAAGTTTTTTACCGTATCAATGGAAGGCGGATTACCTAAAGCAATCGATATTCCGCGTGCCGCATTTGGCGAACTCTCCCCCGACGGACAACAGATCGCTTATATTCCGATTACTTTTTGGGATCCGGAGTGGCGCAACTACCGCGGCGGACAAGCAATGCCGGTGTGGATTGTTGATATGGCAACCAAAGAGCTCATACGCACGCCACAACCCACCAAAGAACGCCATCTTGATCCGGTGTGGTACAACAACAAAGTTTTCTACCTGTCAGAACGCGATTACGCCAGCAATATCTGGTCCTTTGATCCGAAAACCAAAGAAGAAGAGCAACTCACCACGCAGGCACAATTTGATATTAAAAACCTCGATGCCTGTAACGACGCAATTGTATACGAATGCGGTGGGTATCTGCATTTACTAAACCCTGAAACCAGCGATGACAAACAACTTGTAATAAATGTAAAAGGCGACATGAACTTTGCCCGCGAACGCTGGGATGCGGTTTCGGCAAGTAATCTTACCAACCCAAATATTTCGCCAAATGGCAAGCGGGCTGTTTTTGAGTACCGTGGTGAAATATTTACCGTTCCAAAAGAGAAAGGAACGTGGAGAAACATCACCAAAACATCAGGAGTGGCCGATCGTTACCCGGCATGGTCGCCCAAAGGCGATAAAATTGCCTGGTTTAACGATGCTACTGATGAATACAAATTAGTTGTTGCCGATCAGTTTGGTCAGAACAAAAAAACATACACGCTTGAGAATCCAACATTCTTTTTCCACCCCGAGTGGTCGCCCGACGGTATGCGTATTACCTACACCGACACCGATTACAATATTTGGGTTATCGAGCTTGAATCAGGTGCAGTTACCAAAGTTGGCACCGATATTTTTGCGCATCCAAACCGCGAAATGCAACCCGTTTGGTCGCCCGACAGCAAATGGATTGCTTATGCCCGCCAGCTAAACAGCAGTTTTAAAGCCATTTTTGTTTATAATATCGACACAAAAGAAACGCATCAGCTAACCGATGGGATGGCCGATGTTTTAACGCCTGCATGGGATGCCAGTGGCAAATACATGTACATTTTGGCCAGTACAAATTATGGTTTGGCAACAGGCTGGCTCGATATGAGTTCGTACGATCCTGATGTAACACGAAGTCTGTACTGTATGGTGTTGGCGAAAGATGAAGCCTCGCCTATTTTGCCAACCAGCGACGATGAGGAAATAAACAAAGACGACGAGGAAAAGAAGAATGGTGATGAAGAAGACGATAAAGATTCGGAAGATGAAGAAGATGAACTAACGGTTACGATTGATGTAGATGGTATTTCAGAACGAATTGTTGCGCTGGATATGCCCAACAGAAACTACACCGGTCTGGTTCAGGGACCTGAGAAAACCGTATTTGTAGCAGAATCGGTCCCCAACCAAAGTGGCTTAACCATTCATAAGTACGAAGCAAAAGAAAATAAAGCCGAAGAATTTTTAACCGGTATCAGAAACTTCGTAACGTCTGCCGACGGAAAGAATGTATTGTACCGCAAAGGTAGTTCATGGGCGATTGCAGAATCAGGCAGCAAACCTAAAAATGGCGATGGCAATCTGAAAACCAACATGAAGATCAAAATCGATCCATCGGAGGAATACCAACAAATGTTTGATGATTCATGGCGATTTATGCGCGATTTCCTTTATGTTGATAACGTGCATGGTGCGCCCTGGGATAAAATTTACGATTGGTATTCGCCAATGGTAAAACATGTCCGCCACCGTACCGATATGAACTATATTATTGATATGATTAGCGGAGAAGTTGCTATTGGTCACTCGTATGTGGCAGGTGGCGATATGCCAGATATTGACAGGGTACCAATAGGACTATTGGGCTGCGACCTAGTTGAAGAAAACGGCTACTACAAAATCTCAAAAATATACGATGGCGAGAGCTGGAACCCGAATTTTAAAGCGCCACTGGCTGCTCCGGGACTAGATGTTAATGAGGGCGATTACCTGCTTGCCGTAAATGGTGTGGAAGTAAAAGCACCCATTAATCCTTACAGTCTTTTCGAACAAACATCAGGGCGCCAAACCATTATAAAAGTTAGTGCAACAACATCAGTTAATGATGCCAAAGAAATAATAGTTGAGCCGGTTTCAAGCGAACGAAATCTCCGCTCTATCGACTGGATTGAAGGTAATCGCCGAAAAGTAGATGAGCTATCAGGTGGAAAACTGGCCTATGTATACTTGCCAAATACCAGTGCAGGTGGGTTTGCATCGTTTAACCGATACTACTTTGCGCAGCAGGATAAAAAAGGTGTTGTACTCGACGAGCGAAACAATGGCGGAGGTTCGGCTGCCGATTATATGATTGATGTAATGAGCCGCACACTGCTTGGTTATTTCAACAGTAAGGCCAATGACAATCGACCTTGGACAACACCAATGGCCGGAATCTGGGGACCGAAAGTGATGATCATTAACGAACGTGCCGGCTCGGGTGGCGATTTGTTACCTTATATGTTTAAAGAAAAAGACCTTGGACCACTAATTGGCACAAGAACCTGGGGGGGTTTGGTTGGTACCTGGGACACACCTCCGCTAATTGATGGCGGACGTATTGTAGCTCCGCGAGGTGGATTCTTTGATGTTGATGGCGAATGGGCCGTTGAAGGAGAAGGGATTGCACCTGACATTGAAGTAATACAGGAGCCTAAACTTATATTACAGGGTCGTGATCCGCAACTGGAAAAAGCGGTGGAAGTTGCCCTTAACAAATTAAAAGGAAATGAGTTTCAGCTAAAACCTGAACCGGCTGCTCCGGTTCGCTGGAAACGCCCGGATGGTTTTAAAACCAAATAAAACGGCACAAAAAAGCCCCGTTCTTTGAAAATAAGAACGGGGCTTTTCTTTTATTTTTCAGTCGATTAACCGCCTGATCGTTTTACTTTATAACCATCAGCTTTTAGCAAATCCATAACACGCTGACGGAAATCACCTTGAACTAAAATCTCTCTGTCTTTAACTGTGCCGCCTACCCCACATTTCGATTTGAGTTTTTTACCCAACTTTTTTAGGTCGTCATCAGAACCCACAAATCCGGTTACCAGCGTTACGGCTTTTCCTTTCCGCTTCTTTTTATCCAGCAAAACCCGCAAATCCTGCTGATTGGCAGGCACGCTTTCCTGCTCTTCCTCTTTGTCTTTATCGTAATCAAAATCAGGGTTGGTTGAAAATACAACTCCTAATCGTTCCTTCCAGTCATTATTCGACATATCACCTCCAAATTACTATTAAACTTCCTGTAAAATAAGCCACTACCCAAAATAAGTAGGCGGCTTTCGTATATATTATGTGATTTTTACCGGCTCTGCAATCGCGGCCAAAAGAAAAATATATCTTCCAACACCAAACAGCACCTATTAGCATTACAAAAAAAGCCAATGCGCCGAGAAAACCATGCAGGGTAAAAGGATTTCCTTTTGATCCCAAAATCATCAAAGAAATGGCTATCAAATCGAGCAACACCCCCATAGTTAAGAATAAAAGTACTATCCTTCCTATAATTCTAAACCGTACAAGGGAAATGCTTGCAATACCGTAGGCGAGAAATGAGAGGGTGATTACAAAAGCTCCAATTATGGCTAATGGATTCATTCAAATCGGGTTTTCAAGTTATAAAGTTAATTTCATCAATACGATTATTCAAACCACAAATAAATTCTCATCCTGTTGATTTCTAATCAAAATTTAAGCGGCCTCTTGTTTCTCTTTTGCTTAATAACAGGTTTTTCATCTTGCCGTTTTTAGTTACCTGAATAATATTACTCTGGTCGCTGAACACATCAGTTAACAGGTAACAGCTAACTTCAATATTATTCAGTTCTACAATATCATCAATTTCCAGATAAGTCCAAACTACATCCTTCTCCATTTCTTTTCCAACAAATTTTGGTTCAACAGCTTTTTCGTTCACTTTGAAACGGATGTTTTGTTTCAAATAAGTATAAATGTATTCATCGGCATGTTCACTTTCTCTGCTTTCTCCCAGATAAAGCTTAGTATGGCCTTCTTCCGACAGGCCAGCCAAGAGATCATCGGCAAAGATCTTTACGGAAATTTCAAGCGATTGGTTTTGCTCATTATAATTAAGCTGGCAAATACTCACGTAAAAAGGATGTGCCTGCGAAAAAAACACCCCTAAAAAGAGAAACAAAACCGGTAGAATTAATTTTTTACTTATTTTCATGCCCTTCAAATTATAGGGCAAAAGTAAAAATTTTATGAGTTTATTCGAGATGTACCTCAAATTGGGGTTCAAACACATTATTGATATCCATGCTTACGACCACATTGTATTTGTTCTGGTGCTATGTGCCGGGTACTACCTAAACCACTTTAAAAAGGTGTTGATACTTATTACGGCTTTCACCATTGGTCATTCGGTTACGCTTGCCCTTTCAACCTTAAATATCGTTAACGTATCGTCCGATCTTATTGAGTTCCTGATACCGGCCACCATTTGTGTTACGGCCATTGCGAATATATTGCCGTTTAAAGCTAAAAATAACCGGATAGTTTATATACTTACTCTATTTTTCGGGCTTATCCACGGGTTGGGTTTTTCAAATTATCTGAAAGAATTACTGGGCCGCGAGTCGAACATTTTAACCCCACTACTGGCGTTTAATATTGGTCTTGAATTGGGGCAGATTCTTATTCTTGCCATATATTTAGCACTGCTGTTTATTACTGTTCAGCTGTTTAGGGTAAAAAACGATTTCTGGCGCACTTTTGTATCTGGAATGGCCTTCGGTATTTCTGTTATTTTAATGATAGAGAAAGCACCTGCCGTTTTTTAATCTTTGGCTCAACAACAAAACAAAAGTAATTACAAACTTTTGTAAACAATTTAGGATTTTTATGGTGGAATTTACAATAAGTTGAAAGTATTACTAATTTTGTTCTCCTACCATTTTGACATAGATAAAAGATATTTAATTACATAATGAAAAAATTAGCACTTTTTATTACTCTTTTCGTGTCTGCCTGTGTAGTCTCTGTGGCACAGGAGAACATTAACCTTAATAAGTTCAGACAGTTAAAACAAGAGTTATCAACACCAAATGTTTATCGTACGGCATCCGGAGCACCTGGACACGAATACTGGCAACAAAAGGCAGATTATAAAATGGCTATTCGACTGGATGATGAAAACCAGCGAATTTATGGAGAAGAAACGATTACCTACCACAACCAATCGCCCGATATTTTGAAATATTTATGGTTACAACTCGACCAGAATATGCGTGCACAAAATTCGGATACTTACAAAACCATGACATCCCGATTAAACCAGCGTGTTTCGTTCCGTCAGTTGAAACGTATGATGTACGATTTTGACGGTGGTTTTAAACTGGACTACGTGCAAGATGCCAATGGCAACGATTTACCGGCAACCATTAATAAAACCATGATGCGTGTTGATTTACCCGAAACCTTAAAACCGGGCGAATCATTTACTTTTAAAGTAAAATGGTGGTACAACATAAACGACCGCCTTACAGATGGAGGCCGCTCGGGGTACGAATATTTTAAAAACGAAGACAACTATATTTATACTATAGCACAGTTTTATCCACGCATGGCCGTTTACAACGAAGTGGAAGGCTGGCAGCACAAACAATTTCTTGGTACTGGTGAATTTACCCTGCCTTTTGGCGATTTTGAAGTAAAACTGACTGTACCTGCTGACCATGTTGTTGCAGCAACCGGAGTTCTGCAAAACACCAGCGAAGTATTAACGCGGGAGGAAATGGATCGTTTTGAAAAAGCGAAAACCAATACTGAAGATCCTGTTTTTATCGTTTCGCAGAAAGATGCTGAAAAAGCAGAGAAAGGGAAATCGAAAGAAGAAAAGACCTGGGTATTTAAAGCCGAAAATGTTCGCGATTTTGCATTTGCCAGTTCGCGTAAATTCATTTGGGATGCGATGCCTGTTAAATTTGGCGACCGCACCGTAATGGCCATGTCGTATTACCCAAAAGAAGGGAACCCGTTGTGGGAACAATATTCAACACGTGTAGTTGCACATACTGTAAAAACATATTCAAAATTCACTTTCGATTATCCTTACCCGGTAGCAATTTCGGTACATACCGACCGCATTGGAATGGAATACCCGATGATTTGCTTTAACGGTGGCCGCCCCGAAAGCGACGGTACTTACAGCA
Organism: Draconibacterium halophilum; assembly: GCF_010448835.1. Classification (NCBI taxonomy): domain Bacteria; kingdom Pseudomonadati; phylum Bacteroidota; class Bacteroidia; order Marinilabiliales; family Prolixibacteraceae; genus Draconibacterium; species Draconibacterium halophilum. The sequence continues at coordinate 3,008,695 of NZ_CP048409.1, forward strand.
AACGCACCAAGTACGGAATGATTGGTGTAATCATTCACGAAGTGGGACATAACTTCTTCCCGATGATTGTAAACTCCGACGAACGCCAGTGGACCTGGATGGACGAAGGATTAAATACATTTGTACAGTTTTTAACCGAACAGGAATGGGAACCCAATTACCCGTCGTCGCGCGCAATAGCAAGTAATATTGTGCCTTACATGAGTGGCGACAAAAAATTTATTTCGCCAATAATGACCAACTCCGAATCGGTTTGGAACCTCGGTAGCAATGCTTACGCAAAACCAAGTACAGCATTGAATATTCTGCGCGAAACGGTAATGGGCCGCGACCTGTTCGACTATGCTTTTAAAGAATATGCACATCGCTGGATGTTTAAACACCCTACCCCGGCCGATTTCTTCCGCACCATGGAAGATGCTTCGGGTGTTGACCTTGACTGGTTCTGGCGCGGATGGTTTTTTACTACCGACCATTGCGATATTTCAATGGAAAATGTAAAGTGGTACCAGGCAAATACCAAAAATCCGGAGGTGGAAAAACCATTAAAAAAAGTCACCGACGAAGAAGCTGCTCTTTCAATTACCACAATGCGTAACAAAGCGTTTGCCGAAAATACCTACAGATCAAAACATCCGGCGGCGGAAGACTTCTACACCACTTACGACGAATATAAAGTAACCAAAGAAGATAAAGAGGAATACGACAAGTTTATAAAAAGTCTGCCTGACGAAGAAAAAGAATTGCTTGGCGCAAATCTGAACTTCTACCAAATCGATTTCAAAAACCTGGGAGGCCTGGTAATGCCGGTGATCTTAAAATTTAAATTTGTTGACGGTACAGAAGAGGTGCAGTATATTCCGGCAGAAATATGGCGCAAAAACAACGAAGAAGTATCAAAAGTATTTATGTTTGGTAAGGAGGTGGAGCAAATAACACTCGACCCTTATCGCGAAACTGCTGACACGGATTTAAACAACAACTTTTGGCCAACACGCAAACAACCAACCCGTTTCGAACTGTATAAATCAAGATATGGCGGTGGTCGTTACGGGGGTGCCCAAAACCCTATGCAGAAAGCAAAAAAGAAATAAGCCTAACCACGATTTCAGATAAATCGAAAAAGGAAGCACTCTGTTTTAGAGTTTGTTTCCTTTTTTTATGCAAAAATATCACTGCCCTGGCTCACCATGCTATAAAGTTTCGGACACCGGACAAGGTATAAAGCCGGAAGTAATCAATTCATTCTATAAATTTGCAACAAACACATCAACGATTGGCACAAATGGAGAAGTTGGTTCAGGATTGGTACTTGTGCTTTGTAAAGAGTTAGCATCAAGACTGAATGGTATAATCAATATTGAAAGCAATATTGGTGTTGGTGCCAAAGTTATGATTGACTTTCTATTGGTAGCGTAACAATTTATAAAATCTGAAAACACCAGGGCAGAACAAAATGCAAATGTAATGCAGGTTTTCGTTGGGAATCCAACTACGCTCGTTGTTGCAGCACCGCCACTTCGTCAGCCGGCTGGCTTAACTTATTGATTGACACCTAACTAATACCTTGATTGGGGAAAAAACTGCAATCCCTTACTAATCTTACTCCTCCGTTACAAACAATCCTGAAAAGCACACCTCGGGTAAAAATAAAGTATCCCACGGTGATTTCTTTATTTCCTGTACTTTTATGGAAATTCTCAATGAAATGCACCCTGACTCTGCATGAAAAATGTATTTAAAATATTTTCTGCTAAAATTGCTATATTTAGAGAATATAGGATTGATAACACTTTAGATATAGACATAAATGATAGTTAAAAATTCATTTATAATCGAGTTATTACAAAACACAGCCATATTGCTGGCTTTTGCAATGCTTTACGAAAACTTCTGGGTTAAAAATGAAGACTCTAAAGGTATAAGCGCAAAAATCCTTATTGGATTAATATTGAGTGGCATTGGGATTTTACTCATGTTTACTCCCTGGGAATTGGTTCCCGGTATTGTTTTCGATACACGATCAGTTATGATTTCCATATCGGGATTGTTTTTTGGACCAATTCCAACACTAATTACCATGACCATTACGAGTTTAGTAAGATTGTTTATTGGTGGAGACGGACAATGGATGGGAATTGCGGTAATAATATCCTCAGGCACAATAGGTTTGTCATGGAGATTTTTCAGACCAAATTGGAGAAAATACAATAATTATTTAGAATTATTAGCAATGGGAATTCTGGTGCATATTGTAATGTCGTTATGTGCATTCTTACTGCCCAGTGATCAAATTATAAGTACTCTAAGAACGATTGCTCTTCCTCTTATTTTTATTTATTCGCCAGCCACAATGCTGCTTGGCATTATTATGTTAAAACAATATAATAATGCACAGAATAGCATTGCTCAGTTAAAATTAATTGAATCGGAACGAAAATTTACACAGATTCTGGATAGTGGCAATATCGTATCGCTATTATTGAATAAAGACGGTAGTATTAAATATTGTAATAGTTATTTTTTGCGAGTTACCGGATATACGAAGGATGAAGTTATAGGTAAAAACTGGTTTAAAATATTTATTCCAGATGATATAACAAATAGAGTATTTCAAATTTTTTCAGACAGTATCAATTCAAATAATATTGTGGAAAACTATGAGAACATGATACTTTCTAAGAATAATGAACGACTATATATTTCATGGTATAATACACTTCTGCATTCTGAATCAAAGGAGATAACGGGAGTTGCCTGTATTGGAGTAAACATTACTAAAAATAAAGTTTATGAAACAGAATTGGAAGAAAAAAATAGGGAGTACGAACAAATAAATCGAAAACTAATTGAAGCCAAAGAAAAAGCAGAAGAAAGCGACCGATTAAAATCAGCTTTTCTTGCTAATATGAGTCATGAGATTCGCACTCCTATGAATGGAATTTTAGGATTTTCAGAACTGTTAAAAGCGCCTAATCTTTCGGGTAAAAATCAGCAAGAGTACATTCAATTAATAGAAAAAGCTGGTATAAGAATGCTCAACATTATTAATGATATCATTGATTTATCAAAAATTGAATCAGGACAAATGTCTCTTTCTATTTCAGAAATTGAGGTCAATGATACACTTGATTATACGTATTACTTATTCAAACAGGAAGCAATCAAGAAAGGACTACAGTTTTCACTTAAAAACAAACTGCCTTCAAATCAAACTATAATTCTAACGGATAAAGAAAAAATCTTTGCAATTCTTACAAACCTTGTTAAGAATGCGATTAAGTATACTGATGAGGGTACAATTGAATTTGGATGTAAGAAGAAAAGCGGATATGTAGAATTTTTTGTAACAGATACAGGGCTGGGAATTTCTAAAGATAAACAGAAAAAAATATTTGAACGCTTTATTCAGGCTGACATCGAAGATAAAATGGCACGACAGGGCGCTGGATTAGGCTTGTCTATTTCTAAAGCATATGCTGAATTGCTCGGTGGTAAAATTTGGGTGGAAAGCGAAAAAGGCACTGGCTCAACTTTTTATTTCACCTTACCTTACAACACTGAACCGAATGAAAATAAGGTTGTTGGGGAAGTTATTTCAAAGGAAAACGCTGACAAAAAAACTGAAAATATGAATATATTAATTGTTGATGACGATAAAACATCGGAAATATTGATATCAACATTTATTAAGGAAGTAAGCCAGAAAATTATTGCAGCGACAACGGGAATTGAAGCCGTTGAAATGTGCCGCAAAAATCCTGATATCGATTTAATTCTGATGGATATTCAAATGCCTGTTATGAACGGTTACGAAGCGACACGACAAATCAGAAAGTTCAATGAAGATGTAATAATTATTGCACAAACAGCTTTTGCATTCTCCAGCGACAGAGAAAAGGCATTGGAAGCAGGCTGCAATGATTACATTTCAAAACCAATTGATAAAAATGAATTATTGGCTTTAATTAAAAAGTATGTAAAGTAATTCCAATACAACTATTGTCAACCAGAGATCAAAAAAACAAAGTACATGGCTGAAACAAAAGCTATATGCCATGCAAGATTCTGAATTGAATAAGTAATCCAATAACAGCTTTTCATTGTAATGCTGTCAATTCGTCTTTGGCAATTTGACTCAGTTCCGTCATTACAGCCATTAGCTCTTCACCTCTCCCACCGAACCCTTTTCGGAAGGAATGAGTTCAAAAACAAACTGTGGTTTTAAATCGGGCTCCGTACGATGCGAAACATAAAGAATAGCCGTTTGGCTTTCATCGGCAATTTTATTGATGAGTGCCGAAAGTAGTGCTGCACTTTGATCATCCAAACCGGTTGAAGGCTCGTCCAAAATAAGTAAAGGCGGGTGTTTTATCATGGCGCGGGCAATCAGCACCATGCGCCGGTTCACCTGCGAGAGATCAACAAAAGCGTAATTACTTTTTGCTTCCAGCCCCAAAACCTTTAGCCACTCGTTGGCCACGTGTTTTTGTATTTCGCTTGCTTTGTGGTACAAGCCTATGGAATCGTGAAAACCGGAAATTACCATCTCTTCAGCTGTATGACGGCGTTTAAATAATTCCATCATCGACGGCGTAAAATAACCCATTTCCCTTTTGATCTCCCATATACTTTCGCCCGTCCCTTTCCGGCGGCCAAACAGTTCGATATTTTGCCCAAAAGCTTTAGGATTATCGCCGTTTATCATGGTAAGAATGGTAGTTTTCCCCGATCCGTTGGGCCCTTTCAATTGCCAAAACTCACCGGCTCTTATTGTCCAGTTAATTTTGTTAAGAATTTGTCGTTCATGGTATTTTACCGAAACGTTCCTTAGCTTTATCAACTCTTTGAAGCTATCAGTTTGTTCGTGTATAGGCCCCGGAATATCAACGTTAAAATGCTCTTCTTCTTCCGATTCATATTTTTCCAGGTATTTTTTATTCCATCGGCGTAAACTACTTCTCCATTCTCAACACGCATGGCATGCCGGATAAAGGGCAACAGATCGTTCTTTCGTTTAAACACCTGAATCACCATCATTTCCCTGGCGATTGTCTCTAAACGCGCTTTTAAATGTTTTACCGAGGCCACATCCAGCGCATCAAAAGGATTATCCAACACAATAAACCCAGGTTTTGTACCGATTAGAAATTCCAGGAGTACCTTTTTCTGTTCACCACTGGATAAAGTACGTATACTTCGCCCGTATTTTTTCGTCAGTTCAAAATTATCGTGCTTAAACTCCTCTTCGATAAACCGCGTCAGCGTAGTATTCGAAAAAAGCACTCCCCTTTTTCCCCTCAGCTCCGGGAAATAATCACGGCATTCACCTTTTAATAGCTTTTTAATAAATGGCGAATTCATGGCCAGGTCATCGCCATTTAAAGCAATATGTTGATGCATATTCCGGTGTTTTGATTTCGCCAAATTAGAAATATCTAAGCAATTACACTATGAACTTCCTTCGATATAAGAAATTCCATATTACTTTTTATTTTGAATTAATCTTAATAAGATGTAAATTGATGATAGTAAATCTCCGGCATACTCATTTAAATCGATAAAAGATCAAAAGTCAGCCTGCTTTAAAAGGAAAGTGAGACTAACTGTGATATGTATAACTTAATTTAAAAACGATGAGAAAGAACAATTTTGTTTGGCTGATGTTTGCAGCTTTTTGCTTAAGCCTGTTGAACTTTTCGTGCACGAACAGTACAAAACCATCAGCAGGAGAGACTGATCCACCTGCACTTTCGGCAGACGAACTGGTGGTTCGTGGTGAGTACCTGGTAACAATTATGGGATGTAACGATTGCCATTCTCCAAAACGAATGGGGCCCAATGGCCCTGAACTAATTCCTGAGTTACTTTTATCGGGCTACCCCGGCGATCGTCCAATACTTGATTTTGATTCTACGCTTACAAATAATGGATTTGCGGTGTTTTATCCCGATCTTACCGGCAGTGCAGGTCCCTGGGGAATGTCGTTTGCTGCCAACCTTACACCCGATGCAACAGGTATTGGCACCTGGACCGAAGAACAATTTAAAAAGGCTTTAAAAGAAGGTAAGTATAAAGGATTGGACGGTACACGAATGTTATTGCCTCCCATGCCTGTTTTGAATTTCAGAGACATAAAAGACGAGGATGTAAAAGCAATCTTTGCTTACTTAAAAAGTTTAAAGCCGGTTCATAATGTTGTTCCGGCTGCTATTCCTCCGGGTAATATGTAAAGCATAATTCAGTGTCATGTAATAAGCTGTCTCAATAGTCAAGAGAGTAGTTAATAACTACTGAACTTTGAATCAGGGTCCACCAATAAGTTTTTAACATTCTGAAACAAGTTCTGAATCACCTATCAATTGATTATTGAGACAGCCTTCTATTTATATGTCTGTTACCGTTCAATTCGAATGCGTGCATCCACCGCCAGAATCTCCTGTTCGTTACCCAGTAGCGGATTAATATCAATCTCTTTAATCTCGGTGGCATTACGCAGCAACCACGACAAGCGCACAATAATATCCACATACTTATCGATATTTACTCCTTCCTGCTTGCGGAATCCTTTCAGTATTTTGTACGATTTCAGACTGTTAACCATCGACCGTGCTTCATCATGTGTTAGTGGCGCCAGTCCAGAGGCCACATCCTTCATCACTTCCACATAAATTCCGCCCATTCCGCACAACACAACGTGCCCAAATGTTTCTTCATAGGTAGCACCCAAAAACAGCTCGCTACCCGATGCCATTTGTGCGATAAGTACTCCTTCTGTTCCTTCAATTTCAAACAGGTGATGAAATTCTTTACGCACCTGGGTCACACTTCTAACATTCAGAATTACCCCACCAACTTCTGTCTTATGCACCGGTCCAACCACTTTCATTACTACCGGAAAACCAAGATTCATAGCTGCCAACACTGCTTCAGATTCGGATTTGGCTACCATTTCTTTTACTCGTGGAATTCCCGCTAAATCAAATAATTTATGAATCACTTCGGGCGGCTGATAACCATTTTCTGTAGCTGCAATAACCGCTTTAAGAGCCTCCGTATCAACCCCGTCAGCTTCTTCCGTTTCAGCAACAGGCTTTGATGTATTCATTACTTTTGTTAATGCACGCCCGAGCAGCACTTCATCAGGGAAGTTCACATTCCCACGCGATAAAAAGTGGGCAACATCATCTTTCACATTTATAATCGATGGCAAAATAGGGTAAATGGGTTTTTTACAGACTTTCATTTTTTCGGAAAGCACTTCGTACACATCGCCAATTGGAAATAATCCCGGGCTTCCGTATATTACAGCCATACCGTCAATATCAAAATCATTTTCGCAGGCATCGATAATATGTCCCAGTTGTTCTGCGGTACCTGTTGCCAGAAAATCGATAGGATTTTCAACTGATGATCCCGGAAATAACTTTTGCAGTAACAACTTCTTCGCTTCAGAATCGGCAATTTCGGGTATTTTTAATCCACCATCTTCAAGGGCATCGGTAAGCATCACTCCCGGACCACCAGCATGCGTAACAATTGCTAGTTTTTCGCCATGTAGTCCCTTGCACATAAATACGCTGGCAACAGTAGTCAGCTCCTCTCGACCATAGCAACGCACAATTCCGGCTTTTCGGAATAAAGCTTCCACCGCCGCATCGGAACTGGTGAGTGCCCCGGTGTGCGACGAAGCAGCACGGCTTCCGGCTGATGAACTTCCAGCTTTAATGGCGGCAATTTTGCATCCTTTTCGGATTAATGAAGTAGCATGATGTAATAACTTATCCGGATTGTTAATATTCTCGATATAAAGCAGTTTTACGCGCGGACTAACGCCATCTTCATAATGTTCGTCCAAATAGGCCAGAACGTCTTCAACACCAACCTGAGCACTGTTACCCACAGAAAATACATTGGCAAAACGCAATCCTTTCGGGATACCCGATTCCATGATAAAAACCGCAGTTGCCCCCGATCCGGAAATAAAATCGCAACCTTCGTGAGTTAATTCAGGAATTGGTGTTGTAAATACGCTGGCATGCCACGGCGTCATCACTCCAATACAGTTTGGGCCGATTAAACAAGCGTCGTGCTCCTCAACCACTTTTACAATTTGTTGTTCAAGCTCTTTTCCGGCATCACTGGTTTCGCCAAAACCAGCCGAAATAATAATAAAAGCTTTGGTGTTGTTTTGTTCTGCCAGATCGGTAACGGTTTGCAAACAAAATTTTGCAGGAATGGCCAAAATCCCCAGATCAACTTCGGGTAATTCCGCTACATCGGGAAATGAGGGAATCCCCTGAATTTTTGATTCGTTGGGATTAATGGCAAAAAGATCGCCGGTAAAATTATGATCCAGCAGGTTTTTTATGATTTTCCCACCGGGTTTGGCAATATTGTTTGATGCCCCAACAACTACAATACTGTTGGGCCTGAGCAATTTTTCGTTTATCATAGTTCATTCTTTAGCAGCATAAAAGTAGGTAAATCCATGTTAACCTTTCCTGATTTTTTTCAACAACAAAAAAAAGCATGGACGAAATAGTTATTTTTACTTGAAAAACTAATATGACAGATAGCAAAGAGCAGAAAATAGTTGTTTATACCGAGTTGAAAGAAACGGATCAGAACCTGATTCTTCATGGTCTGAAATTGGCAGCTATCTTCAAAAAAGAGCTTTGTTTACTCTATAATTATCATCCTAAACAGAAAAAACAGCGTGATGAGTTGAAAGAAAAGCTTCAAAAATATGCTGCAATCGTAAAACAGGAAATGCCAGAGCAAAAAGTATCGACACTTTTGACCTCTGAGAGTCAAACAGAGTTGCCCGACCTGCTTGCCATAGATTATGAAGCGATAATGATAGTATTGAATTCCTTAAATTTTAAACGCTATTCAACAGCATTGGCCGAAACTTCTATTCCTTTTTTGTTTGTTCATCCTGAATCGAAAATAACGGATTACAATCACTTAGTACAGCCCATAGACCTACGTAAAGAAATAAGCGACAGTTCGTTGTGGTGCTCGTATTTTGGAAGATTTTATGGTGCGCAGATTGTTACAATTGCAGCCAGAGACAAAACACAAGAAGCCAAAAACAAGGTGTACAAGAATACTGCATTGACACGGAAATTGTATAAGAAATTCAAGATTACACATAAATGTTTTAAAGGAAGTAAGTCGAGTTTACGCAATGTTTTTGAAGCACTTGAACTGGCTCTGGCATCGGACTGTAACTTGTTGGTAATTTTGGGAAGTTCGAGCATTACACCACTCGATCTTTTGGTGGGGTTACCCGAAAGAAAGATTATCAACCATGCGGGCAAATTGCCGGTAATGGTGATCAACCCACGAAAAGACAATTATATTTTGTGCGACTAAACTTAGTTCTTAATCTCAGTTGCCAGTCGCAGTGTTCAATTTCACAATTAAACAGTTTGGCAATTTAAGAGTTTTTCAATTAATCATTTTGATAAAGGTTTTACTACATTCGCAATGAAATTCTGAAATCAATGAAAAAAGCACTTATTATAATTTTCTTTTTCAGTGCATTGTTCTCGCAGGCACAGGAATTTAACTACCAGTTTTTGTTTGAAGGCATTGGCGATAACCGCGAGTTTACGCAACCTTTTGCTTATCCGCAAACCATAATGGGAAGCCGCGGTGCTTTTGAAATTGGCGTTGATATTGACAATCATCAGCTGCGTGGAGGCTTGAGTCACCTGATTGAATTTGGCAGCGATATGGATGCACAGAAACCAAAGTTAACGCTGTATTATCAGTTTCAGGATAAAGATAAGGAGTTTGCATTTGGTGCTTTTCCGCGCCGTAACAAAATTGATTTCCCGCTGGCCATGTTAACAGATACCCTACTTTACTACCGCCCAAATATTGAAGGAATGTTTGGAGAAATTAGCTGGGACTGGGGGCATCAGAATGGTTTTGTAGACTGGGTTGGCCGCCAAACCGAAATACAACGCGAACAATTTATGGCCGGACTTTCGGGCGAGATCTTTTATAAAAATTTGTTTTTGCAGAATTATCTGTTGATGTTTCATAATGCACACACACTGCACAACGATCCACCATTGCACATTGAAGATTATATGGGGTTGGCCCTGCAGGGAGGAATTCGGGTACCTGAAAATATAGCGGTTCAGGGTCACCTGAAGATGGGACTTTTAACATCGCAATATCGCGAGCGCAATGTTACAGATGGTTACGAAACAGCCAGCAGCTTTTTTGCCGAAGCCATAATGCGTTATAAAAACTTCGGAATAAAATCGGTTATGAATCTTGGTGCCGGACACAAATTTGCTTATGGCGATCCGTATTACCGGGCAAAAAACTACTCGCGCACCGATCTGATCTGGTATTTTATTAACCACGAAAAGATAAAAGGGAAATTCAACCTTTCGATGCATTTTATTGATTGGGATACACTTGACCAGCAACAGCAGCTTTCTATCATTTATGTTTTTGGCAAGTAGTGTCAATTAAATGAAGTAGTAGGTTCGCAGTATCCCTTGCCGCTAAATGTTTTATTAAACATTATAAGTTAGTTGCTTATTTCACAGAAAGCATTTAACTTAATCACGCGATAAAAATCAAAAGCAAAATGCTGAGAACCTCTGCCTTAATAATTCTGCTGATTATTATTAAAGCCTCCCTGAACTTAAACGGGAACACAAATAATAAGCAACAGCAGATTATTCCAACCGATAAAAACGGTCTCACAATATACTTCGCTAATTGTTTAGAGCACCAGAAAAGAAATACTGAAATCGGGAAGAAAAATATTCAGTGGTTAATTACTAACAGAACAAAATATTTCAACACCGACAATGTTTTCTCTAAAACCACTTTTTACTGTGAAATGTCCAGCAACAATAACGCGATTGAGAAACATGACCTAACTAACTTATACCTTGATTCCGCTTTGCAGATTTTACCCGCTAAGCTTTTCCCTGAGCTAAATTTCAAAATATTAGAGTACGGTGAGCAAATGGCAAGGCGTAACCGTACTTATGCAGTGCAAATTAGCTATCTGAAACGCATGTATAATTCAGGATTACTACCAAAGACATCCAAAAAGCTGGCAGACATTTTACTGGATATTGCTGAGTATTCGTGGAACATGCATAAGTACGACCAATCAACGGAATACTGTAAAAAGGTTCTTCCTGTTATCCAGGCTCAATCTTATTGGGAAGGTAAAATACGTGCCTTGCTACTTATGTATCATAATTCACATTTCAGCACCAACGACACAACATGGCACAGTTATCTTGATCAAGCCCTTAAAATTGCAGAACAGTCAGGAGATTCTACTCAACTAAGTAAAGTCTATTACACTATTGGTTATTCCCATTATCGCGAAAACGAGCATATTAAAGCAATCGACTATTACAAAAAGTCACGATCATTTGAAAGGATAAAAGGGAGTCCGGCAGAGTTAACTACTGCCATTATGCAAAAACTAAGCTATTCGATAGCAGACAGTGTGGAAGCTGTAAACAAAACTTCAGCATATATTATTGAACAAGGCAAAAAAAACAATTTATACAATGTTTTGGGTAATGCCTACCGGAGCAGAGCGTGGTATTTTGCCAAAATCGGCCAAAAAGATTCGGCTAGTAATTATTTAAAGAAAGCCTTTGATCATCGTCAATCGTTTAACGATAAAAAAGATGCATCGCCAGGTTTTTACTATTATTTGTATGAAGTCGCGATGCTGATCCCTGACTTTGAGCTGGCCTTAAAATATCTCAATCTTTCGGCTGCTCAAACCAGGCAAATTAGCATGAAAACCAATGCTAAGGAGCTGGGAGCTGCACGTGCTGACCTTGATTATCTATTGCAACGCGAACGTATTGATCGACTTACATTAGAGAATAATTTAGAACACGAGAAAACAAAAAAACAAAAAGTTATAATTTTTGCTGTATTAAGTATATCGTTTTTAGGATTAGTTTTTCTGTTCATTGTTCGTAGAAATCACAAAAAACTAAACTCCACATACTACGAATTGGTGAAAAAGAACAAAGAACTGGACAAAGTCAATCAGCAACTCAGAAAAGCAGAATACAACTCTAAACAGAACGGGAACAATCACTCAAACGGGAAATCGATAAAAGATGAAGATGTGCTATACAGGAATTTAAAAATACTTTTTGAGGAGGATAAAATATACAAAGATCCGCACCTTTCTATCCGAAAACTTGCAGATCATCTTGGTACCAATACAACTTATCTCTCAATGGTAATAAATCATCGCTTTGAAGAATCTTTTAAAACTATACTTAATAAATATCGGGTAAACGAGGCACGATTAATTCTTGAAACCAAACAATATGCCAACTTAACGATTGAAGGTATTGCTGAAAAAGTGGGTTACCATTCGCGCTCTACGTTTTACAACGCGTTTAAAGAAATTACCGGTCTAACTCCAACTCAGTACCTTAATAATATTGTAAATTAGAATCAGTCGTGAAATTACACTTAACAATAAATGGCGAGAAATACAATTACCGAAGGTGTTTGCACAATAAAAACCAAGAAGGATTAAAACTAGAAAAGGACGTCATCAGTTATTATATACGGATGACATCCTTTCCCTCAACCTTCGAGTTTCAGCCAGCCTGCTTGCTAGTCAACAATCTCCATTTCATCCAACAAATAACCGGCACCGGCAAATTTATCGATGATGAAAAGTGCATATCGGATGTCTAGCGAAATATTACGGCACACTTCCGGATCGTACATAATATCGCTCATGGTTCCTTCCCAGCAGCGATCGAAATTTACGCCAATTAGCTCTCCGTTACCGTTTACCACCGGACTTCCTGAGTTGCCTCCGGTGGTGTGGTTAGAGGCCGTAAAACACACCGGTACTGTGCCATCCACTTCGTACCTGCCAAAATCACTATTCCTGTATAATTCCTTTAAACGCTCAGGCACGTCGTAATCATAAATCGCGGGATTATCCTTTTCCATAATGCCTGTAAGCGTTGTGTAGTACTTGTATTCAACACCATCAGTTGGCTCGTAACCTTCAACTTTTCCGTAGCCTACACGCAAGGTAAGGTTGGCATCAGGATAAAAAGCCTGCCCCTTTTTCATCTCCATCAATCCGGCCATGTATACTTTCATATTTTCATCAATGGATTTGTTGATCTTTCGCACCTCCGAAATAATATCTTTTTCGTAAATAAAATTCAGTTTGTTGAACAGTTCAATAACAGGGTCTTTGCGCAGTTTTATCAGTTGTTTCTCTGATCCGTTTTCAAGCAGATCCTCCAGCTTTTCGCGATCGGTTAAAACAGATTTCCGGTAAACCTTTTTAATGAGTTTTTCCTGATCGTACTTATTTATTGTTTCCACCACATCAGCAGGTAAAAACGATGCATCAAGACCATTTATCAACTCGGGCATTAAGGCGGCAAACAAAGCTTCGTCGGTTGGCTGATTAAAATCTTTATAAAAGCCGGAAAGCCTTTTCAGCATAGCCGAACGCATGCTTTCCGCTCTTTCAGTCTGGCCGTTCTCAATATTGTTAATGATAGAATTTAGGGTGCGTGCCTGCCCGAACACCTCAACTCCACGCAGCACTATTTCCCGGTAATAATCGTATGCTTTTATGTAGTGTGCATAGTCGGAATACAGCTCGTCAAATGCAACAAAAACTTCTTTGTATTTGTTATCCCAGGTATTGTTTTGCTGTGCCCACTTTTTGAATTCTTCTTCGTAGGCCAGCTTCTTATTAATAGCATCCAAACGTTTTAATCCTTTAATTTCACCCTGCCATTTTTTCCATGCGTTGCTTATCGATTGGTATTTTGCAGCATACTGAATACGAATTTTCGGATCCGATTTCATATCGTTTCCAATAATATCCAGTTTTTTATCGCGCAACATAATGCGGTCCGGATCGCGCTGGTTCATGGTTATATCAACCGCTTGGTGTGGCCAGTATTGCATGGTAGATCCGGGATTACCAAAGACCATTGTAAAATCGCCGGGCTGAATTCCTTTCATCGAAACCGGAAATGATTTCTTTGGTTTAAATGGTACGTTGTCAGGCGAATATTCTGCCGGCTCGTTGTTCTCATCAGCATAAATTCTGAAAAGTGAAAAATCGCCGGTGTGCCGTGGCCACATCCAGTTATCAGTATCGCCGCCAAATTTTCCGATGGCCGATGGTGGTGCTCCAACCAGGCGTACATCTTTATAAACCTTGTAAACATACAGGAAATACTGGTTCCCATAAAAAAGCGGTTTTACCGAAGCAGTGTATTTTCCCTCTTTTTTGGCTTCCTTAATTATCCGGCCGGTATTTTCTTTAATCTTTTTGTCCTTTTCTTCGCCTTCAATATTTTCTGTTCCATCCATTACTTTATCGGTAACGTCTTCCATATATTCCAGAAAACTCACTGTTAAACGTTCGTTTGGCAGTTCTTCATCGCGGCTCATGGCCCAAAAACCGTTGGTCAGGTAATCGTGTTCCACCGTACTGTGCGACTGAATCTGCCGATATCCGCAATGGTGGTTGGTAATCAACAGCCCTTCATCCGAAATCAGTTCGCCGGTACATCCGCCACCAAAAATTACCACTGCATCTTTCATGCTCGACTGGTTCACATCATAAATATCTTCAGCAGTAAGTTTAAAACCCATTTCCTGCATTTCTGCCAGGTTGTATTTCTCCAGCAGAATAGGAATCCACATTCCTTCTTTTGCCGAAAGCTGAAACAGACTTAAACCAAGTAATAATAGCAATAAACTCTTTTTCATCATTCTTTAAAAATTTTAAAGCGTTAAAGAGAATAAAACTGCGGAAATAAAACAATGATTAATAACATTTTGATTGGTGGATTTTTTTGAACTTTTCTTTGGCAATCCTGTTTGCATAAAGAACCAAAATGCCGGCACAATTTATAGAATTGTAAATTTGTACAACTAGCAACAGACGCTGCCTATGATTGACTTTATACCGAGTATCAGCAGTATTCAACTAATAACTGCCTTTACTGCAATCGGAACATGTATCCTCTTATGGAAATTTAGAAAAGCCACCGAGGTACGCTTCCTTATTTTACTGGAAGTTTTTGTTGCTATCTGGGCTTTTAGTTACGCACTGGAATTTGGGACTCCCGTGTTGGAAGAAAAAGTTTTCTATTCGCAAATGTCGTATTTGGGCATCGCGTTTATCCCGGTTTCATACTTCTTTTTTACCACTGCTTTTAGTCAGAAATTTCGTTTGGTAAATAAACGTAATATCCTTATCACGCTTATTATTCCGATAATTACGCTGGTTCTGGTATTTACCAACGACAAACACGGGCTGATATGGAAAAATTACAGTCTAAACAGCAGTACCAACATACTGCATTACCAACATGGTATTTGGTTTTGGATTTTCGATATCTATACGTTTACGCTAATCGCGTGGGGGATTTTTAACCTGATTAGTTCGATTTCGACCTTTACCCGTTTTTACCAAAAACAAATTCGCTTATTAATCATTGCCTCTCTTATTCCGGTAATTGCCAACCTGATGTACATTTTTAATATCAATCCGGTGCCGGGTTTCGATTGGACCACCGTTTCGTTTGTTGTAACAGGATTAATAATTGCGTTTGGTATATTCCGCTATAAAATCTTCGAGCTCATTCCTCTTGCCCGCGAGAAATTACTGACGACCATGAATGAAGGTGTTTTGGTAATAAATACAAATGGAATTATTGAAGAAGTTAATCCGGCACTGATAAAAATTTTTAATCTTAATGAAAAGACTATCATTCACTCAAATTTCATAAAAACATTTAAAAATTATCCGGATATTATTGAGCTTCTTAAGTCGGTTGATGATCGGTTTACCGACTTTGAGCTGCAGAATAAAAACCAAACAAACTACTTCCAGATAAGGATTTCGGCACTTTACGACCAGCTGGGGAAATATAACGGGAAATTGATGGTTTTAAGTGACGTTTCTTCAATTCGCCTGGCAAAAATTCAGCTAACAGAAAAGAACAAACAACTAAAAGAACAGAACCAACGCAATGAAAAACTAATCGATGACCTGGATGCTTATGCACATACCCTGGCGCACGATCTGAAAAATTCTTTGGGACTGATCCACTCATCAAGCGATATTATTATTGAGGCGATACAAGATGGCGATATGGATACTGTTAACGAATTTTCAAAAATAGTAAAGGAATCAGCAGCAAAAACCATTAGTGTCACCAACGAATTATTAAAAATGGCTACTGCTGGTCATGAAAATGTTGAAACAGTACCGGTTGAAATGGACGAAATTTATCAATCGGCATCTAATCAAATTTCGGATATGATTACCGAGTACAATGCAAAAATAGAAGTGACGGGAAACTGGATTAATTCGCAGGCCTATGCACCGTGGGTAGAAGAAATTTGGATAAACCTGTTATCAAATGCCATGAAATACGGAGGAGTTCCACCGGTAATAAAAGTTGGCTGCGAGCTAACCGGAAACGGAATGGTGAAATACTGGATAAAAGACAATGGCGATGGTATCCCCAAAGATCAACACCAAAAGATATTCAGAAAACACACCCGTTTGCAACCCGCCAAAGCAAGCGGTCACGGACTAGGGCTATCAATTGTAAAACGTATTATTGAAAAGCTTGGAGGCAAAGTTGTCGTTGAAAGTACCGGTAAAAAGGGTGAAGGAGCATTGTTCTCTTTTAAGCTTCCTGTCGGTAAAGTATAGTTACGAATTAAGATTTAAACACCGTAATAGTAGTGCTTTGGCAAATCGGCAAAGTAAACTCGGCCAGGCTCTTCCTCTTATCGATTATTTAGCCGATTTAATGTGCCGTGCAAATTGCGCAGCAGCATTCTCAAGGTACTTTTCTGCGTTTTTAATGGAATCATCAACATCAATGGCCTGTTGCATTATTTCAGCAAGAAAATCGATTTGGTGTGCTTTTCCTTGCTGTTCACTCAATTCGCTTACCCCGCAAAAGACTGCCAATTTTTGGTTGGTTCTTGAATCGAGCACTCCTTTTATTACTTTTCCTGAAAATGTTTGCGCATCTAATTTCCCTTCTCCCGTAATAATCCAGTCGGCGTTTTTTACCTGCTCATGAAAATCAGCAATTGATTTTATAAGTTCTGTGCCCGATTTTAAATGCGCATTCAAAAATAAAACACAGCCTGCTCCCAGTCCACCGGCAGCACCTGCTCCTGCAATATTTTGCAGGTTCTTTCCAAATTGCTTTTCAACTTTGTCGTTAAAATTTCTAAGGCCGGCATCCAATTCTTCTACCATCCGTGTTGATGCTCCTTTTTGTGGTGCATAAATGTGTGCTGCACCATTTGGCCCGAATAAGGGATTATCCACATCGCAGGCCACTTCAAATTTGATATTCTTTAATTCTGAATTTGCCAAATTAGTGTTGATAGTTGAAAGTTGGTTTAAATCCTTCCCCTGCCCTTTTAGCTCCTTGTTTTCATTATCGAAGAAACGAAAGCCAAGAGCGCGCGCCATTCCCATTCCGGCATCGTTGGTTGAGCTTCCGCCAATGCCTAAAAGAATGTGTTTTGCGCCTCGTTTTATGGCATCCAATATTAATTCGCCGGTTCCAAAAGTTGAGGTTTCCAACGGATTCAACTCTTCGTTTTTCAGTAAGCGAATTCCCGATGCTTCGGCCATTTCGATAAAAGCCAGCTTTTCTTTTTCGGCATATAAATAATTGGCATGAATTGGTTGCATTAACGGATCGTTAACCTCCAGGGAAATTAATTCTCCACCTATATAAAACTGAAGTGCATCAACCGTTCCATCGCCACCATCGGCAAGCGGCAACTTAACGATAGTCACATTTTTGAAGTGCTTTTTAATGCCACGTTCAACGGCATTGCAAAACTCAATTCCGGTTAACGATCCTTTAAATTTGTCGGGTGCGATTACGATCTTCTTCATTTGCCTAAAAATAAGAATATTTCTATAGGAGTTGGCACTTCATAAAAAACGGGAAGCTAATTTTAACTTCCCGTTTTCCATCGCACAAAACTATTTTCGGCAATTCAACATCCTACTTTTAAACTTTAGGTAATTGCCAGTTTTTACTATAATTCAACCCCATAAGATCGTTAGCTGCTGTTTCATTAAAAGTCTTCGAAGCGTTATTCCAGTTAATTCGCTGCCCAACACGATAGGCCATATTTCCCATCTCAGACACGATTGCTGTTTTGGCACCAATTTCTACGGGAGCATTTAATGTGCCACCTTTTCGTATACACGACAGAAGATTTTGTACATGTTCATCGAGACCATCGCCATAATTTTTCTGTGCTTTTGCTTCAAAGAACGGACCTTTTAATTCGTTGCTATGATCGGGTAATATTTCATAGCCATTTCGTGTAACTACTAATGTCCCTTTTTGACCAACAAATGCAACTCCGTGTCCTTTTTGGTATGGGCCAATCCCCGGGTTTAAACCACATTCCCAAATCATGGTATGTTTGGGATATTTATAAAGTGCCTGCTGAATATCCGGTGTTTCAATGGCACCCGGTTCGTGATAAAAAATACCTCCACCCGGAGAAATCGATTCAGGCATATCGGCATCCATGGCATATAAGGCAAAATCAAGTAAGTGAACGCCCCAATCGGTCATTGCTCCGCCAGCATAATCCCACCACCAACGGAAATTATAATGAAAACGGTTCATATTAAACGGACGTTTTGGAGCCGGTCCTAACCACATATCGTAGTCTACATAATCCGGTGCGGCTGAATCTTCCATCACCGGATAAGGCGTATCATATCCTTTGTAAATCCATGCTTTTACCAAATGAACATCGCCCAGCAATCCTGACTTTACAATTTCTGAGGCTTCAAACCAATGTTTTGAGCTGCGTTGCCACATTCCCACCTGACAATACAATTCAGGATGTTTTGCCTGGGCAGCCACCATCGCATTACATTCTTCAATACTGTGGCCCATTGGCTTTTCAACATATACGTGTTTCCCGGCATCCAAAGCCATCATCATCATTATGGCATGCCAGTGGTCGGGTGCTCCTATAATCACTGCCTGCACATCTTTGTTATCCAACACCTGCCTAAAATCATTGTAGGTAAGCGGCCGGGTTCCGGTCATCTTTTCTACCTCTGCAGCTCTACTATCCAAAACATTACTATCAACATCGCAGAGAGCCACACAGGCAACATTGTTTTCTTCTCGTAAAAAACTTTTCAGGTTACTAAATCCCATCGAACGACATCCGATAAGCGCCACATTAACCTGTTCGGCAGGTGATGCACAAGCATTCAAAATTCCCGGCACCACGCTAACTGCAGCTGTGGCTATTGCCGAATGTTTAATAAATTCTCTTCTATCTGTCATTTTGTTTCAAATTTTATTGGTTCGATCGAGCAAGTGTAATTATTGGTCAATTAATTTTGAGATTCTTTTCGATTTTAATTTCCCGGAATAAACAATAAGTGAATACTTTAAAACCAGTGGTTCGGTGGTTGACAACTCAACCGGTTCCGATCCGGGCCAGGCAATATTTTGCATACTATTCTTTTCGCGTAGAATTAAATTCTGCGGATAACCAGGATTATCCTTGTTATCGATAATTGCAATTCCTGCCTTTGAATTTCCTTTACCCAACGATCCTGAAATATTTACAAAACCTTCCGATTCAACGGCAGTATTTTTGGCTTCAATATTTCCACTCTCTCCCGTAAACTGAACATCATCGGGCAAAATCATGCGAACGGAAAAACCACCATAGCCCTTTTCATCTTCAGAGCCTCCTATGCGTAAATTTTCTTCCAGCGCTAATAGACTGATTTCGAAATCTATTCTTCGATTTTTTAAACTACTTTCGTGTACATGAATGGAAACATTCTCACGAATATAAGGCTTCTGTTCGCCATTCTTTTTCCACTTGTCGGACGACCAAAGCACCTCGCTTTTTAACCATATAGTTTTATCCGGATCTTTAATAAATTCTATTTCAGTAATTTCCTGTTCAAAATCTTCTATCTCCCACGGATCGCCAATGCGTTTATCGCCAATCCAAACCTGATGCCAGGCCCAAAAAACACCGCGATGATGCAAATGATCGGCCGGAAAATCTTCAGTAAGTACTTTCCCGTTTAGCCCCCACAAAGGATGAATATAGTTGCAACGTTCGTAAGCACCGTCTTTATTCAAGGGTTTCATTTGATAGAACAAAACGTTGGAAGAACCATCAACAATTTTAATTCCATCGCTTTGTTTTTTCATGGTCAACTGCCCCCACAACAATCCATTGCTAAACAGTACAAAGAACAACAATAATGCAAACAATCTTTTCATGACTGCCCCTCCTCTTCAATTATTGTTGTCTTGGTGATTACATCATCCAATGTATATTCTACTTCCAGAATTTCAACATTATTTAATTGATTAGAGATGATTGCTTTATCATTCTCGGGAAGGATAAGCCAAATATTGGCAATAAAAGCCCCCATTGTTGCCGAGTCGGCTTTTACCGAAACAGTTCGTTTTCCTTCAACAGGAAGGCCGGTTGCCGGACTGATTATTTTCCGCTCCTTCATTCCTTCGCCATCATCGCGAATATACACGGTTCCGGTTGTGTAAACGGTTTGCCCTGAGACTTCAAAAACATGCGCAAATTCGCTTGGCTGCTGTTGATTTCGGATTCCCAATGGCCAGTCTGTTCCGGCAGGATGTTTTCCCAGCGCCAAAACAACATCTTCCTCAAAACTGATAATGGCATCTTTAACATCAAGATCGATTAATAATGGTTTGATTAAATCGAGCGCAAAACCTTTTTCAATTGCACCAAAATCCAACTCTACCCCGTCCTCTTTAAAACGAAGTTTCTTATTCTCGATGTCAAGTTCAATTTTATCAAAACCACATTTTTTCCTTGCTTCTTGCAGCTCGTTTTCTTCTACATTTTCCTTTTCTACCCAAAGCGATTGTAGTGGAAACATCGTTATATCGAAAGCTCCCTGGCTCATCTGGTTAAAATCATTTGCAATTGTCAGAATTTCCCACAATTCGCCGGGAACTTCCATCCAAACGTCTTTTCCCGTTTGATTAAGCTCGTGTATGTCAGACAATAAACTAAACCTGCTGATCGTACTTTCCAGCTGTTCAATTTCTGCTTTTATTTGTTGAAATATTATTTTTGCATTAACGGCTTCAAGGTTGGGGAGCACCACGTCGCAATGACTGCCAAAGGCCAGAAAAGTATCACTAAAAATAGTAGGTTCTGTCATTCTCTTAGTTTTATAGTTCGAGTAAAGCACTAAATTAAAAAAGTAAGCGAAATTTTAAGACCTTCACTCGAACAAATACAAAGCCATTATTAATTTATATTCCTTCTTTTTAACCTGAAAAATTAATAATATTTTTCACACGAAGTGTTGACGATTGAAAATCTTGATGATACATGTTTTTATTAAAGCAGCCCACTGATTTTCAATGTCTAGGTTAACCCTGACAAATAATTGAAAAACAATTATTTCGTCAGCCCCGCGGGTAGTTAATTCATCAAAATGAATTAATCAGTTAATAAAACAGGTACAAAAAAAGGCAGGAAAATCCTGCCTTATCTATCAATGTTATTTCTATATTTTTGGTTCCCAACTGGGATCGTACTCTCTGCCCCATAATTTCATGGCCTCGCGATCGTACATAATTCCTGTTTTATCGCAGATATCAAATCCATGTCCTATCCGGTAAGCTGCGTTTGAATAATGCACCATTGTCTGGCTAATCGCGCCTTCCAGAATATGTGAATTTAACTCACCATTACCACGAATTCCATTAAACCAGTTTTGTACATGTTTTGTAGACATATCGCCACCTCCACCAAGAGCAGTGCCTGCTTCCTGCGAGGCAGAAACGCTGTCTTTAACAACTTTTCCTCCACGATCATAGAGAACGTATTTTCCACGGTCGACAAATACAGTTCCCTCGCTTCCGTATATAATGGTTCCGCGGCCTCCCATACCGTAAGTATTATGACCATTACGGCTGCGACCGTCCCATTTAATAACTTTGTCGTCACCAAAAAGGAATGTAGCATCCATGGTGTCGTACATTTCCCAACCGTCGTCGAAAAAATGGCGCTTGCCGGCTTCAACATGCACATTATTTGGTAAACCTACCTGTAATGCCCAACGGGCAACATCAAGCTCGTGTGTTGCATTATTTCCGGTTTCCCCTGTTCCGTAATTCCAACCGTACCAGTGCCAGTTATAATCCCAGGTTTCCTCGGTATATTCGCGATGAACTGCAGGCCCCTGCCATATTTCCCAATCAAGTCCGGTTGGTACTGCCGCTTTTTTCTGAACAGGCACTTCACCTCTTTGGTTGATGTAAAATGCCACCGCTCTGTACGGAACGCCAATCACTCCGTTATGAATTTCGTTAATAATTTCGTTCGTATGATTTGATGAACGCTGCTGGTTCCCCATCTGAACAACTTTGTTATATTTTTCCGCTGCTTTAACGATCATCTCATTTTCGTACATGTTGTGGCTGCAGGGCTTCTCAACATAAACGTGCTTACCGGCTTGCATAGCCATAACCGACCCCGGAGTATGCCAATGATCGGGAGTTGCATTGATAATACAATCCACATCCTTATCATCAAGTATTTTTCGGAAATCGTTTTCCAGTTTTGGCGTGTAATCAATATGCTTTGAAAAGCGCTCGGCAGCGTTTTTACGTTGGTGCTCCATTACATCGCACAGGTATTTTAATTCTACATTACTTTCTTTATCTGCAATTGGTGCAAAATAAGCCCCCAAACGACGCCCAAGTCCCATAATGGCGACATTAAGTTTGTCGTTGGCACCTAAAATTTTACTGTAACTTTTTGCCGACATGCCCATTGCAGTTCCACCAACGGCAACACCGGCTGCTCCTGCCGATACCTTTTTTAAAAAATCTCTTCTGTTAGTCATAGGTTATAAATTTCTTATTTTTAAACTTCTAAAATGAACAGTGTCATGGTGGTCCTGTAAAAGAATTGGACCTTTTTCGGCCATTCCGAAACCTTCAAAACCGGCGTATTTACTGCGTGCTACAAGAGCTTTATAAATATTATCGCCACGAGTATATTCTACTACTTTTCTTCCGTTCAGCCAATGTTGTACTTTTCCACATGGATAAACCACAACTCGCCCGCGATTCCATTCGTTGGGCCCTTTTGTAAAACGTCTTTCTTTGCTCGAAGGTATCAGGTCGTAAAGCGACGACATAGTGCGGTTACCCACTACTCCTTTTTTAGCATCAGGATGCTTCTCATCATCCAAAATCTGATATTCCAATCCTATGCTGGGGCCGTTATTACCAAGTCCGTATTTCACACCACTATTCGCACCATCCGTATACATAAAATCAAATTTGAATTCGAAAGGGCCAAATTCTTCTTTGGTAATAATATCTCCTCCTTTTTTACTGGAATCCTGACGACTTGACAAAATGGTTAAGACACCATTTTTTACTTGCCAACCTTGTTCAGGAAATTCCCCGGTATTTGCATTCTTCCAGCAATCGGTTGATTGTCCATCAAATAAGAGATGGAAGCCTTGTTTCTTTTCCACAATGTTCAAGTTGTTGGCAACAAGGTTTTCCACATGAATGTCAGAATAAAAATCTGGCACCAGGTTTTCAGTTTTTATGCGAATATTTCGCCATTTTATTTGCTCGCCTTCCTTTTCTTTATTATTTCCGATTCCATGTACCTGAAGTGCAATAAAACCTTCGGAGGTCATATCATCGATAACATGAGCAACCGGAATATCGTTTAACCATGTACGAATTGAGTTTCCAATACACTCAATGCGATATTTATTCCAATGTCCCATTTTCAAGGCTTTTCGCGCATCGGGATTAAGGTCAAGCGGATACAGCCACCCACGACGTGCTTCGTCGTAGATACCTGCACTCCAGGCACGTTCAGATGGGTCAACCTCGCATTGATAACCATGTACTCTCCCGTTGTTATAATCGGGCAGACTTAAACTTCTGAATTGAATGCCGGAATTCATATTAGGCTCTACCAGTAATTCCACTTCAAAAACAAAATCGCTGTAATTTTTTTCAGTACATAAAAATGAGTTTGGCGTACCGGCAACCGTGGTTCCAACAATTTCCCCGTCAACCACTTCGTATTCTGCTTCACCGTTACGTTGTATCCATCCATCAAGGTTTTCACCATTAAATAGATTTTCCCATCCATCCTGGGCGTTTGCGTTTGTTACTAAAATTGTAGAAATCGTAAGAAATAAGATCGAAATAAAGTTTTTCACTTTTATTAGATTTTAGTTTTAATTGGTTTATTATTTAAATCGTGTACGAACACGACAGCAGCAAATTTAATCAATTTTTAGAGTCTGCAATAAGATTGTTGTAGAATTCAAAAATAATTTCAGCGGAATAAAAAAGCCCCGATAAATATTATCGAGGCCTGTAAAATTTTTTAACACTTCTTTATTTTATCCCTAACTGATCGAAAATAAACGCATATTCCAGCGCTGTTTCTTTTATCCATTCAAAACGCCCGGAGGCTCCTCCATGGCCGTAATCCATATTTATGTGAAATAGCAATGGATTCTCATCAGTTTTCAATTCGCGTAATTTGGCTACCCATTTAGCCGGTTCCCAATATTGAACCTGCGAGTCGTGTAATCCGGTTGTTACCAGCAATGCCGGATAATCTTTCGCTTCCACATTATCGTAGGGCGAATACGCAAGCATGTAATAATAATACTTTTCAATTTTTGGGTTTCCCCATTCATCGAATTCACTTGTAGTAAGCGGAATACTTTCGTCGAGCATGGTAGTAACAACATCAACAAACGGAACAGCGGCAATAACTCCTTTGTACAACTCGGGGCGAAGATTTATACAAGCGCCCATTAAAAGTCCGCCGGCACTTCCGCCCATGGCAAATAATTTTTCGGAGTTGGTGTATCCATCATCAATCAGGAATTGAGCACAGTCATTAAAATCGGTAAAAGTGTTCATCTTTTTCAGCAATTTACCGTCTTCGTACCACTGGCGACCATTAATTTGGCTTCCACGAATATGTGCAATCGCATAAACAAAACCACGATCGAGCAGAGGTAAACGCGCTAAAGAAAAGCTTGGATTGTTTGTAATTCCATACGAACCATATCCATATAACAACGCTGGATTATTGCCATTTTTTTCCATGCCTTTTTTATATACAATCGACATCGGAATTTTTGTTCCGTCGCCAGCTGTTGCGTAAATACGTTTGGTTTCGTAATCATTCTTGTTAAAACCTCCGAGCACTTCCTGTTGCTTGAGTAACTTGCGCTCTTTTGTTTTCAGGTTATAATCGTAAATCGAATTCGGAGTGGTCATCGAAGTGTAGCTGAAACGGAAAACATCGGTATCAAAATCGAGGTTTACATTCGGACTAACCGTATACACTTCTTCATCAAAATCAATGTAGTATTCTCCACCTTTCCACGAAATTACGCGAAGTTGGTTAATACCTTCTATCCGTTCGGTTACTACCAGGTAATCTTTTAAAATATCAAAACCACTAAAATAAATATCGCTGCGATGTGGAATTACCTCCGTCCAATTCTCCTTTTCTGGTGCTGTAACCGGCGTTTTCATT
The DNA here is from genome assembly GCF_010448835.1 of Draconibacterium halophilum. Lineage (NCBI taxonomy): Bacteria > Pseudomonadati > Bacteroidota > Bacteroidia > Marinilabiliales > Prolixibacteraceae > Draconibacterium > Draconibacterium halophilum. The sequence goes on from NZ_CP048409.1 coordinate 3,034,375, forward strand.
AAACGGAAGTTCAGCGCATTTAAGTTTGTACGAATGTAAAAGTCGTTTTTAAAATGATCGACAGAATATTCCACCCCACGAACACGGGGCTGAATAATCCTGAATTCGCCTTCCGGATTATTGGCATCCAGAAAACGGTATTCAGAAGTCAATGTACTTTCACTTCCAATGATCAGGTATTTTTGAGATTTTGTTTTAAAGATAAATACTGAGAATGTCTCATCGTCTTCATAATACACTTCAACATCGTCCTCAACCGGTGTTCCGATGACGTGCTTCATAATTTTCTCGGAACGAAGCGTAACATCATCTTTCAATGTATAATAAACCGTTTTATTATCGTTGGCCCAAATGGCACTCCCGGTTGTCAGAGGAATGGCATCGGGTAAAACTTCGCCGGTTTCCAGATTTTTAAAATAAATCGTGTATTTCCTTCGACTTACAGTATCTGTTCCGTAGGCAATCATTTTGTTGTCGGGACTAACCGACAATCCGCCTAGCATAAAAAAGTCCTGTCCTTCTGCCAAACGATTCTCGTCGAGTATTACTTCCTCTTCCGCATCAAGATTCCCTTTCTTCCGGCAATTTACATTGTATTCTTTACCGGGTAACTGTTTGTAGTAATAGTAGTAACCATTCTTCTTGTAGGGTACCGACTCGTTTTCCGGTTTAATTTTCGACTTTATTTCCTCAAACAATTTTTCCTGAAGCGGTTCGGTATGTTTCATCACAGCATCTTTGTAAGCATTTTCAGCTTCCAAATGTGCAATCACTTCAGGGTTTTCGCGCTCGTTCATCCAGTAATAATTGTCAATGCGCGTATGACCATGTATCGTAAGTTCTTTCATCATCTTTTTTGCAACAGGTGGCTCTGGCTTCTCGTTCGAAGTACATGCCACTAAAAATAGTCCCCAAATAAAACTCAAATAAATTAACTTCTTCATGCTTTTGGTAATTAGGTGATATTATTAATATTTTCTTTAGGAAAGTTTGAAATTACACTTAAACAAGCAACTTTCAAAGTGAAATCCCATTGAAATCTAATCGATCGGATAAGGCAAAATTGCAATTTCACTTATTCCTGAAATTTATCTTTTGAATATTTTTCGATATTTCAATCCGGTTATAAATCGATTCGATGATTTGATCGTATAATGTATCTTTTAAAATATAATCTTCAATATCCGCATCAATATTTGGATTATCATTTACTTCAACCACATATACTTTATCGTTCACCAACTTCAGGTCGACACCGTACAAGCCATCACCAATCAAGGCTGCTGCTTTTAGAGCTGTTTTAACCACTTCTTCCGGAACTTCATCGATATTCACAGTCTCCGAATCTCCGGAATACTCTTCGGCCTTACCGGTCCAGTTATAAATTTGCCAATGTCCTTTCGACATGTAATACTTGCAGGCAAAAAGTGGCTGGTTGTCGAGCACACCTATCCTCCAGTCAAATTCGGAATAGAGAAACTCCTGGCAAACAATCATATCCGATTTTTTGAACAGTTGATTTATTGCATCAGAAGCCTCTTCCTTATTCTCCACTTTTGTTATTCCCAAAGAAAATGCACTATCAGGTTGCTTTAACACCAAGGGGAAATTCATCCCTTCTAAATCTTCCTTATCAAAAATGTTCTTGGTGAAAACAACCGTTTGCGGGGTTAAAATTTTGTGCTTTCTAAAAATCTCGTTCTGAAATATTTTGTTGGAACACCGTAATATCGACCAGGGATCATCGATCACAACCAAACCTTCGGCGTAGGCCATTCGTGAAAATTCGTAGGTATGGTCGTTTACATTGGTGGTTTCGCGGATAAAAAGTGCGTCGAATTCGTTTATTTTATCAAAATCATTTTGTGTAATAAACTCGGCATACAAACCTTTTAGGTTGGCCGCAGCTTTAAACTTTTGAAGCGCCCGTTTGCACGATGGTGGCGTTTCTTCTTCAGGATCAATAAGAATGGCAATGTCGTATTTATAATTGATCAGCGTGGTTTTATTAAAGCGCCGCTTACTAAAATACTTGCGCGCGAACTCGTAAATTACCTCAATTTCGCTTTCGGGCAATTTGTTTAGGCTTAGCACTTTAATTCCTTTAATTATCCATTTCTCCTGTTTAACAAAATCAATCTCAAAAAGCGGAGTCTCAAACAAAAGATAAAGTCGGTTGGCAATGGAGTTAAAACTTTTGGCGTCCGTCTGTCCGAAATAGATTTTTAGCTGAAACTTATCATCTTTTATTTTTTCCAGCGCTTTGTTTATCCATTCATCAATATCGTACGAGGTGGAATGGATAACATTCAGCATTTTAAAGTCGCGCAATGTAACCGAACTTGGAATTACACGATGACCGCGAGCAGCCGCCAGCAACGACACATAATAACCGTAGCTCTGATATTTGTATGAACTACAGAGATTAAAAACACGCATATCGGTGCTGTTCTGGTAAACCGGGTTGCTGATGTACTCTTTTACCGAGATAACTTTAGCATTCACATCGGTAAAAGTCCACTTATGCGGTTGATTGATTACAATAATATTGGTGGTTTTTTTACGGACAACTTCAGCCCCCGTGCTAAATTCCATTTTCACCGCATCTTCTCCTCTTGTGTAATAATCAGGAATAGTGTACAACACATTAAATCCTTGCTTTTTATACCACTCGATCAACTTCTTGTTTACAACCTGAACCTCAATTAAAATTTTACGATATTGTTTTTCTATCGCCAGGTTTTTCACATAATTCAACATGAATGTGCCTAATCCGCTATTTTGGTATTCGGGCACAACTGCTATTGAATAAATACGCAGTGCGTGTTTATATTTAAACAAAGTGAGTGCGCCAACGGAAGCTGACTTTTCACCTTCTTTCTTCTCAACTATTAATACTTCCTGAAACTTACTGTCCAGGCTGTGTCGTATACTTTTGCGGGAACTCTGTTGAAAATGCGGAAATGATTCGTTTTCCAGCTTTTCAAGGAAATAAAAATCACCGGGTTGTGATTCTCTGATATTCAAATCCATTTAATGCGTTATAAATCAAAATTAATTGAAACCTATTTTACACTTTAACCCCATTATACTCATTGTAGCACCAAATGCCACTTTCTTATAACAGGATCAATAAAATGAATATGCTTTCCTATTTTATTGACAAGCAAAAATACAATAATGAAACATTAATTCCGATATTTGTCAGCTGTAATTATGCGAACAGAAATAACCATACTTATTTATTTTATTTTTATTGTCGGGATTGGCGTTTATTCAGCATTTCGGATTAAAAAACCATCGGACTATTACGTGGCTGGGAAAAAAGCCAAACTACTCCCTGTTTCAGGAAGCTTGCTGGCAACTATTTTGGGTGGTTCGGCACTGATGGGAACTATTGAATTAAGCCAAACGAGAGGCTGGGCAGCCTTATGGTTTTTGTTTTCGGCGGCTATCGGATTGTTTATTCTGGCACCAATTTCAAAATATGTCAGCCGGTATGGAAATTATACACTTCCCGAACTTTTAGGGAAATTTTTTGGACGCAAAGCCGAACGTTTTTCAACAATTATAATTCCATTAGCCTGGTTAGGGATTGTGGCTGCACAAATTATCGCTGCTGCACAAATTCTCCAGGGACTTGGTTTTATTTCGTACCAAAATGCAGCAATTTTATCCGGCTTTGTTTTTATTGTTTATACGCTTCTTGGTGGCCAGCTAAGTATTCTAAAAACCGATACCCTTCAGGCGGTATTGATTGTTGGTGGACTGGCAGCACTTCTTTTTTATGGCTTCAAATCGCCAGAACACAAGCAGGTTGAACCATTAAATATAAACGCGCTGTTTAATGCCTCCTTTTCATTGGTTGACCTGATCGTTCTGTTAATGACCTATTCAGTAACTTTTATTGTTGGACCCGATATATATTCACGCCTGTTTTGTGCCAGTAATGAAAAAACAGCCCGTAAGAGTATTCTCATAGTGGCCACTCTATTAATCCCCATTTCGTTTGCCTTAACTTATTTAGGTGTTTACTCGGGCGGCAACAACGAAGGCATTATGGCCTTTGCCGGGCATTTACTCCCCAATTGGGCTTATGGTTTATTTATAGCAGCGCTACTTTCGGCGGTAATGTCGTCGGCCGATACAACTTTACTAACCTCGTCGATGATTTTAAGCGAATTATTCAGCGGTAATCTGGAGAAAAAACAGTCATTGCCACTCACGCGCTGGCTGGTTATTGTAATTGGTATTTTAAGTTTACTGATTGCCTTATATATTACTTCAGTCATTCAGGCTTTACTTTTAGCACTAAGCTTTTTTTCCGGAGCATTTGTGGTTCCTGTATTATTCGGTCTGTTAGCTGTTAAAGTGAACAAGAAAAACGTTATTTGGGCAATGTTTTTGGGCGGAATAACTGCGTTAACAGGCAAACTATTTACTTTATTCAACTATCAGGATTTTGGAAATGGACTGATAATTCTTAGTTATTTTGTAAATACTTTCTTCCTGCTTATCGGACGTCGTTCAAATAGCAAAAATCCAAAAGCTACAAGTTTGAAAGTTTAACAGATTTTAAATTCTTCACAGATCTGCACGAAATAGCTAATCAATATTCAATCTTATTACAATTATTATAATTTTGGTGCTGCTTAAAAATAATTTCAAAAACACGATGAAATTATTGTTTAAACTTGTCGACTACTATTCGGCATTTTACAGACGCTAAACAGAAAGAACGATGAAATATAAACAGCTTATTGAAAGTCTGGGAAACGAATATTTCTTTTATTCTCATAATACCGACGGAGAATACCTCTACATGAGCCCGTCTGTTGAACAAATTTTGGGCTACGATGTAGATGAGGCAAAACTGGGTTTAGTGCAACATATGATCGACAGTGAGCTAAACGATAAAACCAAAGAAATATTAGAAAAAAGCGCCACAGGAGAAAAACAAAAAACTTTTCAACTGGAGTTAAAAACCAAAGATGGGTCAATAAAAGTAATAGAAATTACTGAGTCGCCTTTGTATAATGATGCCGGAGAACTTATATCGGTTGAAGGAGTGGCCCACGATATTACAAGGCGGATTGAGCGCGAAAAAACAATTCGTCAGCAAAATCAAAAGTTAAAACAACAAACTGAAGAACTGGAAGCTACCATCGCCGACCTGAAACTAACCCAATCGCAATTGGTGCAGTCAGAAAAAATGCGGGCGCTGGGAAACCTGATTGCCGGTGTTGCACACGAAATTAACACCCCTATTGGCGCCATTAACGCCTCTGTCGATAACATCTCCAAATCGCTCGATGAATCGATGGATAACTTATATATTTTGTTTACACGGTTAACCGAGCATGAATTGGTGGTATTTCTGAAAATTATGAAACTGATAGACCGGAGTAAACCACCATTGATTTCAAAAGAAAAACGACTCTATAAAAAACAGGTTAAAGAAAAGCTTGAAAACGCTGGACTTGAAGACACGTATACAATGACCGATCATTTGATTTACCTGAATCTTTATGAGGTGGTCGATCAAATTATTCCCTTAATGAATGTTGAAAATCCTGTATTCATTTTAAAATCGTTACGCGACATTTACTCGGTAAGAAAAAATTCGGAAAATATAAAACTGGCCGTTGAAAAAGCATCGAAGGTTGTGTACGCCCTTAAACGATTTACCCATAAAGATCAGGGTATGGATAAAGAGCTAAGCAACCTAAAAGAGAATATCGACATGGTGCTGACTTTGCATCATAACCGTATAAAACAAGGCATTGAAATTGTTCAAGACTACGACGATGATATTCCGTTGATCCGCTGTTATCCCGACGAACTGGTTCAGGTTTGGACAAATATTATATCCAATTCAATTCAAGCAATGGATAACCATGGACAGCTGACCATTACTATAAGAAATCTACAGGAACGTATTCAGGTGCAGATTGCAGATACCGGATGTGGGATTCCGGACGATATACATGAAAAGATTTTTGAGCCTTTTTTCACTACCAAAAAAGCCGGAGAAGGAACAGGAATAGGACTTGAGCTTGTTCTGAAAATAATTGAAAAGCATCAGGGCAATTTAGATTTTGAGAGCGAGGTAGGCAAAGGAACAACTTTTATTATTACATTACCTGTTAATTAATGAGGTTATGAAGAAAAAGGCGATAGTTTGTGTTGATGATGAAAGTATAATTCTTGACAGTTTAGGAGAACAAATAAAAAACATCTTCGGAGATGAATACTTGTATGAATCTGCAGAAAATGCAGAGGAAGGACTGGAAGTAATTGATGAATTGATGGAAGAAGCGGTTGATGTACTTGTGATTGTTTCCGACTGGTTAATGCCGGGTAAAAAAGGTGACGATTTTTTGATCGAAGTTCATAAGAAATTCCCAAACATAGTAAAAGTAATGTTAACCGGACAAGCAGATGAGAAGGCCATTAACAATGCAATTAAAAATGCAGAATTGCATGCTTATATTTCAAAACCATGGTCGTCTCAGGATTTAGAACAAGTAATAAAAACAGGTTTGGCAAAAATTGAAAATAAGGGGTAAATGAAAAAACAAACAATTATTTGTGTCGACGATGAAGAGATAATTCTGGAGGCTATTCAAGAGCAACTTGAATCATCATTTGGAGAAGAGTATAATATTGAAACATCAGACAGCGGTGAAGATGCACTGGAATTTTTTAAAGAACTGATTGATGAAGGGCAACAAGTACCTGTTATCATTTCGGATTATATTATGCCGGGAATGAAAGGCGATGAGCTTTTAAAAGAAATTCACCAACTATCACCCGAATCGTTGAAGATTCTTTTAACCGGCCAGGCCAGTATCGAAGGTATTAGTAATGCTATAAACAATGCAAAACTGTATAGATATATTGCAAAACCCTGGGATAAAGATGATTTGGTTTTAACCGTAAAAGAAGCGGTAAAAAGCTTTTTGCAGGAAATTAAAATACGCAAACAGAATAAGGAACTGCTGGAATTAAATGCATCGTTAGAAGAGCAGGTTGCTGAACGCACTGAAGAATTAAGAGAGGCTAACGCTGCTAAAGATAAATTCTTTTCCATTATTGCTCACGACTTAAAAAGCCCTTTTAATGCACTACTAGGACTGTCGGATGCAATGCTTGCGAACTGGGAAATATTTGAAGATGAGAACAAGCTGGAGTTTGTTCAGGACATAAACGACGCCTCAAAAAACACATACGCTTTATTGCAAAATCTATTGGAATGGTCGCGTTCACAAATTGGCACCGTTAAAGTTGCACCTATAGAATTTAATCCTGCAGAAGTTGTACGTGAAAATCTTGAGGTATTAAAGCAACATGCCGATTCGAAACAAATTTCAATTACAAATAAGGTAGACAACGACGTTTTTTGCAAAGCCGATAAAAACATGATCTCCACCGTATTCCGTAACCTCATTTCAAATGGAATTAAGTTTACCAACATTGAAGGAAATATCACGATAACTTCTTGCTCGAAAAACGGATATTATGAATTTTGCGTTACTGATAATGGAATTGGCATGAACGAAAAAACAAAGAATGACTTGTTTAACCTTAACAGCAAAACTCAGCGCGTTGGAACATCGAAAGAAAGCGGAACCGGATTAGGGCTGCTTCTTTGTAAAGAGTTTGTTGAAAAAAACGGCGGAGAAATATCAGTTAGCAGTAAGGAAAATGAAGGCAGTACCTTTTGCTTTACCTTACCCGTTGCCAATTAAATTTGTTCCGTTAATACATCCAAAAACTTGTGATATTTATTTTCAAGAAGTGGTTTTAATTCGGCGTTTACCCAAAGGTGGTAATCGTTGAGCCATTTTCGCTCCTTTTCGGTCAACAAATCGATTTTTATCAACGATGTGTCGATTGGGCAAAGTGTCAGCGTATCAAATCCAAGAAAACGACCAAACGCTGTTTTTTCACGTTCCACACAAACCATCATATTTTCGGTGCGTAGTCCGTACTCCCCTTCGCGGTAAAATGCCGGTTCGTTCGAAAGCACCTGTCCCGGAAGCATCAGGTTTTCGTTGTATTCCAACCGGATTGACATTGGGCCTTCATGAACATTCAGGAAATGACCAACTCCGTGCCCGGTGCCGTGGCCGTAATTCAAACCGTTTTCCCAAAGTGCCTGACGCGCCAGAATATCGAGGTGACAACCTTTAACGCCATACGGGAACTTGGCTTGTGTTAAACCGATCATTCCTTTCAATGTCAAGGTAAAGTCAGTTTTAAATTGTTCTGAAACCGCACCCAAAGCAACTGTACGGGTAATATCCGTAGTTCCGCTTATATACTGACCACCGGAATCAAAAAGCACCACACCATCGGCTTCCAGCGGCAACCCATCATCCGGGCCAATATGCAGATGTACCAATGCGCCACGACTTTTATAACCAACAATCGGCGGAAAACTTTCGCCTTTAAAACCATCTTGTTTAGCTCTGAATTCAGCCAGTTTTACACCAAACTCATAATCAGTTACCGTTTCTTTCCCGATCGTTTCTTTTAACCAGTGCAAACACTCCACCAAAGCCACACCGTCTTTTTTCATGGCACTTCTGAATCCTTCCAGTTCAGTTTCGTTTTTCACAGCCTTTTGTATCGCTACCAACGAAGTTCCGTCAACGATTTCATTATTCTGCGCAAGTGCGTTATATGCTGCAAAATTTAAAGTAGAAGGATCGACGAAAATCGTTTTGTCTTTTATTTCAGCCAGGTATTCGAAAAACGTGTTGTAATCTTTTAACTGAACACCATCATTTTCAAGCTTTGTTTTTAGTTCCGAATCAATTTTATCCGAATCAACAAAAAGCACATTTGCATTTTCACCAATAATTGCAAAAGCGGTAAAAACCGGATTATAAGGAACATCCGAGCCACGCAGGTTATACAACCACGCCAGTTCGTCTAACATTGATATCACGTGAATATCAGCTCCATGTTCAGCCAGCTCGCGTGAAATCTTTTGTTGTTTTTCAGATCGTCCAACTCCGGCGTATTTTAGATCCAGCTCAAAGGCCTTATCACTTGGAATAGCCGGGCGGTCTTCCCAAATAGCATCAAACAAATCAGGCGTTTCCGTCAGTTCTATATCCTTTTTCAAAAATCCTTTTTCAAGATTTCTGAAAGCGTCAACAGTTAACGATTTTGTGTCGAGGCCCACTTTACTTCGGGCAGGCAAATTTTCACTCAGCCAACTTTCGGGCGACACCGCATCAGGTACACGTAGCTTCATCATTTCAATTCCGGTGCCTTCCAATTCTTGCGTAGCCTGTAAAAAATAACGCGAATCGGTCCATAAAGCGGCATTGTCAAGCGTTACCGCTACCAAACCATACGAACCTGTAAATCCCGAAATGTACTCGCGTGTTTCCCAGCGTTTGGGTAAATATTCGCTCGAATGCGGATCGGTACCTGAAATGTACCAAGCATCAATACCAAGCTTTTTCATTTCGGCGCGTAAGGCTTCCAGTCGTTGCTTTATTTCTGATTTCATTACTTGTTTCTTATGCTTTCAGTTTTTTAAAATAATCTATCACAAAACCTTTAATCGAAGGAGCAGGGATATCGTCGTAATCCAACTCTTCTTCCGAATAGAATTTATAATCAAGAATATCGTCCATCGGTTTTAGGTGCTCCAAAGAATCCGCTGTAACCTGAAATGCCATATCAAGTGTAAAAACGGTGTACGCCGAAAAAACATATTCATTTGGAGCAGATCCGAGATACTTTAACGACTTTACCTCCACCCCCAGCTCTTCTTTTAGTTCGCGTTTCACGGCGTCTTCTGCCGATTCCAGTGGGTCGATAAAACCTCCCGGCAAATCGAGTTTTCCATAGTTTGGTTCAACTCCACGGGTAACTAACATTAGTTTTCCCGATTCATCGGTAACCAATGCCGCCACAGCCGCTGCCGAATTTATAAAAAAATGAAATCCACAGGCAGCACATTTTAATGAGCGATCGCCGGATTTATTAAATGCTGTGGAACCACATTTTGGGCAATATTTTAAAACTTTTAAGGGATGGGTATTCATTTGATATATGAATTTCAATTTACGTCTGTAGATTTTTTCTTCTTCTCAATTCGTTAATCATCATTCTACATTCATCATTCAATAATTTCTCTTGCTTTTAACCAATCGACAAACAAATTTGGCCAGTTATCCGCCGGAATTCCGTTTTTACGTATACCAAAACCATGTCCTCCTTCGGCAAAAATGTGCAACTCGGCGGGAACTTCAAATTCTTTCATTTTTGAATAAAAACTGATGGAATTTTTTGGCAAGACAGCAGTATCATCGTCGGCCAAAACAAGAAATGTTGGTGGTGTTTCCGCACTCACATTTAACTCGTTCGAATATTTTCTGACTAATTCTTTATCGTGCCCTTTGCCAATTAAATTCTCCCTCGATCCTAAATGCGTGAACTCTTCATCCATGGTAATTACAGGATAGAGCAACAACATAAAATCGGGCCGGCAACTTTGTTGTTCAACCTTATCTGAACTTTCTTTATTGCCATAATCGAAAACAGTTCCGGCAGTTGAGGCCAGGTGACCACCAGCCGATGAACCAGCGATTCCTATTTTTTCAGGATTGATCCCCCACTCTTTTGCATTGGCACGAACAATTCTTATGGCTTGCCTTGCATCGCTTGATGGAACTTCGTGGTTTCCATATGGCAAACGATATTTTAGTACAATTCCTGCAATTCCTTTTTCCTGAAGAAAACGAGCTATATCATACCCTTCGTGGTCCATCGCTTCAATCCAATAACCACCTCCTGGACAAATTACTACAGCCGCTCCGGTATTCTTTTCTGCCTCGGGCAAATAAACATACATTTCAGCTTCCGACACATTTCGCACACGAACGCCATCGTATTTTTCTTCCGGTTCTGTCATCCCGTTGTCGTTTGGTGCACTGTTGGGCCACACTTTTAGTGTCTTGTTTTGTGCCATAACAACTCCGGCAATAAATAAGAATAGTAGAATCAGCTTTGGTTTTTTCATGATTATTTACTTTTTGCTCCAACAAAATAGTGCTCTTTTTCGGAGAACAGCACATTAAAAGTCGTTAGCGAACCGTAGGCTCGCGTTATGTATTGTTGAATATTCACTTTCTCTTCATCCGTCAGCGATTTGCTGCTGTTTATATTTTGTTCCAAAACACGTAGTCTATCGCGCAGCATTACAATTTTGTGAAAGAAGGCTTCAATCGGAATTTCTTTTGGTTTAAGCTCAGGATTAGCCGGTTGCAGCAACATCGTACCTCCCTCCCATTTTTCACCCAACGGAATAACTTCACTCAGTGCAGCGTGTTTATCAAGCACATAGTTCAGCACCTTTTCCATTTCACTGATCGAAAGTCCCGATTTTTCACCAGTTTCATTCGCTACCAAAACAGTCAGATCAGTATTTCGTTTTGTGATTTCCATTTTACCGCCTCGCTCAAAAAATATTTCGTAGGCAGTAAGGTTGTCTTTACTAATTATTCCTTCTCCGTACCGCGGATGTTCAACCCTTGTTCCAACAGTTAAATCTTCCATTTCTGTTTAATTTATTGATCGCTTAAGATAAAATATTTTCAGGTATCAGTTTATGAGAAATGCCACCAATTTTTAATTGTCGGAAGCCATAATTAAACGTGGCTGCCCCTTCACCCGCTTACGTTCTACCTGGTAATCACGTGTGTATGAAATTACCGAAACTCCTTCGTTCATATAACCCCCAAACTGTGTCAATTTCTGGAAATGATAGTTTCCCTGCATTTGAAACGAATGCATGTAGGGCAGACAACCGGCAAAATCGTTACCATAAGTAATTAATGCGGTTAAAAAATACAAGGTTACATCGTAGCCCTGGAAACTAAAATTATCCGGTTCGGTGCCAAAATTGGCTTTGTATTTTTCAATAAAATTAATGGTTTGCTGATTCGAATAATCGGTGTAATAAGGCGCAATGTACTTGAGCTTCAGATTATGAAACTGCTCCAACTGAATACTTGAATAGTTTGGATAACGGTTTGAACCAATCAGCGTGATGGAATACTCCGAAGAAAGGTTGTTTACATTTGATATGGCCACACTCAACTCACCTTCGTTTTCCGATGGAATGTAAACAACATTTTCCTTATTTTTCGACATAATTCGTCGTAAACCAAAAGCCCCTTCGTTTTCAAAATCGTATATCGTAAAGTTTACGCCCTCGTTACTGCTCAACAGACCTGAATTAAAAAATTTCTCGCGTAAAAGTTCTACCAACTGACCTTCTGTGGTTCGCGAATAATCAGAGGTTTTTACAATGATAAAGTTACTGTTAAAATGCTCTTCTGCTACCATTTCGGCCGTTTGGTGAATCAGGTAATCGCGCGAGGGATTTACCTGAAAGTAATGTGAATTCGATCTTGTAATTGCTGTTTGCGAAGCCAGTGGCGAAACAATAGGAATCCGATTCTTCGCCGCATAGGCTGCAATTTCTTTTTGAACGTTAGGGAATATCGGCCCGATAATTAAATCTGTTTGGAAAAACTCGTTGGCCTGAAAATACTGACGTATCGAATCAGGATTCCGTTGCGTATCAAAAACATTCAATTTCACATTAAAACCAACATTATGTAATGAATCGATAGCTAAAAGTACCCCCTCATAAAACCGTACAAAATTTTCACTTCCGCCATAAAATTGCTTAAACAGTTCTTTACGTTCCTCTAATTCAATGGTCGTATCTTGCGCAACTTTGGCTTCTTCGCTTGTAAAAAGTGTCGTTTCATCAATCACCAAATCTTCACGGTTCAGCGTGTCGTTAGCTTCGTAATAAAAAGGTAAAAACAATGCCACATTGTAAGTCTTACCTGAATATGGTACCGATAAATCCGGCACACACGACTCGGGAATTTCAACCGGCAATTCTACAGCATAATATTCTTCCAGCAATTTAGCTGAATCTACATCAACAATCTCAATATTGTCACTATCCGGTTTTGCAAAGATGGTTGAAGGTTTATTAGGAATTAAAATGGATTCTCCAGAAACCAAATTGCGTCTATCAAGTATGGGATTGTATTTTTTAATGTCGGGTATGCTAATATTGTATTGTTTCGACAAACCATATAAAGTCTCACCTTTTTTTACCAGATGTTGCTCAAAAGCTTCTTCATTTACAGGTTTTGCTAAAGGTTTATTAGTTTCGGCAACCGGGATTTTAATTACTGCTCCGGCCGGAAATCCAGTATTCAAAATTGGGTTCAAGGCTTTTAGTTCTTCCTCCGAAATATTGTACTTGCGGGTTGTTCCCCACATGGTTTCACCTGATTCAATAATGTGTTCGATATAATTTCGATTTCCGTCTTTTTCCACAGGTTGTGGCAGAATTTCACCAACTCCGGATGCGCTACTTTCTATTTTCAAAGTCATTCCGGTTTTTAGCTGCTTTGCCTCAGGATTTAAATCAATAATATCCTGCTCCGTTGTTCCGTACTTTTTGGCAAGCGAATACAACGTTTCTCCCGAAACAACCTGATGTATTATAATTTGCCATCCGTATCCCGGTTTTTCAGTCAAGGCTTCCGGCTCAGCCTTTTTCTCCTCTGCTTCTTCCCAATACGGAATATTCAGTTTTGTACGTTTCCTGATCTTCCGAACAGTTGGATTGTATGCATAAAACTCTTCCACAGTAATTCCAAACTTTTTAGCAATGGAATAGGCCGTTTCTTTTCTTGATTCAATTTTATACTTTATAAACCCCGCAGGAGCTCCTTTCTGATCAGTAGAAAGATTCTGAAGATCTATACCTTCGGTGTAAGGAATTTTTAGCACCTGTCCAATTGTCAGTCCTTTATTAATGCCCGGATTATTTTTTTCCAGCTCGGGTTGTGATACTCCATACTTCTTTGTTAAAGAATAAACTGTTTCGCCGGTGCGAACCTGGTGCATAACAAACTTTTTGCCTTGAATAACAACGATTTCGTTTTCAGGAAAATTTTGTCCAAAAACCGGTTCATTCGGTAACAACATCAAAAATGCCATGCATAGCAGCAAAAGACTTCTCATTAAATAATGGATTTAAAAATTCGTTCAAATTTAGCAATTCTGTAACAACACATAAATGTTAACGCATAGTTTCGAAATTAATTTTACCTATTTTGAAGCAAACTCCATCCTAACTACGACCTCTTATTAACACGAACCCTAATTTCATTCACATTTGAAAAGATTTTGAAGTGATATTCGTACTTTTGTCTTTTCATTAACAAAAGTAGTTTTTCATGCAGGAAAAGATTTTAATTCTTGATTTTGGTTCTCAATACACACAATTGATTGGACGAAAGGTCCGCGAACTAAATGTTTATTGCGAAATTCATCCTTACAACCACTTCCCGGAAATTGATGAGAGTGTAAAAGGAGTGATCCTTTCGGGCAGTCCTTATTCGGTTCGCGATGAAGAAGCACCTCGTCCCGACCTTTCAAAAATCAAAGGCAAAATACCGGTTCTTGGCGTTTGCTACGGAGCACAGTACATGGCTCATTTTTATGGTGGTGAAGTAGCTCCTTCGAACACGCGTGAATATGGAAGAGCAAATCTGGGATTTATCGATCACGATAGTGTTCTGTTTGAAAATGTTAGTTTACACTCGCAAGTTTGGATGTCGCATGGCGATACTATTATTCGGCTTCCGGAAAATTATAAAGTAATTGCATCAACCGAAGATGTAAACTTTGCAGCTTATAAAGTTGATGGTGAAAAAACCTGGGCAATTCAATTTCACCCTGAGGTTTACCATACTACCGAAGGAAAGCAACTGTTACAAAATTTTGTGACAACAATTTGCGGCTGCGAACAAAACTGGACACCCGACTCATTTGTTGAGACAACAGTAAGGGAATTACAGGACCAACTAGGCAACGACAAGGTTGTTCTTGGTCTGTCAGGTGGTGTTGACTCATCGGTTGCCGGTGTTTTACTGCATAAAGCTATCGGTAAAAATCTTACCTGCATTTTTGTTGACAACGGTCTACTTCGTAAAAACGAATTTGAAGATGTTTTGCATTCGTATGAAAATATGGGGCTGAATGTAATTGGCGTTGATGCCCGGGAAAAATTCTGGAACGATTTGGCCGGTATTACTGATCCGGAACAAAAACGAAAAGTTATAGGACGCAACTTTATCGAGGTTTTTGATGAAGAAGCGCACAAAATAAAAGACGTAAAATGGTTGGCGCAAGGAACAATTTATCCGGATGTAATTGAATCAATATCGGTAAATGGTCCTTCGGCAACTATTAAGTCGCACCACAATGTTGGCGGACTTCCTGAGAAAATGAAACTAAAAGTGGTAGAACCACTCAAGCTTTTATTTAAAGATGAAGTACGACGCGTTGGTGGAGCTTTAACGATTAAAAAAGAACTCTTGGGTCGCCACCCCTTCCCGGGGCCTGGATTGGGAATTCGTATTCTTGGCGATGTAACTCCCGAGAAAGTTCGCATCCTGCAGGAAGCCGATGCTATTTTTATTAATGGGTTGAAAAACTGGGGGCTATACGACGAAGTTTGGCAGGCAGGAGTAATGTTGCTTCCTGTTCAATCGGTTGGTGTTATGGGCGACGAACGTACCTACGAAAATACAGTGGCTTTGCGCGCTGTTGCTTCAACCGATGGGATGACGGCCGATTGGGTACATTTACCGTACGATTTTATGGCAAAAATGTCGAACGAAATCATTAATAAAGTTCGTGGTATCAACCGCGTAGTTTATGATATTAGTTCGAAACCACCTGCAACAATTGAATGGGAATAGTTGTTGCAAAATGTAACGATATTAATTTTGGCAGACTTATTGCTAAAAAAGTTTCGTTATAAATTAAAAATTTGAATTATGATCGTATCAAAAATTAAACATATTAAAACGATTGGCTTAAGCCTGTTTTTAGCTTTATTTTTCATTGCTCCTGTATCAATACAGGCACAAAACGAAGTGCAGCAAAACCAGGTAAAGTTTGCCCGTTTACTGCGTTTGGTTGACGGCTACTATGTCGATTCATCAGATGTTGGCGACTTAACAGAAAAGGCTATTGTGCATATGCTTGAAGAGCTCGATCCGCACTCAACTTACATTTCAAAAGAAGAAGTGGATAAAATGAATGAGCCCCTTAAAGGAAACTTTGAAGGAATTGGTATATCATTTAATATTTATAAGGATACTTTGTTGGTTACAACGACCATTGCAGGCGGACCTTCAGAAAAAGTTGGCTTGCGTGCCGGAGACAGAATTATTGAGGTGGACGGTGAGAATATTGCTGGAATAGGATTGAAAAATTCCGATGTTTTTGACCTGTTAAGAGGGGAAAAGGGAAGCAAAGTTGATTTAACAATTGCGAGAAAAAGCGAAAATGAGCCACTTGGTTTTACAATTGTTAGAGATAAAATTCCAATTTTTAGTCTGGATGCTTCTTACATGCTCGATGAATCAACGGGTTATATTAAGTTGAATAAATTTTCAGCTACCACAACCAATGAGTTTTTATCTGCAATGACAGATTTAAAACGTGAAGGAATACAAAACCTTGTTCTTGATTTAAGAAACAACGGTGGTGGATATTTGAAATCAGCCATCGAACTGGCAGATCAGTTTTTAAACGATGATCAGCTGGTTGTTTATACCGATGGTACGAACGATCCAAGAAGAGAATATAAGGCGACCTCGAAAGGAACTTTTAAAGATGGCAAAGTGGTTGTTTTGGTTAATGAAGGCTCAGCCTCAGCAAGCGAGATTGTTTCCGGAGCTGTTCAGGACTGGGATCGTGGAGTTATAATTGGTCGGCGATCGTACGGAAAAGGATTGGTGCAAAAACCATTTTTCCTGAATGACGGTTCTATGATTCGACTTACAACAGCTCACTATTACACACCAAGCGGCAGATGTATTCAAAAACCTTATGATGGTGGTATTCGCGAATACCGTAAAGATTATGCCAACCGAATTAGTAATGGTGAGATGTTTAGTGCCGACAGTATTCATTTTGATGCCGAATTAAAACATAAAACTCTGGTTAATGGTCGCGAAGTATACGGCGGAGGTGGTGTAATGCCCGATATTTTTGTTCCAATGGACACATCATCACATTATGCATATATGAATAAACTTAGGAGAAAGCGGGTTACTTATAACTTTGTTTTGGATTATGTTGATGTTCATCGTGAAGACATAATGAAACAATATTCCACTTTTGATAAATTCAACGAAAAATTTGAGATTACAGAAGAGAATGTTGAGCAGGTAGTTGCAAAAGGTGTTGAAGAAGGAATTGAGAAGGACGAAGAAAGTTTGAATTTCCTTGAGGATGACCTTAAACAAGAAATTAAGGCTTTAATAGCCCGCGACTTATATTCAAGAAACGACATGTATAAAGTTTTAAACGAAAAAGACGATGCGATTTTAAAAGCTCTTGAAGTTTTTGATAACCAAGACAAATATGCAGCGCTTTTAGTTACAGCTGATTAAAATTTATGACTGATATAGTTTTGGAATGGCTCTTAGGTAATTACATTGAAATACTGGGAGCCATTCTTGGTTTAGCCTACATCTTTTTTTCCATTAAACAACACATTTTAACGTGGCCTACAGGTTTATTAACCTCGGCACTTTACGTAGTTGTATTTTTTGATGCCAGATTATATGCCGATATGGGACTTCAGGTGTATTACGTGGTAATCAGCATTTATGGCTGGTATTTCTGGCTAACCGGAAAAAAACAAAATGAAAAGAAAGTAGCCGTTAAAACGACCCGAAAAGTATTGTGGTTAAAACTGGCACTGGTTTCAATTGCGCTTTATGCCCTGCTCCTGTTTATTCTAAGCAATTATACCAATTCCGATGTTCCGCACATGGATTCTGTGACTACAGCACTCAGCATTATTGCCACCTGGATGCTGGCAAGAAAATACTTAGAGCATTGGTTGTTATGGATATTTATCGATGCTTTTTCTGCAGGATTATATGTCTACAAAGGTTTGTGGGCAACTGTTATTTTATTTATCGTTTACACCTTTATGGCACTATTGGGCTATATTGAATGGAAAAAAGACCTTAAAAAAATTGAAGAAAAAAACTAAAATAGTAGCCATTACCGGGGCCGAATCAACTGGAAAAAGCACACTTGCTAAAGCACTTGCTAAACACTACAATTTGCCGTTTGTTCCGGAATTTGCACGAGGTTATGTTGAACAATTGCAGCGATCGTACACCTACGAGGATGTTATTCTGATAGCACAAAAACAGGTTGAACAGTATAACGAAATGGTTTCAAAACAGGTGCCACTGATAATTTTAGATACCTGGCTACTGATAACAAAAATCTGGCTGGATGTTGTTTACGGAATAGTTCCGGAGTGGATCGATCAAACGATCAAAGAAACCCGTATTGACGTTTTTTTAGTTTGCGATACCGATTTGCCTTGGGTACCCGATAGTGTTCGTGAAAATGGAGGAACCGATCGTGAAAAACTTCAGCAGACTTACATTCAAGAATTAGAAAAATATCAATTCCCTTATCAAATTATAAAAGGTAATTATGAAGAGCGGAAAAAAGGTGCAATTCAATTCATCTCAGGTTTAGATACTGCTTAAGTTAAAATCCTTCAACAAGAAGCTTGTTTTATACGTTATATGTTACAGTTCTTAAATGAATGTAATTAGTTTTGTATAATAATTCAACAACATGACAAATAACAAAGTGGACCAAAAAATATTGGATACAATAACCAAGCTAAGCAACCCTGAATCATACAAGTTGGTTTGTCATAAACACTTGTTGGGAGAACCACTGCCATCAAATAAGAAGGTGAAACGAATTATTAATCTGATTCGTGAAATTCTTTTCCCGGGCTATTTCGGCACTACTACTTTAAAAGCGACCATAACTCCGCACTACATGGGAGTTTACGTTGATGAACTACTTGAAATGCTTACTGGTGAAATTTTAGCAGGTTTGTGTTTTGAATGCACCGACGAATCGGAACAAAGGGTTGAAAAGCATAAAGTGGCAGCGCAAGAAAAGGCTGTTGTTTTTATTGAGTTTCTGCCAGAAATAAGAAGACGACTTGTTGCAGACGTGGAAGCAACATTTTTAAATGACCCGGCAGCAAAAAACTTTGGCGAGGTTATTTTTAGTTATCCGGGAATCAGGGCCATAACAAATTACCGTATTGCCCATAAATTATTAGAGTTGGATGTTCCGCTTATTCCCCGTTTTATTACCGAAATGGCACACAGCGAAACCGGAATAGATATTCATCCGCGTGCTCAAATTGGTGAGAGTTTTACCATCGACCACGGTACTGGCGTTGTTATTGGTTCTACATCTATTATTGGAGATAATGTAAAAATATACCAGGGAGTAACCTTGGGAGCAAAAAGTTTTCCGCTTGACGATGACGGAAACCCGATTAAAGGAATTCCACGTCACCCAATATTGGAGAATAATGTAGTTATTTATGCAGGTGCAACTATACTTGGCCGCGTTACTATTGGCGAAAACTCTGTAATTGGGGGTAACGTATGGGTAACCAACGATCTTCCGGCTAATTCCCGAGTGGTGCAAAAACGACCAAGAGATATTCCGTTTATGGACGGAGCAGGTATTTAAAAATTAAAATCAAATCATTGAAAGAGTATAAATTAATCGCAAAAACCTTTTCCGGCCTGGAAGATGTTTTGGCCAAAGAAGTGAAGCGCATTGGCGGTAAAAATGTACGACGCGGAAAACGTGCCGTATTTTATGAAGGAGATCTTGAGTTAATATACAAATCAAATTATCAACTCCGAACTGCATTGCGTATCTTAAAAGAAATTGAACATTTTAATTTTAAAGATGTCGATCAGTTTTATTTAAAATGCAAAAGAATAAAGTGGCAAAATTATTTTACGGTCGATCAGAATTTTGTGATTAACAGCGTGGTCGTAAACTCGCGCGATTTTAGAAACTCAATGTTTACCTCACTAAAGGTAAAAGATGCTATTGCCGATTATTTTCGCGAGAATTTTGGGAAGCGACCAAATGTAGATACTGAAAATCCGGATATCATTATAAACGTCCATGTATTCCAGGATAACTGTACATTGTCGATTGACAGTTCAGGAGAATCATTACATAAAAGAGGATATCGCGTAAAACAGGGTGAAGCGCCTTTAAACGAAGTACTTGCGGCAGGTATGATCAACCTGACCGGATGGCTTGGAAACTCGGATTTTATGGACCCGATGTGTGGCTCGGGCACACTAGCTATTGAGGCAGCCATGATTGCTCAAAACATTCCTCCTGCTAAATTCAGAAAAGAATTTGCCTTCAAGAACTGGAATGATTTCGATCCTGTACTTTGGGAAAAAATTACCGAGCCGGTTGAAAAAAGAGAATTCAGACATAAAATCTATGCTTCGGATATATCAGGAAGTAATTTGTTAAATGCACAAACCAATGCACGACGTGCTTTAGTATTTAACAAAATACAATTTGCCTGTACCGATTTTAAAAATCTGGATGTTAAATTAGACAATGCGACCATCGTAACCAATCCACCTTATGGCGAAAGGCTGAGAGAAAATGACCTTGACGGGCTTTATTCGATGATTGGCGAGCGTTTAAAACACCAATTTGCAGGGAACAGTGCGTGGATACTTAGTTCAGCGTTTGAAAGCTTAAAATTTGTTGGATTAAAACCGTCTCAAAAAATCGATTTATTTAACGGGGCACTAAAATGCAAGTATAATAATTACAGGTTGTTTGAAGGGAAGGAAAAATAGAGGCATAAAAAAAAGGGTTAAAACCGTCCTTGTTTTAACCCCTGTACTAACAACTCAATTGGTTCTGTATATAGGCTATTCTTCTTCAAAATCGTAAATATCTTTATCTCTCGATTTTGGTGTTCCTCCACCTCTAACTTCATTCATTTCTTCTTGTGAAAGAACATCAAAACCAAAATTATCTAGTTTATCTGATGATTGTATAGTTATAGCTTTCATTGTTCTGTTTTTATGACTTATTCTTCTTCAAAATCGTAAATATCTTTATCTCTTGATTTTGGTGTTCCTCCACCACGAACTTCGTTCATTGCTTCTTCAGACAATAACTCAAAATCACCGTTGTTCTCTGTAAAAAAACTTGCTATAACATTCATATCTTAAAATCTTGACAGTAAATACTTGTTTATTTATAATTTATTCTTCCTCGAAATCATAAATATCTTTATCTCTAGATTTTGGAGTTCCGCCACCACGAACTTCGCTCATTGCTTCTTCGTTGATTACTTCAAAACCCTTAACTTCGAAAGTATTTTCTGTTGATTCAAACTGTACCCTTTTCATCGTATAATAAATTAATTCGTTAAACTTTTAAACACACATTCACTAATATATTCTGATAAGTACAAAAAGGTAACCCCCTTTTTTTGAAAAAAATTTAAAAAAGTTCTATTTTGGTGGAATAAATCACAACATCATATGACAATTTTCAAGAGAATAAGCTTCGTTTTTTACCTATTATTCTTACCCAGCATAATACTCTGCCAGGAAGTCAACAAAGACTCCTTAAGACTACTAACCAATAAGTTAGGACAGATGGGTGCTAGATTAGGCAACGAAGGAAAGTACACCGAAGCTTTAGATACTTTTAAATTGTTTCTAAATGAACGAAAAAAAATTTATGGAGAAGAGGATTATTTTTTAACTCAGCCCTACATGATGTTAGGTATTACTTATAAAAATTTGGGACAAAATGATATGGCACTTAGTAGTTATAAGCTTGCTGAAACAAATTTTTTTCTTCGTTCAGACCCCCCGCAAGGTTTGTTGGGAAGTATTTATATAAATCTGGGCAATGTATATCGAGCCCAATTGGATTATAGCAATGCTTTAAATTATTACGATCAAGCTTTAAGCGTGTACCAGAGTCAGACTTCTGTTGATCTTGAAGATATATCTAACGCCTATTATGCTATTGCAGAGATTGAGTTTGTTACTCAAAACTACCAATCTGTTATTGATATTGCTGAAAAATGTTATGCATCAGCAGATACATCCAATCAAATATATTTTGATAATATTATGGGAGGTAGTTATTATAACCTTAAACAATTCGAAAGAGCAGATTATCATTACAAACATGCTATCTCATTCTCACAACAATATTATGACAAAGGTTTAGACCTCGCCTATGCCTATATGAGTTACGCAGAATTTCTTTCTGCAATTAATAATTTTGAAAAGGCTATTGAAAAACTATCTCTAGCATATAAAATCTTACAAGAACAGCAAAATTTTGGCACAGAACTTTCAACTTATTACGAGTATGAGGGAAATATTTTCAGAAATAGAGCAATAAACACACAGGAAATTAACCGATTCAAAAGGGAAAAAAGACAAAATTTACTAAAAGCTATTGGATCGTACAAAAAAGGATTAACAGCATTAGAAGTGGATCAAAATAATCCTGAAAATTCGGACATAGAAATTCAACAAACACGTTCGCTGATTGATTGTATTGGACTAATAAAATTAATTGGTGATGTGTATCTTGAAATTGCCCTTCTGGATAATGAAAATAAAGGCATCGATTTTAGTACAAATCTCGATTACGCGCTAAGCTGCTATAACAACACCAGTAATCTCATTCAACAGGCGCGAAAAGAAATTTCGAACGATGAAAGCAAGATACAGCTGTCGAATCTACAATACCAAACCATCAGTAAAATTATTGAGACGGCATACCTTGCTTATAATTACTCGGGTAATCAGGAGTTCCTTGATATTGCGTTTAACAATTCGGAACAGCTAAAAAGCAGTGCACTTTTCGATAAGATTGCCAACGAACTGGCCCAGGAAAATAGTTTGATCCCTGATAGCCTATTAGAGCTGGAACGTAAATTAAACAATACCATCGCCAATTATTCCGAATTACAATACGAGGAATTAAGCTACAATGAACCTGATAGTTCGTTGTTGGAAGAATATAACGATAAGATTTTTAATGCATCGCGGCAAAGAGATGAGCTGAATCGTTATATGGAAGAAAGCTACCCCGACTACTATCAGTTAAAATATTCCAATTCTACCCTCAGCTTAAATGACATACAAAACAGGCTTGAAAGAAAGGAAGCAATTGTTGAGTATTTTTTAGCAGAACCGACAACAGAAAAAATTGAAAACGGCAGTAATACTGACACACTAACTTCGCTGTATACTTTTTTTATTACCAACGACAATATTGAATTTCAAAAAAAGACACTTAGTAATGCTGAAATAGAAGCTTTAGAAGAAACCTTCCGGTTTATGTCTTCAACCGACTACATGTTCACACACAACGAAGATGCAAAAAACTACTGTGTTTCGTCTAACAATCTATACAAAGTACTAATGGCTCCTTACGAACAATACTTGGATGAAAAACACCTGACAATAATCCCTGACGGAAAATTGAATTACATTTCATTTGATGGCTTACTAAAATCATTGCCCGATACAAGCGAAACAATCCGGTTCAATGAACTTGACTACCTGATTAAAGATGTAAATATAAACTATGCTAATTCGGTAAATATTTTCCTGAAGAACAAAATGTCAAAGCCAAAACTTCGAAATCATACCCTGGCTTTTGCTCCGGAATACCATTCTGAAGAATTTGAAATGACGGGAACAAGCTATAAGCTAGCGCCACTGCCTGGTGTGCAAAAAGAAGTTGACGCCATCTCTAAATCTGTTAATACAACTATTTTCGAGAAAGAAAAGGCAACGGAGCAGAATTTCAGAAAAGAAAGTGGGAATTTTGATATCCTTCACCTGGCAATGCACGCTTATATAAACGATTCGCTACCGGCTTTCTCTCGATTAGCATTCACTCAAAATATGGATTCAACGACATTAAGTGCCGACGGATGGTTAAATACGGCAGATATTTACAACCTGAACTTGAATGCCAGAATGACCGTACTAAGTGCATGTAACACTGGGGTTGGGCAACTTCAAAAAGGAGAAGGACTAATGAGCCTGGCCCGTGGATTTTTATATGCTGGTTGTCCTTCGGTAGTAATGTCGCTTTGGGAAGTTGAAGATGTGGCCGGCACAAAAATTATGACCTCTTTTTATAAGTACCTAAAAGCTGGTAAAACAAAAGACGAAGCACTTCGTCTCGCCAAACTAAAATACCTTGATGAATCGAACTCCAGACTTGCCCACCCCCACTACTGGATGAGTTTTAAATGTATTGGCGATAATTCTCCGGTTTACACCAGTTATGATCTTTACTTTTTTGCTGTTTTAATTCTATTGATTATCGCTTTTTCTATCGACCAGGGAATTCGCATAAAAAAAGCCCGTCGTAACCGACAGGCTTAATTGAATGTGTATATTTTTTTCGAATTAATCTATTGAATGATTCTTCGATTACTTAAAGGAATACCTGAGCTTTCTTAGAATTGCTTTTGCATCTTTTTCGTAATGCCCTTTGCGATCAATTACCGCCAACAATTCATTTTTAGCTTCGGTCCTTTTATTCATTTTCAGGTAACATAGAGCTTTATACCACTCTGCTTCCTCAATAAACATGTTATTTCCATGATCAATAACTTTAGAATACGCTGATACCGCTTTAGGATATTTATTCAGATTCTGATAACTCAATCCTTTATAAAACTGCGGAACAAATTGCTCCTCTGTTTTAACGGTTGCAACATTCAGCAGATCAATAGTCTTTTGGAACTCATTCTGCTGGAAATACATTTGTGCTTGTTGTATTACATCCACACTGCTGCTAACCGAACGTTCTGATGCCCATGTCGTTGATTCAAAGTACTTGTCGTACGAATTGTCGAGCGTATTGGTATTCATTCGCATTACACCAAGTAAACCTACCAATACCAAAACAACTGCTACGCTGCTTCGCCAAAATCGAGTAGAACCAATTTCGATGCGAGGCATTATAATCGATTTCACTTCTTTCTTTTCCGATTCTGCTCTTGCGTCATTCAACTTCTGACGCAAGCCCATTATATCCATTTCTGAAACGGCAGAATTTATATTCTCGCGAAGCGCTACTTCCGCCATCAGATCGGTATTTTCTTTCAATTCAGCATTAAATTCTTCTAATAAACTTTCATCCACCAGTACTTCATCAATAAAGTCTTCAATGGTTTGCTCAGTAACATTCCAAGAGGTTTCAGACTCCATGATATTTCTTAATTCACTTCTGAGATCCATTACATCGTTTTCAGCAACAGCTGATTCAAGCTCTTTATGCAGATTAACTTCTGATTGTAACAATTCACTTTGAGCAAGCTCGTCTTCAAATTCGGCCAAAATATCGTCACCCATCTCACCTTCAAGGTAAGTGTCGATATCTTCAACTGAATATTGTGGTTCAACCGATTTAGCCACCTGTTGCAATGTTTCACGCAGGTTTAAAATGTCGGTTTCCAGAACAGCTTCTTCCAGTCCTTCCAGACCTTCCATATCAAAACCGTTCAGGTCTTCTTCCACAACGGCTTGTTCTGAACCGTTTTGCTCTTTGTAATAATGATGTATGTTTTCGTTGCTGGTTCGCTCATGCTGATATACATGAACTTTTGGGAGCGATTCTAAACTTTCAATAAGCTCTTCGGGTGTTAACGCTGATGTGGCTTCTTCAAATTCGCTGAAGTCGTCTAACAGCTCAAAAGAGCCATTTAACCTGCCATTTTTTGTACTGTTTGATTGAATTTTTTCGAGTTTACCTTTAAGATCAAGAACATCCATCTCCATAACGGCTGTCTGAATATTCTTGTGAAGTTCTACTTCTTCTCTTAACTCCTGGTTTAACTCTAACTCTTTTTCAAATTCTTCTCTCTCTGGGTTGTTTAATAAATCTAAACAGTAATCTTCAATGCGTCCAATTAATTCTGCTTTAGGTGTCATCTTCAAGTATCTTTTTAAATTCTGTATCTTGCTTTATGCGCTTTATCAACAGTTCTTTACATTTATACTTTCTTGTTTTAGCATATTTTTCAGATTTGTAGCCCATAATTTTTGCAATTTCTCTTAGCGGGACCTTTTCAAAAAACATCTGCAATAGCTTTTGACAATCTGTACTTAAGGTTTTAAAATGCTTTTGATACAAACCGTATTTTTGATTTTTATCTACTAATTCTACCAGGTTGTCATCGTAAACATCTTCCTGGAACGGTAATGAATCATTCAGCTTTTCTCTTTCAATTCTTCGTTTCTCGAGTTGCTTTAACCACAAAAATCGACATACTGAGAATAAATAACCTGCAAAAGAACTCTTTTCGAAAATTAAATCGTTTTCTTTTAATTTCCTGTAAATTACGATAATAGCTTCCTGAAATACATCACTGGCATCTTCTTCACTTCCTTGGTTTTTCTTAATGAAATAATTAACTTTATAGTAGTAGTGTTTATAAATGTACTGTAAAATTAAATTATCATGCCTTAAGATTCCTTTCAGGATTTGCGCATCCGTATAATTTATCATCTTCTAATATATTATTCGATTATTGGGTAAAAGGTAACCCTCTATTTAAAATTATTCTATCCACAACTTAATAGCCGGCCATGTCTAAAACATGTAATTTCGCTTATTAACAAGCCGTTACAAGATCTGATAAAGATAAAAATTAAATTAAAAAAAGAAGAAGACTTTTGGATTTATTGTTCGGGGGGCATTTCAAACAAAAAGGACAGGTTCAACAACCCATCCTTTTCTCATTAAACTAACTAACCTAACTAAACCTAAACTTATGAAAATAAACGTATCACAAATATAAAAGCATATTGTATATTCAACAAGAAAAAGATGTTAAATGGTGTTAAACCCTATAACTATTAACATTTTATTTACTGTGCTATGAACGTGTATTGAATTGTTCCTTTTTGCTTTGCAGGAGCAGAATTATCGCTGTTGAAAATTGTTCTGGTTGCAGCCTCCTTTGCATATGCCAATATTTGTTTGTCTCGGATAGACCGATTCTCTCTGGGTATGGCCTCAACCACCTGCCCTGACGATTTACAACAATATCAACAACCACCGTTCCTCCTCCCTGACTAAGATATACAGGCACCGGTAAACTTAAATGAAAACGATTTTCCAGGTGGTAAACAATGTTACTTTCGCCCGCATAAATCACATTTTTTATCGAGTCTCGGTCCATGCCTTCTGTGGTTTCAACCGGCATTTCAATATCACTCAAATCAACTGTTTCTTTTGCAAGATTTTGGTTTACATTTGAAACGAGTTGTTTTGCGGCTTCTACTTCTTTTAAATAATCATCGTCAAAAAACTCTTCAGTTGAAGTTGTTGTATTTTCTGTAGCGGTGCGATTTGACGCAATATTTGTTCGTGTATTACTATTTTCTTGACTACTTGCCTGATCTGTATTCTCTTCTAAAGTTTCGGGTTCTATCATTTCCTGTTCAAGCAACTCTTCCGGAAATTCGATTAAAATCGCTTCTTCTATTGTATTTCCTTTGATATTTACATCGGCCAGCAAAAACGCAGAAAACAACAGAATATGAAAAACCAGCGTACCGATTACTCCATAAACATTTCTTCTGTATAGCTCTCCTATCTTCATTCGGAGCAAAAATATAAAATTAGCTGCGATAAAAACCGGAATTTATAAAGAATACCTCTTTTATTTACGTTTACAATTATTTGTATTAAAACATAAAAAAAGAGTTCTCCAACTAGGAAAACTCTTCTCTGTAATATTAATTGAATCTATTTTGTTGCGTCGATCATTGCTCTGAAATAACCAATTGATTCAGCAATCCCCAGAAACGGATCATCCATATTTCGTTCGTGTTCCAAGCTTACAACACCTGTATAATTAACTTCACGAAGCATATTTACAAAAGCCGGAAAATCTATAATTCCTCTTCCAACTTCTACTGAATAGCCCTCTTTGCTTGCACCGGTAACATCTTTTAAATGAATATCAAAAACCCTTGAATGGTACTTTTTTAGGTCGGCCACAGGATCTTTTCCATTTCTGGTATCATGGCCAATATCAAGACACATACCAATACGCGGATCGAGATCTTTGGTGTGTTTCCATACATCATCAGCATCGGGATACACATCGATATCCGGGCCATGAAGATGGATCGCAAAATATAAACCTGACTCCTTCACTATCTCGTCTATGTAAGGAAGCAGTTCGTAATTAGGTACACCAACAATTGTATTTACACCTACTCTTTTTGCATAATCAAAATATTTGTCCACATCTTCTTTACTTTTCATATAAAGTGGTCCTACGGCGTAGCCGGTAACGCCATATTCTGCACATTTTTTATGAAATGCTTCTATTTCGGCGGAAGTACTGTTAATTGGTAAATGAAAATCTTTTATACAAAGAAAGTGTACATCACATCGTTTCATTGTTTCCAATGTTGTTTGCAGATCGAAATGAACAAATGTATAACCCGCCATTCCTAGTTTAAAAGATTCATTTTTTTCAGGTGCCGGCTGAGGTTCAGGACGTTTGGTTTCCTGAGCAACCAAGGTTACGGTTAATAAAAATAAAATGATTAGAGAAAATGCTGATTTTTTCATCGTATTAAATTTACTTGTTTCAAATAAAAACAAATGTAATAATAAAACTAATACGACACAGAACTCAGTAAACCTGCGTGTTTGAGTGTTTTCACAGGTGTATACCAGACGAATTTGTAAACCCGATCAATGGTCAATTAAAAGAAATTAATTCTGGTAGTGACAGAAAATAAAGAGCAATTAAATAGTTTGCCAGCGGGTAGTTAAGTTATAGTTCTGCGCATACTCTTCTCTCTCCTTTTCTTCGTTTGTAGCGTTGAGTTCATTTTCCAAATTTTGAAGCTCAACACATGCATGATTAATGTCATTATTTTCATCTTTAAAGAATTTTTTCTTTATTCTATCAAATGCACATCTAAAGATTAAATTAAACTTTTTCATGTTTTTAGTTTTTTTTGAATTATTTCTTTGAATCGTTTAACCGTTGCAACAAAACCGCAGCGAATGAACTCATCGATGTATTTTGAATTATTATATGATCAGGCAAATCCAATATTTCATGTGTGAAATTCCAGATCGCTTTCACTCCACAGTTTACCAAATCTTCTGCTACCTCCTGCGCCACATTATTTGGGGTGGTTAAAATGGCAATTTCAACATCCAGCCGGTTCGACAAATGGAACAACTTGCTATACTCCAAAACCGGTGTGTTTCCAATGTGTTGCCCTATCTTGGTTTCATCTACATCAAATGCTGCTATCACTTTCAGTCCCAG
Source organism: Draconibacterium halophilum (assembly GCF_010448835.1). Taxonomy (NCBI): domain Bacteria; kingdom Pseudomonadati; phylum Bacteroidota; class Bacteroidia; order Marinilabiliales; family Prolixibacteraceae; genus Draconibacterium; species Draconibacterium halophilum. The sequence continues at coordinate 3,063,719 of NZ_CP048409.1, forward strand.
CGTTTGATGCTCCTGATAGGCCATAAGTGCAGATCCCAAATTACCCGCGCCAACAAGAAAAGCCTCATTTACATGATTGAATCCCAAAAAGTCTTCAAGCGCATGACACAGTTCATAAGTATTGTACCCTACTCTGGGTTTTCCTTTCACGCCGGTAACAGCCAAATCTTTTACCACCTGTGTTGGATCGCACTTTAGTTCTTTTCCAATTGAAGGTGCCGAAATATTCATCACACCCTGCTCGCGAACTTTTTCAAGAAAAAATAAATAACCCGGCAACCTTCTTAAAGTCGGTTCCGGTACTTGTTTTCTATTTTTTCTTAATGCGATCACTTTTGTAGCTTTTGTCATTTAATTCACTTTAAATATAGTTATAATTCAATTTAGAGAATTTTTTCTTTATTCCACTTGTGCAATTATTCATCAAATGTTAACATATAAATCGTACTGATTTTCAATTGCAAAGAGCAGTTTGCAATTTGAACGGATTGATGTAAAATTCTTTGTGCATAATCTCTAAATTGTGAAAGATTGAGCTGCCGAATTGAAAATACAATTGGGAGCTAAGTACAACTAGAATTTACAATCTTTAGTAAAACAGCTTTTCGTCATGATCAGGAAAAAATATCCCTGCATCGATTCGAATACGATCAAGGGTTTTAATCAAATCTTCGCTCATTTTCCAGGTCATTTTCGGACTTTCAATTAATTCGGCATCCAAACACTCCATTACGTGCTTGGCTTCATACTGGTAGCCTGCTCCTTCTTTTGTTTCGTTTGGAATTAACTGTTGCTCGTCGCCGTCCTTCCAAACCGTTAAATCAGTTGGAGTAAACCAACGAGGGTGCAATATCACATATCCGTTTTCGCAGCAAAATTCGCTTTGAACCGGCGAATGCACAGCAAAACTGGAAGAAAGACTGGCCATCTCTCCATTTTTATATTTAAAAATCAGTTGAATACTTTCCTCGCTTCCGGTGGGACTGAAATCTGCGGAAGACTTTATCAGATCAGGAACTCCTAAAGTTGATAAAGCCGCAAAAACGGGGTAGATTCCAATGTCAAGAAGCGATCCGCCGCCCAGTTTCACATTATACAGACGTTTATCTTCGTTGAATTCAGCGTTAAATGCAAAATCAGAACGAACCATTTTCAACTTACCCAGTTCACCCGAATTTATGATTTCAAGTGCTTTTTGATAACTCGGCTGAAACATCGTCCAGAAAGCTTCCATAAGAAATATATTGTTCTCCTTTGCACATTCAATCATTTGCGCTACTTCGTGCTGATTCATGGCAAAAGCTTTTTCACAAAGAACTGCCTTTTTATGTGTCAGACACAACATAGTATGCTCAAAATGATGTGAATGTGGCGTTGCTATATAAACCACGTCAACGTTAGTATCCTCAACCATTTCGGAGTAACTTCCATAGGCTTTTTCAAATCCCAGATCGTTGGCAAAATCCTGTGCCCGGTTTAAATCGCGCGAAGCCGCAGCATAAAGCCTGGCGTTTGGCAACAGTTTCAGATCGTTAACAAACTTATTGGCAATTTTACCACATCCTAATACTGCCCAGTTATATATTTTACTCATGATTTATTTATTTAGTTTGAAGGCTAAATGTACAAACTAAATAAACAATTGAAAAAACCAGAATCGATTTTAACTTACTTCCATTTTGGATTTTGACGAATCGAAATATTTTTGAAATAGTGCAAATCGTTGCGACTTACTTTGTGTGCGTTTTTTTCGCAAATATGAGAAATGTAAGGGTGAGACTTTTTCAATTTCTATCAAATACGTTTTGCTGTACCATGTGTGATTTAAACCTACCGATTCAACAATCATGGTTTCTATGCTCCGATTCATCAAGCCTAAAAAATTGTCGCTTTTTACACCTCTAAAACAGCGCATTTCTTCCAAAGCCAATCGCCCAAAATGAATGGTTTTATTTACAAATCTTCCCAAATCCTTTTCCTCTAAACAGGAGAATATGGTTTTAGTAAAAGCCAATGAATCTTCCCGAACATCCTGAATATCGTCGAGCAATTGCAAATAAATTCCGTAACCGAACAGCGCTTGTTCCTGTTCACTGCTCATTTTTCCTGCTACAAGGTAACCGTCGGCCAGAACTGAAGCTCCTCCTTTTTCAAAACAAATGTTACAGATCTCATCATTAGACAATCCGTTGTCTGCCATCATTTTCAGACTATTGGTTTGCCCCTGTTGAATGGCATATAAACTTTCATACACCTCAGGAAAATTCTCGCGAGGAAACTCTTCCTCAAACATGCTGATTAAGCGGAATAATTGCTGTTCGGTATGATTTACAGCCTCAACATGCACACCCCTTAAACGGCGATCAAAACGTTCCGAAAACGCTAGTTTCTCATCAGTATCAATCTCCGGATCATCAAGTAAATTATCGCTGTACGGATAAATCATTGAATAGGCAAAAACCGAAGGAGTGATCGTCACCGGTTTTTCAGCCATTAACTGAAGGCCATTCATAATCCATACATTTCTCATTCCCTGATAAATATCCTCCGGTGTTAATTCGGGGCCAAATGCACGCGCACGATAGAAAAAATCTTTCGATACATCTTTAAACTCTTCTGACAGGATAATTTCAAGGTGCCCCGGATCAAAATCAAAAACAGTCTCCAGAAACGATCTGAACATTGGGAAAAACGACTTTGCCGGATCATTCTTTATCTGTTGTACTTTACTAACATTCTGCAGCTCTTTCAGCTTTTTCTGAAAGCCGTCGAAATTGCGCTCGTGAGCTAATTTTTCTTGTGCAGAATAAGTATTCGGGAATATCGGAAAAGTCTCGGGACTTCGCTCCCACATTTCTTTAAAATGGTCAATGTAATCCTGAACAGGTAACATAAATCTTTGTTTTCCCCGAAAATAGGTGATCCAAAAGAAATGCCGGCAATTTATTAGATGATCGGGTGTTTTTTGCGGGTTAAATGGGTTTCTGAAACTGTAAGTATCATTTCAAAGGATTTAACGAACTTTGTTCCGTTTGAAATGATACTTACAATTTGCTATGCAATATTGGTATAAACAGCCTGAACGTCTTCGTCCTCCTCCATTCTATCCAACATTTTCTCAATTTCTTCCATCTGTTCTTCAGTAAATTCTACCGGAGTAGTTGGAATACGTTGTAATTCTGCTTTTTTAACATCAATATTAAGTTCTTCAAACTTATGAGCCATGTCGCTAAAACTGGTGTATTCGCCATAAGCATAATACGTTCCTTCATTTTCCTCAATTTCATCAAGACCGGAGTCAATCAACTCCAGCTCAATCTCTTCCAGCTCCATTCCTTCCGGCATTTCAAACTCGAAAACAGCTTTTCTCGAAAACATAAATTCTAATGAACCGTTGGGAACCTGACCACCACCTGCTTTATTAAAATAACTTTTAACATTAGCTACTGTACGGGTGGTGTTATCGGTTGCTGCCTCAACAAAAACCAATACACCGTGCGGACCTTTTCCTTCATAGGTAGTTTCAATATATGCCGCCGCATCTTTTCCCGCCGCACGTTTAATTGCCGCATCAATATTTGTCTTGGGCATATTTTGCGCTTTGGCATTCATTATTGCCGTACGCAGAGCTGGATTTAAATCCGCTTCAGGCCCACCTTCTTTTGCTGCAATGGTTATTTTCTTCGAAAGTTTCGGAAAAACTCTCGACATTTTATCCCAGCGTTTCTCCTTCGCTGCCCTCCGGTATTCAAATGCTCTTCCCATGAATAAGTCTGTTATGAAATTTTGTGCGAAAATAAATACAGAAAACCTAATTACCAAAAACCGCGATGGTGTTTTTACCGTTATTCGGGTTCTGGGAACAATTTACTGGGTAATTATTGTTTTATATTAAAAGCTAGAATTGTAGCACAATTGAATCAACCAGAAATCTTTTTCGGTTTACAAACTTTATCTTCTTTTTTTACTTTGGCGCCACATTTTTTGCAGCTGTATTTTGGATCTTCTTTGTCTTCGAATCCCTTTTTCTTACATGCTTTTTTACTCATCTCCAATTTTCCTGTTCACGATGTACTACAACAACATTCACAGGATAATTGTTTTGCAAATATTCACCAATTTTCTCGGCAGAATACACCGATCGGTGCTGTCCTCCGGTACAACCAAAGCCAATCGAAAGGTGTGTAAAACCGCGCTCGAGATATACTTTTACCGATTGATCGACAAATACTTTTGCCGCATCAACGAAAAGCCTGATCTCCGATTTTTGCTCCAGGAATTCCTGAACCGCCATATCTTTTCCGCTAAGCTTTTTGTACTCTTCGTAGCGCCCCGGGTTATTAATAGCGCGACAATCGAAAACATGGCCACCACCATTTCCCGACGGATCTTCAGGATAACCTTTTTTATACGAGAAACTTGTAATTCGCACAGTAAGATTCGATTTTTCCTGCCCGATTTCTTTTAAAACTTCGGAATGAGTAAGCTGCTTTAATACGCCAACCAGCTCGGGCAAATCAACCGGTAATTTTAAGTCGGCCAGCAAAACTTCCAGATTTTTTAATGCGTAAGGAATACTTTTTAGGAAATGCTCTTTTTTCTCGTAAAAGCCACGAAATCCGTATGCTCCCATCGCCTGCATAATTCGTATCAGCACAAAACCTTTAAAATAACCGGAGAACTTCTCTTCATCAACTTTCATATATTTCTTCAGTTCCGAAATATAAAAGTTATAAAGTTGCGTGCGTACACTTTCAGGTATATCGGCCTTGCCATCGTAAAGCAACGAAGCCAAATCGTATTGCAGTGCGCCCAAACGACCGCCCTGGTAGTCAATAAAATACACATCGTCGTCTTTTAACATGACGTTGCGCGACTGAAAATCGCGGTATAGGAAATAGTTGGAACTTGCACTCAGTAAATAGTTGCTAAACAACTGAAAATCATCTTCAAGTGCCTGTTCATCGAATTGTATTTTTGCCAACTTCAGAAAATAGTATTTGAAATAATTCAAATCCCACATCATCGATTGTTTATCGAATGCTTCGCGCGGATAACAAACCGAGTAATCCATTTCCTTTCCGGCGATAATCTGGATTTTTGGCAGCGCCTGAAGCACTTTTTTGTACACCGAAATTATATTCTCAGAAAACCCTTCCTCTTCACGCGTTTTTGTCAGAAATTCAAAAAGTGTGGTATTGCCCAGATCTTCCAGCAAGTACTTTTTCAAATCGGAGCTAACAGCATACACTTTCGGCACTTTTACTCCTTTGTTGTAAAAATGGTTACTGAACGAAAGAAAAGCAGTGTTCTCTTTTACATCGTTATTTGTGGCTCCGATTACGGTTCTGTTTTCGCTTCCCAAACGGCAATATTGGCGGTATGATCCCGACTGCGGCAACAGTTCAAACCGTACAACTTTTTCGTTAAAATGACTCTCAAAGAGTTGGATTATTTCGTTTTTTTCTGAAGTATTCAATGATCGAATTTTTAAATTAAACTTACATTTATAGTCTTAAACGCGAGCTATGTTCAAAACAAGATTCAAAAATATCTATTTTTTGAGATTACTACGAAGATTCTTTGTATTGATTGGAATTTTCTTTGTTGTTTGCCTCGGTTTTTCATTTACCGAGCAACCGTTTTGGGGCTATCACTGGCTGGGCACAAGCAAAGCAGAATTAAAATGGAAACCCAAAAGCATAATTTTACTGGGAGGCGGAGGAATGCCAAGCCAAAGCAACCTGATGCGCAGCTGGTACACCGAAAAAGCCGCAAAAACATTTCCCGAAGCCAAAGTAATTGTAGCCATGCCCGGTTTATTAAGCGACAGTTTAAGCACTCCGCAACTCATGAAATCGGAACTTGTTTTGAGAGGTATTCCCGCTGAACGGATTGCATTTGAACCCAAAGGGACAAACACCCGCTCGCAGGCTTTGGAATGCCAGGGAGTAATAAAAATGCAGGAATCCATTTTATTGGTTACTTCTCCGGAGCACATGCGACGCGCAGTTCTTGCTTTCCGCAAAGTTGGTTTTGAAAAAGTAAATGCTGTTCCTGCTTTTGAAAATGCAGCCGAAGCAGATTTGTCGTTTACCGACGATGAACTAGGCGGAAACTCAAGAATGATTCCGGATGTTGGCAACAACATGAACATGCGCTACCAAATGTGGAACCACTTAAAATATGAAATACTGATTGCCCGCGAACTGGTTGCACTCAGCTACTACAAACTTCGGGGCTGGATTTAGAACTTATAACTGAACGATTAAAACTGTTGGTTTTCCATCACGCAAAACATCAACAGAAATCGTTTCACCTGCTTCCAGTTTTTGCAGACGATCCATATACTCATATATATTACCGACCTTTTTCCCGTTGATGGCGATAATGATATCTCCATTTTTCATTCCGGCTGCATGGGCTGGTTTACCTTTTGACACAGCATCAACGCGCATTCCGCGTTTCTCAACACCGGCAAAATCAGGCATTACTCCCAAAGTAACTTTAAAACGTCCTCCCCTGCTGCGCTGAAATTTACTTCCGGCTTCCTGGAAAGTTAATTTTTTGGCACGGGTTACCACATCGTCGACCAATGCAGCGGAATAATCCATTACTTTTTGTGCGCCTTCAAAATTAATCAATTCGGCATCGTCCTGTGGTGTATGATAATCAGGATGTGCACCTGTAGAAATAAAAAATACCGGGATATCCTGCAGATAAAACGACGCATGATCCGATGGTCCGATTCCTTCGCCCGAAAGTGCCAACTGAAAACCGGGGTTCAGATCATTCAACAGCTGCTCTGTTTCTTTTGATGTTTTTGATCCGCCAATGCTCAGGCTTTGGCTTTCTTCATCTAATCGTCCGATCATATCAAAATTAAACATGCCTACCATTTTATCCGTTTTAACCGGCGGATTTGCAGTAAAAGATTTGGATCCCAAGAGTCCCATTTCTTCGGCGCCAAATGCCACAAAAATTACACTTCGTTTATTGCTTTTATCACCTGCCAATTTCTCTGCCAACTGAATTACTGTAGAAACTCCCGATGCATTATCATCTGCTCCGTTGTGAATAGCGACCGTGTCAATAGCTCGCGATCCGGAACCGGGTCCACCCATTCCCAAATGATCGTAATGAGCACCCAAAACCACGTATTCATCTTTTAAGGTTTCATCTGTTCCGGGCAAAAGCGCAGCCACATTTCTGGTAGTTGTTTCTTTTAATTCAACATTTACGGTTGTTTTTACCGTTGATGAAAGTTCCAGGTTTAAGCCTGCATTTTGTTCCAGCATTTCTGTTTCCAGTTTTTTAATGGTCTGGCCTTTGGATTTTAATATTTCGTTAGCCACTTCGCGTGTTACCTGAATAACAGGAATAGAAAAACGACTATTATTTTTATCGAAAAATAACGACGACAACTCATCTTCTTCGCTGAATTTTGTTCCCGCCACAAAAATAATTCCTGCGGCATTTTTATCCGATGCCTTTAATGCTTTTGCGCGCTCGCTTGAAAACTCGAGATAGGGACTGTTTGGATTATCAAGATCAGGATCACCCTGAAGTACCAAAATCCATTTTCCGCTTACATCAATTCCTTCAAAATCATTCCATTGCAACGAATCACGATCAACTTCCAATCCAAAACCGGCAAAAACAACTTCTGCTTCAACTGTTGTATTGGCTGAAAAAGCATAAGGCAAAAAGTCCTCTTCAACTTCGTAACTATTATCATTCACCTGCAACTGGTTTCCGTCAGCAATTTCGGCTGATGTTACCAGCTCAAATTCCTGAAACCCGTCATCGAACAAAAGCTCCAACCCTGCTGCCTCAAATTTTTCAACAATATACTGTGCCGCAAGCAAATCTCCCTGTTCACCTGATTTCCGGCCTTTTAGTGAATCGGAAGCCAGATAATTGATATTCTCGCGTATATCGTCAAGCGTTATCTCTTTATCGTATTTGGGGCCACACGATGCTACAATAAATACAAACGCAGCAAATACAAAATACTTCATAAACGGGAAATTTATTTTTGGTTTTGAGAACATCAAGGAATATTTTTGGTTTTATGTTTTGTACACACTTCTAAAGAATCGACAAATACATAGCAATAATAACGATAAAACGTGATATAAAAAAAGTAGATGTGTATATTTACCACATCGTAAAAAACAAACATTTTGATCTCATTCGGAATAAAATACTGGTTTATTTTGTTGCTCTCCATCACCGTTGCATCGGTAGGAGTTGTAGTTTTACTATATTACAAAAACAAAGCGTTAAAGGAGCTTTCAAAATTTCAGCGTAGTCTATTAATGATGTTAAGGTTTGTGGCTTTTTTCCTTATTGCCTTTTTGCTTTTATCGCCTTTTATCCGCAACCTGAAAAAAATAACCCAAAACCCTGTAATCATTACAGCCTGGGACAATTCAGGTTCAGTAGTTTCACATGCCGATTCTTTAGAGCTGGCCGAAGCCATAAGCGAAGAAAAAGCAGCAATTGAAAAGGAATTAGCAGCCGATTTTGAGTTGGTCAGCTATACTTTTGGCGAAGAACCACAAACCCAAAACGATTTAAATTTCAACGAAAAAGGATCGAATTACAGCGATTTGATTTCCACAATAACCAATAATCATTTTAACCAGAATATAGGAGCTTTAATTATTGTTGGCGACGGGATTTACAACCAGGGAAAAAATCCGTTGAATATGCTTGAGCAGGTGAGTTTCCCGATTTACACTATCGGACTTGGCGACACAACAGTTGTTGCTGATGCGCGCGTGCAAAACATCCGCGTTAACCGAACTGCTTTTTCGGGTAATAAATTTCCGGTGGAGGTAGACCTGCTATTTTCGAAACTTAAAAATACACCGCTAAAACTTTCTCTTTTTCAGGATAAAAAAGAATTGCAGAGTGTGATGATCACACCGTCGAATGATAACTTTTTCGATACAAAAGAGTTTGTTCTTGAAGCCGGTTCTGCAGGTTTGAAACACTACTCGCTGCAAATTCAGGCTGCGTCAAACGAACGAAACACAAAAAACAACAGTGCCGGCTTTGTTATTAATGTACTTGAGAACAAACAAAAAATACTAATAATTTCCAACGGATCGCACCCCGATATTGGCGCCATAAAAAATACACTCGATCAGCAAAAAACATACGAAGTTTCGATATTTACCGAAGAACCATATCCCAACGATATCAGCGATTACAACTTGCTTATTTTAAACCAGCTGCCAAGCACCGGTAAGTCGATGGCCGAAGTGATGGAAAAAGCGAATAGCAATCGTTTGCCCCTGCTTTTTATCGTCGGCAATCAAACATTTTTGCCGCAGCTAAATATTCTTGGTCAGGGTGCAAGCATTGAACCACTGGCAGGAAGCAGCGAAGAAGCACAACCGGTTTACAATTCAAACTATGCCACATTTAATTTCTCGGAAGAACTGATTGAGATTATTCCGCAGTTTCCGCCCGTGCAAGTACCGTTTGCTAATTTCGAGATGAATCCCGAATTTTCGCCGTTGTTATATCAAAAACTAAAAGGAATAAGTACATCGAAGCCACTTATCGCCACAGGTAAGCTGGAAGGCCAGAAACGAGGTTTTATTTTTGGAGAAGGAATTTGGCGCTGGCGACTGTTCGATTATTACCAAAACCAGGAACACGTCCATTTTAACGAACTTATAAATCAACTGGTACAGTACCTAGCTTTGCGCGAAAACGAGGATAATTTTATTGTCGAATTCAATCCTGTTTATACCGAAGTCGATGATGTGATTTTAACAGCTGAAGTTTATAATGATGCTTTTGAACGGATAAGTTCAGAAGAAGTAAACATCAAACTGCAAAACGAAAACGAAGACGAATTCAACCTGACTTTTGATGTGCAAGGAAAAAATTACTACCTCAATGCGGGACATCTGCCGCTGGGCGATTACTCTTTCTCGGCAGACGTAACAATTGGCAACGAGACCTTTACCGAAACAGGGAGTTTTACAGTAGTTCCTGTTAACGTTGAGAACATTATTACACAGGCAAACCATACCCTGCTCTACCAACTGGCCAATTTAAGTGGTGGTAAATTCTACCAGCCAACACAAGCCAACGAACTGGTTAACGAGTTGCAGGAAACCAGTAAATTAAAGGCCACAACTTACTTTCAGGAGATGGTAAATCAACTTATAAACCTTCGCTGGATATTTGTTGTTTTACTTCTACTGTTGAGTACGGAATGGTTTTTGAGAAAGTACTGGGGAATTTACTAAACAACATTCATTTTACGATGAGCATATTTAAACAAACTAATTACATTCTACTTGTTAGCATTGTTCTTTTGTCGTATGCTTGCAGTCCAACTAAGCGAATTTTGGTTGAGTTTCCGCAAAAGCCCAAAAACGAAATTTCGCAGGATGTTCAAAGCCTGCTTCTGGTAAACCGAACGGTTGATGGGAAATACAATGATCTCCCAACTGATTCGCTTCAAAAAATATTTTACCAGAAGGATTTTAACCTCGATACCACTATTTACGACCTCACTGCGGTTGATACCTCATTAAAAGCATTGGGTGAATTGCTTTTCGAATCCGGAAGATTTGATTACGTAATTCCGGAAGACCGTTTTTTAAACGCTGAGCAAAATGCTTTTTTCACCCAAACGATGAGTTGGGAGGAAGCACAGGAACTTTGCGACCTTTATCAAACCGATGCCGTTTTGTCGATGGATTTGTTCAAAACACGGGTAGTAACGGAACTTGCAGAAGAATCAATTTTTGATCCGAACGAGGGATTTTTCAGAACAGCAGTTGGTGCAAAAATGGTTATCGTATATAACGCATTATTTCGCCTCTACGACCCGCAACAAGAAAAAGTTTTAGCGCGGGAAGTAATTCAGGATACACTAATTTGGGAAGATTACGCACTTAGTGTACGAAATCTTTTCATGGATTTTACACCAGTTAAACAAGCGCTAACGGAAGCAGGAATTGCCGTTGCACTAGATTTTTCCGAAACCATTGGCACCCGTTGGCACAGAGACTACCGGATAATATTCGACAAAGGAAGTTCTGCATTAAAAAAGGCTGCCGCATTTACCGATGACGCAAACTGGACCAAAGCCATTGAAGCCTGGGAAACTATTGCAACAGGCTCCGGCTCAAAGAGAGAAAAAAGCAAGGCCCTGTTTAATTTAGCCACTGCTTGCGAAATTCGGGGAGATTTAGACTGCGCTATTGAATACGCGCTTGAATCTTACAATACAGCCTATCACCCCATCACTTATCAGTACCTCGAGCTTCTTGAAAGCCGGAAAAAACAACAGAAAAACAACACGAAATGAACCGACTAATCTTATTGACTTTACTTGTGCTGAGCACAGCTTCGTGCACGGTGTACAAAGATTACCCGATAGAAATTTATACGCCCGGTGAAATTGCTTATCCGGCCAATGCCGAGAATGTTGCCATTGTGTACCGGAATTTTAAATACAGCAGCGATTCGCTGGTTCATTATTATAAAGATGATTTTCGCTTAAAAAAAGCCAGACAAGATCCGAAAAACCTCGATAGTATTTTGGTAAATCTGTGCATGAGTGAGCTGGCAGAAAACCTAAAAGAGAAAAATGCTTTTAAAGAAATAAGAATCTTTCCCGAACTTTTCGAGCCACATAGCGGCCAAAAACTGCCTGCTTTAAACATGGAAATGGTTCAGCAATTGGCTACAAAAACCAATACCGATCTTGTTATTTCCCTGGAAACTTATTCTAGTTTTTATTCTGAATACTCATCAACTGCCGAAGTGCCAACAAAATCGAACGAGGTGATTACAGCAGCCGTTTGGGCAGTTTATAGTCCGTTCGAGCAACGCCTAATTGAGCGAAAAACAATGATCGATACCATTTTCTGGAACGGTTACGATGCCCAGGGAAATTATCAGCGAAATGCAAAATTGCCACCGAGAATTACCGCGCTGAAAATCGCTTCGCAAATGGTTGGTGAAAATTATTCAAAACGTTTCTTTGCATCGTGGGAGAACGTAAACCGGATGTATTCTGTTCCGCCGTTGCCCGATTTTGCGATGGCTGATGAATACGTTCAAAAGGGCGAATGGGATAATGCCATTATGCTTTGGAAGCGATACGCTGACGATAGTAACGGGAAAATGGCCATTAACGCCCGCTACAACCTGGCACTGGCCTACGAAATGAAAGACGATTTTGATACGGCCGAAAAATGGTTGAATGCAGCTCAGCAAATCGCAACAGACTACAACAGTAGAGAAGAACTGAAAATGATTTTTGAATATCGGGTACTCCTTGCAAAAAGAAAAAAGGATATTATGCGCCTAAACCAATAGCAAATGAAAAACCGCCCATTTTTTTTACTCAGCTTTTTAATGCTGGTTACTGCTTCGGCTTGCAATACGTTATACAATATAAAAACAATCGACATCGAGATTGTTGAACCTTCATCAATGAGTATTTCAACTGAATTCAGAAATATTGCCATACAATATAACAACGTTAATTCGTCGCCAAACAGCTACTTTAACCGATACGAAGAATTTGGGGAAAATAAAACAGAAGTTGAAAACTCGGACAGTATCGCCTCGCACATTTATTTCGAAAACTTTATTGCAAAAGTTAACAGCCAGGCATTTTTTGATACTCTAATTACACTCGATGAACATGATTACTCAACAGTGGCCGTTATTGATACAATTGATTATACCCCATATTTTAGTGAAGATTCCACATCAAGAAAAGTTTTATCGCCCGATCAAATTAACGTATTAAATTCAGGATATTTTCTGAAAAACAGTGTAAAACCAGTTCGCACCAAAAACGATTCTTTAATTATGCATCCTCAATTTGGATTGTACACTCCTGAACAACTTCAAAACATTCGAAATACTACCGGTGCCGACATGTTGCTTTCACTGGATTTTTTTGGAGCACTGGATGGCAGTTATTTTGATCGCAGACTTGAGTACGCCAACGAACAAGTAACCAACTGGACACAATGGAGCTTTTACGATCTTATTAACATGAAATATGTGTTGGCTTATTCCAAGATCGATACCGTTGGCTGGATGGAATATGCCATAAGCCAAAACAAGGCAACCACTGTTCTGCCTCCCCGCAACGATGCTATTTACAACGCAGCAGAAATATCTGCAGAGAATTATGCTCTGACACTTGTTCCTCATTGGGTTGAAGTACAGCGGATGTATTACAATTCGGGACATGTGGAACTGCAACAAGCCGATGAGCTTGTAGAGAATGGACAATGGCTGGAAGCGGCAAAATTATGGCGAAAGCAAACCAAGAATGAGAACGAAAACATTGTCGCTAAATGTATGTTCAATTTAGGCCTGGCTTGTGAGATGGAAGGAGATTTGGAGGCCGCTTTAGCCTGGGTTGTAAAATCGTATCATGTATTCGGCCAAAAAAATGAACTTCATGCCCAAAATTCCATGGAATACATCAGGCTCTTAAGTACACGGCAAGCCGACATGAAAATTCTGGAAAGACAATTTGGAGAGTAGTAAATTTCTAAAATTGAAATGGGTTAAAAGAAAAGAGGGAAACCACTGTTTCCCTCCATATTTAACCAAAAATCACAACATGAAAATATTGTTGTTTTAAATTTAGAACTTTTTGGTATAAAATTCCAAATATAAACTTATGTTTTTTAAAAGGTATTTAGCTTTTTAACATTTTAATCCCGTCAGAAGCGAAAGTAATCAGTCGTTTTTTATACAATCCACCTATCGCTTTCTTAAAGTTTTTCTTGCTGATACCAAACATCGCTTTAATCATTTCCGGCGACGATTTGTCCGATACAGCCATAAAACCACCATTTGCTTCCAGTTCTGCCAGTATCTTGTCTGAAATTGAATCAACTTTTTCGTAACCGGGTTCTTCCAAAAGCAGATCTATTTTCTCATCATCTCTTATTTTTGCAATAAATCCCTTAGTCTGGCTGCCAATTTCAAGTTTACGAAACACCTGGTTTTTATAAAGTATTCCGGTATGTTCCCGATTAATGATCGCTTTATAACCCAAATCCGTTTCTTCCAAAATCACCAAACTAACTTCCTGCCCCTTAGTGTATTCCGGCGGTGTATTATCAAGAAATTTATGCAGCTTGGCCGATGCTACAACCCGGTTAGTTAGCAAGTCGAGGTAAACGTATACCCAATAGCTGCCACCTTCCTGCATTTTACTACGCTGCTCGCTAAACGGCACCAACAAATCTTTTGCCAGTCCCCAGTCGAGAAATGCACCATATTTGGCTATTGCTTTTACTGCCAAACGGGCAAATTCACCAACCGTTGCCAAAGGTTTTTCAGTGGTAGCCACCAGGCGATCTTCCGAGTCAGTGTATACAAAAACCTCGGCAGATCCCTTTTCTTTCATGTCATCTTCAACATATTTCCGGGGCATTAAAATCTCGCCATGTTCCCCACCATCGAGGTACACACCATTGTCTGTTTCCCTGAGAATCTCAAGGGTATTAAATTTTCCTATTTCTGCCATGAGTGATTTTGTCAAATTCGCAACAGTTCTTCTGCCGCTTTAATTGTTGTTTCTGTAAGTTTCTCACCACCGACCATTTTGGCTAATTCTTCCACCCTTCCCTCTGCATCAAGGGCTTTTATTGAAGTGTAGGTTTTACCATTCTCTTCATGCTTAAATACACTGAAGTGCATATCGCCTTTTGCGGCAACCTGTGGCAAGTGCGTAATATTAATAATTTGCGTATTGGTAGAGAATGATTTTATTATCGTTCCCATTTTAAGCGCTATCTCGCCAGATACTCCCGTATCAATTTCATCAAATACGATTGTGGGCAGCGCTTTTGAATTGCGAAGTAAATTTTTTATAGCCAGCATCAATCGCGACATCTCACCACCAGAGGCAATTTTAGATATTTCATCGGGATCTGAATCAGAGTTTGCACTAAATAAAAATGAGATCTCGTCTTTACCCTCGGGCTGAAAATCCTCTAAATAGCTATGAACAACCTGCAATTTTGCATTATTCATTCCCAATTGATTCAAATCGCCAATCACCGAACTTTCAATCTTTTTGAAAGCCTTTTGCCGGGTTTTACTTAAACTCAATGCAAGCTTTTCAAGATCAGCCTTTTGAACGTCCAATTTGCCTTTTAGAGCTTCTATTTCATCATCGTAACCAACGGCCTTATTTATTTTCTGGTCAAATTCTTCACGCAGTGCAATTAATTCTGCTACCGTTGTTACATGGTGTTTTTGTTGTAACGAATACAATAAATTCAAGCGATCGTTTACCTCTTCAATTCTGGCGGGGTTAAACTCAACGCGTTCAGCCAGCATTTCCAGTTCCTGGTGAATATCACTTAACTCGATGGCGGCACTTTGCAAACGCCCTGCAAGACTTTCGGTATCTTTTAGGTAGCTGGTAACTTTTTCCAGCGTTCGATGACCATCTTTTACACTTTGCAATACTGAGAATGTTTCGCTATCCAGTAAGGTAACCGTTTCGCTTAGTGCTGTTTTAATTTCTTCAGCATGATTAAGCTGCTCCAATTCCAATTCCAGGTCTTCCTGTTCGGTTTCCTCCAAACTGGCTTCTTCCAGTTGCGTATACTGAAACTGAAAATAATCCAGATCGGCCTGTGCCTGTTCTGCATTTTCCTTCAATTGATCCAGCGCTTTCCTAGTGTTTTTATAGGCTGAAAACTGAGCCTTATATTTTGTTAAAGCATCCTTAGTTCCGGCAACCGAATCAACTAAATTCAACTGAAATTTCTGGTTGCTTAACTCCAGGTTTTGGTGTTGCGAATGAATATCAATCAATTGCAATCCCAACTCCCGCATTACTTTCAGGTTCACCGGGGTATCGTTTATAAAAGCTCTGGATTTTCCTGATGGTGTTATTTCCCGCCGCAAAATTGTGGAAGGATCGTAATCCAGATCGTAGGTTTCAAAAAAACGTTTTACGGAATAATTACTCACTTCAAACTGGCCTTCAACAATGCATTTTTTATCCTTCTCTTTCAGCACCGAAAGATCGGCCCGATTACCTAAAATCAAACTTAAAGCCCCCAGAATAATCGATTTACCCGCTCCGGTTTCTCCTGTTACCGTGTTTAAATTGGTGTGAAAATTAACCTGTAACTTATTTATCAGCGCGTAATTCGAAATGGATAATCTGGATAGCATAATGATAAAAGATCTTCATTAATAATTTCATTGGCTAAAATAGCCAAAATGAGGACACGGATTTACTTTCTGGAAAAAATGGGGATATCTTTTTAAAGATCGTGCTAAAAGCCTTCGTTTTCGGCAATCTTCTCGTACTTGCTCCCGTTTGAAGGATCCACCTCGTTTAAAATGGTCATCACTCGATTTCGTTCATCCGGAAATGATTTTGAGAAAATGTTAACCAATTCATCGGCTTTGGCATCAAAAAACATCTGCAAAATATATGTAGATGGACGACGACGAAATACTTTTTGAATGTCGCGCAGCGCTTCTGCGATATTTGCACGCCCTTCTTCTACCCTGTCAGACATCATATCCAATCCGTTTCGGTGGTAATTATACATAGCCGTACGAAATGACGAATACGAATTATTTAATACATTCTCAATCAGCCAGTAACGATTCCGTTCGCTTTCAAAAGCTTTCCATCCGCGCTCACGGGTATTTTGAGAATTATTTACAATCGATTGTGCTTTTTGAAAAAACTCTGTTCCTCCTTCTTCTGAAAAAGTATCGTAATCAAAACCCAAAATAACATAGGCATAAAACGCCATTATGTTTGTCAGATTGTCTCGGTTTGAAGTTTCATTGAACTCCAGTGCCTGAAACTCCACATATTTACAATGAAAATCATTGTCTTTAATATTCAGAACGGTTGAAGTATAACTGGAATTAAAAACCGGGCGTGTTAACTGAACCTGAATCGATCCCTTAAACTCATCTGCAGAAATTTGCTCGTCGAGACGGATTAAAATATTACATCGTATTTTTTCATCGTAGCTGTACACATGATCAGTCCATTTTCTGTTATTCATAAAATCATACAAGTCAGACTGCATGGTGCGGAAAAGGTTCTGGTTTGCTCCCTGAATCCCCGTGCCGAAACGGTTACATTGCATCGAAGTTCCTGGGCAACATTTTTCCCAACGAAAATAAACAGAAATAAAAGCGCTAATACGATTTGCTTTATCATATGCTAATTGTTCAATTCTATAATTTTTGCTACAATATCTTTTGCTACTTCAGCTTTATCTTTTAACTCAAAATCGGTTTGTTTATTGCCCTTTTCGATGATCGTTATTTTATTGGTATCAACACCAAATCCGGCTCCTTTGTCCTTCAGCGAGTTCAACACAATAAAGTCGAGGTTCTTTTTCAATAGTTTACGTTCCGCATTCGACATTTCATTGTTGGTTTCAAGCGCAAACCCTACCAAAAGTTGCTTGTTGGTTTTTAATTTACCCAATTCGGCTGCAATGTCTTTTGTTGGCTCCAACTCGATATGCCAGTTTTCTTTACCTCGTTTGGTTTTTTCACCCTCCTTTTTTGCAGGAGTAAAATCAGCTACTGCAGCACACATTATTGCACCATCAACGCGTTCAAAATGTTCAATTGAAGCATTGTACATTTCGTTAGCCGATTCAACCGGGATAACTTTTACACCCGCTTTTTGAGTGGTTACAGCAACAGGACCAGATACTAAAGTTACATCGGCACCTTGCTCAGCAAGCTCTTCGGCAATGGCGTAACCCATTTTCCCTGATGAATAATTACCAATAAAACGAACAGGATCTATTTTTTCGAAAGTTGGACCGGCAGTTACCAGGTAGGATTTATTCAGAAGTTTTTTTTTTACTCCAAGCCGTTGGATAACCGCTTCGAGAATTTTTATAGGTTCTTCCATCCTGCCTTTGCCTGTTAATCCGCTGGCTAATTCTCCTTCACCGGGTTCAACAATACTATTTCCGTAATCTTTAAGAATAGAAATATTCCGTTGTGTTGAAGGATGTGCAAACATATCGAGGTCCATTGCGGGAGCCACCATTACCGGGCATTTTGCCGACAAATAGGTTGTTATCAACATATTATCAGCAATTCCATAAGCCATTTTCCCCATTGTAGAAGCCGTTGCTGGCGCAATTACCATTACATCCGCCCACAATCCCAGATCAACATGGCTATTCCAGCTACCATCGTTTGCACCAAAAAACTCACTAATAACAGGTTTGTCCGACAATGCTGATAAAGTTACGGGTGTTATAAATTCTTTTCCGGCAGGGGTAATAACCACCTGCACTTCGGCACCCTCCTTTATAAAAAGCCGAAGAAGCATTGCTGCCTTATAAGCTGCAATACTTCCTGTTATTCCTAGTATAATATTTTTTCCTTTGAGCCTCATAAAAGGGCTTCAAATTAGATGCGTTTTTTGTTCTCGCGCGTTGGGTTACGGTGATAAATTTCACCTTCTTTTAATTCTTCAAACGCAATAAGAGTAGGCTTTGGCAAACGCTCGTAAAATTTAGAAATCTCAATTTGTTCTCTATTTTCGAAGATTTCCTCCAAATTGTCGGTATACGAAGCGAATTCCTGTAGCTTCTGGTTTAGCTCTTCTTTCAATTCCGACGAGATCTGATTTGCTCTTTTAGCAAGGAGCATTACCGTTTCGTAAATATTTCCGGTTTCTTGAGTCAGTACTTCAAGATCGCGTGAAATAGTTGACTGAGCTGCTTTTGTTTTCTTGTAATCCATATCCTAGTTAATGTTTAAATCTTCTTCTTCCTTATAATTTAATATCTCCGAGGCTTTTTCGTAAAATTTATTTACCTCTTTTTTGTAATCACTATCGGGGTATTCATCTATAAACGAAAAATATTCGTCAAGTGCATTTGTATATCTTTCGTTTTGTTTATCAAGAACACTCTTTGATGCCAATAAGTATTTTGATTTTAACAACATATATTTCAATTCTTCGCGATATTTACTGTCCGGGTATTTCTCAAGACTGTTTCGTAACGCAATTACCGCTGCTTTATACTGTTCAAAATCGTAGTACAATTTAGCACTTAAATACGATTTATACACCAACTTATCTACTAATTCATCAATTAGTCGGTTGGCTTCTTCGACCCTGTCGCTGTATGGGTACAAGTTATTGTATAACTGAAGCGCATCAATAGCCTGTTGAGTTACCTGTTGGTCGAGCCTTGGTTTTGGCGACATCAAATAGGCACAATAACCAATCATAAATTGTGCTTCCTCCACATATTCACTTGTTGGAAACTCTTTAACCAACGACTTAAAATAATGACCTGCCATTAAATAGTCTTTCTGACCGATCATACTTTTAGCATAGAAGTAGTAAATTTTGTCAGCTCTTGAAGTTCCGCGGTAAATGTTCACCAATTCTCTAAACAGCGTTGATGCGCGAACATATTCGCCATCCTCGTAATATTCGACTGCTTTTTTGTATTTGAATTCGTAATCAGTACTTTTTACAATCTTGTTGTAGTCTCCACACGAGGCTGTAATCATTAAAATTGCTAGTAATCCAATCCCCAAAAATCTCATTTTCATAAACATGGCGCAAAAATATACTTTTTTTACTTAATTGAAACGAATTAACCCTCAAAATTTAAGGAATTTACAGCTTTTAACAAAGAAGTTATTTTGCTCATTAACAATTGCATAGCTATAATGCCTCTAATTTTGGCTGGTGAAACTAAGGCTAATTTTCATCGTTAAGTTAATGTGTTAGTATTATTTAACACATTTGCTGAGATTTTAAAAAAGATTACATTTGCACCCTTATAATTTAAACTTAAAAACAAATCATCGTGGATATATTTGATAAATTCAGAAATAATAAAGGTGATATTGGCAAGTGGATGGACCAAATTCACGGGTATTTTGCATTTCCTAAACTGGAAGGTGAAATTGCAGCCAGAATGAACTTCCGTGGAAAAGAAGTATTAACATGGAGTTTGAACAACTACCTGGGCTTGGCCAACCACCCGGAGGTAAGAAAAGCAGATGCTGAAGCTGCAGCACAGTATGGCATGGCTTACCCGATGGGAGCCAGAATGATGTCGGGACAAACAGTAAAACACGAACAACTTGAGCGCGAATTGGCCGCTTTTGAAAGTAAACCTGATGCATTTTTATTGAACTTCGGATACCAGGGAATGGTTTCTGCAATTGATGTACTGGCAAGCCGTAACGATGTTATTGTTTACGATTCAGAATCGCACGCTTGTATTATGGATGGTGTTTTCCTTCATAAAGCAAAAGGTGGAAAAAGTTTTGTGTTTCAGCACAACGACATGGACAAATGTCGCAAGATGTTAGGTTTTGCCCAAAAACGTGCTGCCGAAACCGGTGGTGGTATTTTAGTTATTACTGAAGGCGTTTTTGGAATGACAGGACAAGTTGGAAAACTTGACGAGATCGTTGCCCTGAAAAAAGAATTTGATTTCCGATTGTTTGTTGACGATGCACATGGTTTTGGAACAATGGGACCAACAGGTGCCGGTTCGGGTGAACATTTTGGCGTTCAGGATGGAATTGATATTTATTTTGGAACATTTGCAAAAGCAATGGCCGGAATTGGCGGTTTTGTTGCTTGCGAAACTGATATTTGCTACATCCTTCGTTACAACATGCGTTCGCAAACTTTTGCCAAGTCGCTGCCTATGCCAATGACTATTGGTGCATTGAAACGTTTGGATATGATTCGTACGATGCCTGAGTTACGCGAAAAACTGTGGACAATTGTTAACGCACTGCAAGGAGGTTTGAAAGAAGCCGGTTTTGATCTTGGAAAAACAAATACACAGGTTACTCCGGTTTATATGAAAGGCGGAGTAGCAGAAGCTACACAAATGGTTTACGATTTTCGCGAAAATTATGGAATTTTCTGTTCTATGGTTGTGTACCCGGTTATTCCAAAAGGTGAAATTCTTTTACGCCTAATACCTACAGCAATGCACACCTTGGAGGATGTAGAAATTACGCTGGAAGCATTTAAAGAAGCACGTGAGAAATTACTTTCAGGAGCTTATAAAAGTGAAGATCTGGCAAAAGTTGAAGTTGATAAATAATTATCAAGCAATAAAATATTGAAAAGGGAGCTTTAGAGTTCCCTTTTTTTTGTGCCTTTCAAAGTAGCTTAATCGATCGGGGTGGTTTTGGTAATCGGAGTTAAATCAATTTTTTTGAATTCAACCTCAGCACCTTCCGCCTGAACGGCAATTTGTCCTTTAGTGACCGTACAATTATAGCCGTAATTTACGAGATCGTCGTTTACCCAAACTTTTATGGTATCGGCTACACATTCAATTACCATATTGTTCCATTCCCCCAGAGGATTTTCAGAACCATCAGTAAGGTTGAGGATTCTTCGTTTTTTGCCTTCGGTTATCCCCCAACTTTCTTTGGGTCCGCGGCGCTCAATCATGTTTGGCACTGTAATGTCTTCAACAATACACCAAAAATCACCGGCATCGCCACTTTGCATTTGTACCTCCAACGATTTTGGAAACATATCGTATAAAGCCCGGGGTGTTGATGCATGCACCAAAACGCCACAATTCCCGGGTTCGCCTGCAAAGCGATATTCCACGTCAAGACGATAATTACTGAATACCGAATCGGTAATTAGATGCCCCCGCGGTTCGCCCATACTTACCAGCAAAGAATCGCGAACTACAAACGATTTCTCAATATTGGAATTACTATCAGCATCAGGCACATCGGCATGCCAGCCCGATAAATCTGTTCCGTTAAACAAATGTATTGTTTCAGGTGCCTTTTCCTTGGTGCAGGCAATAAATCCTGCAAAGATAAATAACAGACTAATTTTTTTCACTGTAGTAAATTTAGTTGATTATTGAATAAATTTCTGCGCCCATTTTATGTACTGCTCCCAGTCGAAAGCAGTTACATCATGTTCTCCTGTCCGAATATGATAAGCAACTGTGTTTTGAACAGGCTGATTTAATTCCGGCATTTCCGTTTGCTGAATTCCCTTTTTCCCGTATAGATTATACACCGGAGTAGCGTAAAGAGCCGAAAGAAATTCACCTTTCGGATCCGACCATTTATCCTCTTCAGCACTTGCAATATATACAGGGCGTGGTGCAATTAAAGCAATCAGTTCGTGCTGATCGACCGGCAAAGCTTCCTCATTTTTAATATAATTTCTGAAGTTTTTACAAAACCAATGCGGAAACGAATTGTTGATGCGCCAAACGGTTTCGCCAAATCGTCGTTTCGACAAAGCGGCACCACCACAACCTGAATTATTTGAAATTACACCGGCAAAGCGTTCATCGCTTGCACCAGCCCACAATGCTGTTTTTCCCAGTCTCGAATGACCAAACACTACTACCTTCGATTCATCAATATCCTCATCGCGCTCAAAATAATCCATGGCCCGGCTTAATCCCCACGACCAGGCTGCAATTGATCCCCATTCGTTGGCAGCAGGTTGTTGCTGATCGTCGATATAGAATAATGGGTGAATACCATCGGAAAAATCGTCCTTGTCAGGATCTACTTCGCCATAATAAATCACAGCCAATCCAAAACCTGCATCAATTATCTTATCCACGCACCACCTGTTCGTCCGAACTCCTCGCGACTGTTCAGTTAGCTGATTGTTAATTATACCAAACGAAGGATTATTTCTTGCCCACGCCTCCGAAATTACTACGTCAACATCTTCAGTTATTGTATGATTTCCAAAAAAATTGTAGCCAACAAATAGCGGCACGCTTTCTTCGGTTTTCGGGAGATAAATCAGAATGGTAAAATCAAGTGTTTTCCCGTGGTTTTTAAAAACAAGGTCAACTTGTTTCCGTACCGCTTTTCCGTTCAATGCACTCTTCCTTTCTTCCTGAATATCAACCGATGAAATCTCCAGTTTACCGGGCACCTCACCGTACATATTTTGAGTGAAAAAATTAAGTAGTTCAGGGCGTCGTCTGCTCTCCCATTTTTTTGAATTTCGAATCTTTTTTCCGTTGAAAGTTTTAAGCGGATCGGGTAATTTAAATTCGGGGACTTTACTTTCGTCGTAATTGGCATCAAACTGGGCTGAAGCATTAGACAAAAAGGCAAAAAAGAGCAGGCAGAAAATAAGTTTGTTCATGAGCAAAACTTTGGATTGAATCAATTTCCCTTAAAATAGGGAAATTGTGGGTGTTATGCCAAACGAATTGCCGAAATTTTATGTACCAACAGTCTTTCAGAAGCAATTTAGCGATGAAAATGCCGATATGTGAAATTATTGCCGTAGAATTTTACCCTCTTTTTTGTATTCCTTACGAATTCCGGCCAATAACGCTTCTTTATCAAGTAAAGGATTCTTTTTCTTAATCGTTAGTAAACCGGCATAATGTATAACGTTCACTATGTTGGCTCCGGTTAATTCGTAGTTTTTAGCCAGCTCCTCTAAATAAATATCTTTGTTCACTTTATTGCTTTTGGGCATGTATACTTGCCATAGTTTCAAACGTTCAGAAAATTCAGGCAGATCGAATTCTACAAATGCATTAAAACGACGGGTAAAAGCACTATCGATATTCCCTTTCATGTTTGAAGCCAAAATTACCAGCCCATGGTGGGCTTCTATTCGCTGCAACAGGTACGAAACTTCCTGATTGGCGTATTTGTCGTGCGCATCGCGAACGTTGGTACGTTTGCCAAAAAGCGAATCTGCCTCATCAAAAAATAAGATCCAGTTTTTGTGCTCTGCCTTGTTAAACAATCCCGAAAGATTTTTCTCCGTCTCTCCGATATATTTCGAAATCACCATCGAAAGATCAACACGGTAAACATCGCGACCGGTATATTTCCCTAACAAACAAGCAGTCATTGTTTTTCCTGTTCCCGAAGGGCCAAAAAACAAAACCCGAAATCCAGGTTTTATTTTATCGCGCATGTCCCATTCGTTCATCAATTGTTCGTTATGATTCAACCAGATTTCAAGTTCTTTAATCTCTTCAAGTGTTTTATCTTTTAAAACAAGATCAGCCCAATCTGATTTAGTTGCTATTAGCTGGGCCGGAAAATCACCACTTAATTTTGGGCGCGAGATCTTTCCTGAAGTAAACAAATCAACAAACTCGTCATCAAGAACAAGTCGGCCGCTCATTTTCGGTTCACCTGATGGCACCGGTTCAATGTGCAATACACTTTTTTGTGTAAACAAGTGATCGTCTTCAAACATTGTAGAAAGTTTTACCCGCTTATCCATATCGCGTCCGGCCAAAATGTATAGCACGGTTTCGCCGGTTGGTAGTATTCCGCGATGATTTTTGCCTTTTACACCACCAAAATCAGGAAAATCGCCACCGTTAGGAAGGTAGTTTCCAACAACAGTAGATATCAGCCCCGGAGAAATGTAGGGAACAAGTGCCAGCAACAAACACAGAATCTCGGCTTTCTTCAGTTGATTGTCGATGATAAAACCCGACAGAATAGACGGGTGTTTTGCGAAGTCGGGAACATTCAAAGCCAGAGCTTCTTCTTTACCAAAATCCCGGTTCAAACGTGCCCTGATTGCTGACTCAACAAAATGTTGAACCACATTTAATACACCATGCGAAATTTGTGTTGTTGTGCCCATAAACTCTTTATTTCGATTTCATTTGTTCTATAATCTTTTTATACTCCAAGGCTTTTGCACTGCCTTCATTGAGGGTCAAAACTTCATTGTTTAGTTTTTGAGCTTCTTCCCATCTTTTTAAAGAAAGCAGAACAGAAACCGCATCAAGCCTTACTTTTTCATTTTCAGGATTCAAACGCATCAAAAAATTTAATTCTTTCAGAGCACTAACAGAAGCTCCTTTGGCAATAAAATTAATGGCCAGGTAATGACGGGTTTTAAAGTTATCGGGGTCAATGGCCAGACTGTTTTTAAAAGCTAGTTCGGCCAATCCGTAATTTTTCAGGTTAAATTCGCAAATTCCGGCATAAAATTGAATGGCCGCACTCGAGTTGAACCAAGGGTGATTGGATAGAACTGCAAGTGCTTCCTCGAAACGCTTTAATGTCATAAGATTTTTTGCCAGATCAATACTATGTTCTTTCCTGGGCGATTGCTGCACCAATGATAACCAAACTTCGTTGGCCTGTTGGTGTTTGTTACTGTTTTCGTAGAATCGTGCAAGGCTGGCTAACACATTTTCATTATTTGGCTGCAACTTCAGCGCGGTTTGATAATTTGTTTCTGCGTCCTCCCATTTCCTCAGAAAAACCTGTGCGTTCGCCAGATTCAGAAAATAGGTAGCCTTGTGATTAATATTGATGGCATTCAAAAAATAGCGTTCGGCTTGTTCATAATCCTTTTTCTGATGGTGAAGCAAACCAAGATTATTTAATGCGGTTGCATTTTTATTGTCGAGCTTTAACGCTTGTAAATACTGTTCTTCAGCCTGATCGAACTCCTTATTCAAAAAGTGCTGAACGCCTTTATTGTTGATTTCTATTGCTTTTTCCATGAGTTAAAATTTAATCAAAAATATCGTCTTTAATATCGCCAGCCAGTTCTTTTGCCATATCCACCACGTCCAGATCAGGATAAATTACTTCTATATCATCGAATGAAATATCGAAAGGTTGATCTTCCTGATAATGCACCGGGAACACCACTCCAAACTGAATATCGGGTCCCCAGCTGAATGAGACGAGGTTGTGTCGCCAGGTTTCTGAAATGGAGAACCAGCCAATTCCCAGGCTTGCTCGTGCAAATGCATTCACATCGAATGTGAATTGCGGATTTACCATGATCCGTCCTTCGGCATCAAGCACAACCCCGGTTTGGGGACTCCACGACAGATCAACCATCGCGGAAGCCTCACCTTCCAGTCCCAGTGTACCGGCCAGCTCAATACCTCCTGAAAGGCTGGCAATGGCAACGCTCACTCCCAATCCGAGATCGCCACGCAGCGTTAAACCGGCATCGGCAGGTACGGCAAATTCGCCATGTCCGTGAATTTCAGTTTCGTCTTCGTGGTCGGGATTATAAGTAACTTCGGCATACACTTCTCGCAACTGGCCAGGACCAAACCCTGCCGAGAAATCGAGTCCGCCACTGATCTGAGCCACAAGCCCGATACTGCGTGGACCGAGCGGAATGGCAAAAATAGGTATTTCAATCGTTGGAACTGAAAACAGGTTTCTGTTGAATTCTCTCCGATCGAAAACATCAACAGCGCTGGGCAGTCTTATTCTTCCTGAAACTTCCATTTCGCCATTAGGCAAAAATTCTACTCCGGCCGTTGCTTCAAGCCACGGTGTTAGTTGCAGTGTAAGATCGCCGCCACCGTAAACACGCATCGTTCCATCGGGTTCGCCGGTTGGCTGCCCTTCTTCATCGATGGTACGGTTGGTAGCTCCTACCCTAACATTTCCGCTTAACATTCCGCGTTCGTAGCCAGCACTGCCTTCAATGGTCAGTGCACCGTTTTCGTAGCTCACCGAGAGTTCAGAATCAATGCCGGGAATATCGGGCTGGGCAGATCCGGAAATACTAATACTATAACCTTCTTCGCCCTCCTCCTTTGCCACCGTGGCAGAAACATTCCCGCCACTGATACCGGGTATTTCTGAACTTAAATTAAATTCGCCACCTACAGAAAATCCTTCATCACTGTATTCAACTTCCAGTGTTCCTTGCTCAATTCCTGGAATATCGAGTTCAGCATCGCCGGAGGCTGAAAAGTTATTTTCGCTGTAACTGGCTGTAATGGTTGCACTTTTTATCCCACGTACTTTCCCTTCCGGAATACCAATCTCTCCGCCAATTGTCCAGGTATTTTCGCGGTATTCCACATTAATCTCTGCCGGATCAAAAAGTTCAGAATCGAAGTTAAAGGCACCTTCCAGTTCAAAGCCTCCAGAAGTTGACGCAGCGGCTCCAATGTGCCCCTCACCAACGTTATTGATTCCGAAATCGACTCTTCCACTTATTCCCAGCCCACGCTCAGAACTGGCAAAAATCGTGAGCGAACTGTTTTCAAGAACAAACGGAGCAGGAAGATCTAAATCATTGCTAACAAATGTTTTAGAAAGTAAAATTTCACCATTTTCAATGTGTAAATCAATCTCGGCATTTTCAATAAAACCAAGTGTGGGTAGCACCTTCCCGTCAATTACAACGCCATTATCGTTAAAATTGATTGTGTCTAGCCTGATCGGGCTAAATTGTTTGGCTGCGATATTACCTGCGCTTATTATCGCATGTCTACTTGCTGATATTCCTTCTACATTATCAACATAGCCGGCAAATTGTGCACCTGGCAACTTTTTAATTTCTACTTGTCCTCCGGTTGCGCGAATTACTGGATCATTGTCAGGAAATTCGAGATCAAAATGACCTAAAATTTCAGACTCCGGATTGTTAAAGAATTCTTTTCTAACAACTCGCCAGGGGCTAAAGTAGTTTCTTTCGTTTCTTCTTGGATTGGTATTCGAACCATTCCACCTGAAAGGCGTTGCAATTGGATGATATTTTCGCGGAAATACAAGGATATTATCTTCTGCTCCCAATTCGCTCATATTAACCGGAACAAGCTGATTCAATTGATCACCACTTTCAATTTGGTTTTGGGTCCAGAATTTATCGCTTGTTATAGCTGAGGGGCCACCGCCGGGAACAGCCGAGTTGAATACCAGATCATAATTGCTTTTTACCAGTGAAATTTTGTCTTGTTTGTTTTCCTGCTCTTCAATCGATGGCAATCGTTCAACTATAGCACTGTGTGCATCTTCGTCGTCAATGGTATTTTCAACTTTGTTTTCAACCGATTCTCGAATTATTTCTCCTGACTGCCTGTTTTCACCGGCATTTAGTAACTCCATATTTGAAATGTCGTTAACGGGATGACCATCAGCATTTTCATCGGAAAAACCTGATATTTGCATTTCAACAATATGATCTACCTGCATGTATGCCGGACTTTCTCCTTTATCGTTCCATTTAGGAATGGCTGCTTCGCGGACAATGTTGTTCATGGTTCCTGTTATGTAACCACGTTCGGAATCTTGAACCTTGAACGCATAAATATCGAACCTTCCTGACCTGCTTGATTCAACGCCGGCTGCCTGATTGTACTTATCAGTTAATTTAGTTTCAATTTCATCTGTATCTACTTCGTCTCTCCAAATATTGAGTTGGTTGACATTATTTCTTTGGCGGCTACCCGAGTAATTTGATGCCCTTCGTAGATTAAAAGAATTGTATTTGGCGGCACGGTGATCAGTAAGTTTAAATGCTGTAACCGGAATAGATTCGTACGTAATCGTTCGGTTAGTGTTATCTACAATGCCCGTTGAAAGGCTTCCCGTTGATTGTTCTGCCTCATTATTTGTGTTCTCCGTAGTAGTTGTATTTTCTTCATTCTCCTCCTTCTGAATCATTTTTCGCTGAAGCGATGCTCCCTGCTGCACGGTGTGTGTTAATTCATGCGCCAGTAAATGTTTTCCTGAATCGCTGCCCGGATTGTACTTTCCTTCGTTAAAATAAATGTCGTTGCCGTGTGTAAACGCCTGTGCATTGATGTTTTCACTCATTTGCACAGCCTCATTTCCGGTATGTACTTTTACGTCGCTAAAATCAGCATCAAATCCAGATTCCATTTCCGATCGGGTGGCATTATCAAGAGTGTTTCCTCTAGTTGCAGAACTCAGCGATGATTCAATGGATGAAACATCTCCGGGCTGATCCGATTTTGTTTGAATCGGGTCGTTGTCTTTTTCCTCTTCAGGCAAACCAGCACTCTTTTGCACGAATTCTTTCGCTTGCACAGCCTCTTCTTCCTCCTCCTGTTTTTGCAGCTCGTCTTCTGTTTCAGGGTTAGTTTGTACTACCGTATTTGCCGGTTTTGCTTCAACAAGAAAAGATTGATCCTGCCTATTTTGAAATTCAGATTCTGGTTTCAATTTTAGCTGCGTTTCTTCCTCTTCCACCTTTTCCACTCCTTGCTCTACTGAAGGCTGAAACAAAGAATCTGAAGCAGTTTCGGTTTTAAGTTGAACCGGATTTACGGGTGAAAAAAATGCATTCTCTTGACCGGGATGAGCTTTTCCGTTTTCCAGAATCTGATCAGCCATTTGATCGGCCTCTTTTTCATACTTATCGCCGGGTTGCCCAACCTTCAAACTGGGTTGAATAAAAGGCTGAGCACGATTAGCTAATGCTGCCGAAGGCTTATATTCTTTCGATGATCTGTTTCCTGACATCCCTTACTTTAATTTCAATGATGAAGTGCACGCATATTTTAAAAGGTGAAATTATTAATGGTTCGAAAAATGAAGGCTCCGGCTTTTGCCACCATAAAATTTCCGGTGGAAGTAACAAAGAATGACTGCGTTACATTCGTAAACACTCTTCCCCGAGCATCCGGCTCGCCATCAATTTTATACTTATTTGGAATCACCCATTCGTGATAACCGTCGGCAAACGGTGGATTGCCCCCACGCCAGGCGGCCTCATCAACGAGTCCACGGTTCATATCATCAACCGGCAAATAATGCGCTGTTGGATCATGATGCAGGTCTGCTGCTGAAAAGCGGGTGAAATAGCCCGATACGCTGGTTGCTGGTCCGGGTTCCTCAAACCACTGGGTTCGCCCGAGGTTTACATTCAAAGGAAGTACGGTAATATTAGCTTCCATTGCCGCACCAAGTGTTCCGGCGGGAATAGGCAAAATATTTGATCGTTGCAGGGATATACCCCGGGGAGGTAAAGTGGAAAAAATAATGTTGGCTGTTCCGGCCTGATTGGTAAGGCTAATGATACTAATGGATGGAGTAGCCGGAGCTTCCCAAACCATATTTTGCCCTGAATTTAAACCAATGATGCGCCCACTTGTTGCCGACCAGGTTCCTTCTGTGTTTCCTGTGAAGCGAACAAATTCACCAACACCTACAGTCGTTCTGTTATCAGCCGATCCGTCGGGAGCAATATTAATGGTTTCCGAAGTAATGCTTGGAGCTACGGTACCGGGAGTGCCTGTAGGCAGCGAAGGACTACCCCATGAGAACAAGCCATCGAGGGCCGACATGGTTCGTGCATCAATCACTCCGGTTTCAGGTAATGAAGAAGATCGTTGGAATCGTTGCACGGTTGCCCGGGTTTCAGACCTAAAAATTCCATCAACACCATGGACTGGCAGTGGGAATCCGGCATCAACCAAAGCCCGCTGTATCAATGAAACCGGACGTCCGGAGTAGCCATAGCCCAGCCTCCGTTCTCCATCTAAACAGGCTTCCAACGTACGATTACCACTAAAGCGATCTGCCACCAAATCGCGATTATCATCCATTGCCATTTGCAGGTTTGGCTTCACATAACCGGTTTGCTGAATGGTGTGTGCTAATTCGTGTGCCAGCAAATGTTTTCCTTCTTCCGAAGCAGGATTGTAATTTCCATCGTTGAAATAAATATCTTTTCCGTTGGTGAAAGCTTTGGCTCCCATTTGTTGGTTTAGTTTGGCGGCATTACTATCATCGTGAATCCTTACCGAACTAAAATCTGCTCCAAAACCACTTTCCATTTCTGCCTGAATTGGATTATCCATTGGCTTGCCGTTGCTGTTGTTTTGTTTTAAACCGGTTTCAACATTCGAAGATGAATCCGTAACAGATTTCCCCTCCAATTTTGGCATCATTACTTCCTCTTCTTCTGATTCCACCTGCATTTGAACAGGCTCCTCCTCTTCTTCTTCAACCTGCATTTGCAATGGTTCTTCCTCTTCCTCAATCTGAGTTTGAACCATCTCCTCATCTTCTTCGCTTTGCATTTGCAGCGCTTCTTCTTCTTCCTCTACGGCCTGTGTTTGCAAGGCTTCTTCTTCCTCCATTACAGAATTTTGGGCCTGTCCCAGTTCTTCCAAATCGTGCTGTACAAGTGGTGAAATCGATTCAGACAAGGTATTGTTTTGTACCTGTCGGTCACCATCCGCATTACCGATTTCAGTATTTCTGTCCACAACTGCATCGGCGATATTGTCTGCTTCCTGTTCGTACTTATCTCCAACCTGGCCAACTTTTAATTTGGGTTGAACCGCAAAAAATGGTCGTTGGCTTCTTCCGTAACCCCTATATTTTCTGACACTCGTTTTCATAACTCACCATTCTACAAATATTAATTCCTTCTTCCACGGCAGTTTTATAATGGACATATTCCATGGTAATTTATCCAATAGAATGTCCTGCGTTTTTCGTTCAACGATTAGTTTAAAATTCCGATCTTTTTGAATTAGTTTACCGCTTCTCTTTACAAACATCTCCCGCAATCCATCGGGTGAAGTATTCTTTAATGCCGGCCAGTTTTTGATGAGTTCCCGAAGCATATTGTCTGCCTCCGATTTTACCGCTTCATTTAGCAGACTTGAACCCGGAATTGTTGTTTTTAGCGGCACATCACACAGAAATTTTTCGAGAACCAGATCGCCTTCAAAAAACTGATCGTTTCCGGTGGCACAATAATGAAGTGTCTGCAAGGCTTTTATGCGATTATCGTCCTTGATATTTGAGGCTTTATCGAGCCAGTTAAATTTCTGAAAAAATAGTTTTAAAAAGGGGTGAAAAAGAACCTGCCCTGCATTTTGAACGGCGATTTCGCCAGTGTCTTTATCAAAAAACAGCGGTTCTTTTTTCACGGTAAAATTGTTCCCTTGTGAAATAATGGTAGGATCATTTTCAATTTTACGCTCTTTTTGTTTTGTTCTCCCCTTTTCCGCAAGTTGATTCCGGGCATTCTGTTTTAATAAAACCGAAACCTTGTCGCAATCTTTTTGCGTGAGCACTAAATTTGTGTGCCGAGAAATATTTTTAAGCTTATTCCCGAGCTGATGTATTTGATCTTCCAAAGTTTTATGAGAATGATTCTCCGATAAATAAGAAGCATAAAACCTGATTAGTTCCGGTTTCCAATCTGATTCATCCTTTCCTATACTGATCTTCAATAAAACGGAAATAAAGTGATTTCTGAGCGTATTAGTCAGTTTCTTCATAAAAGTATTCACCCCTGAATCGGCAGGAAAATCAAATGCCTTAAATGAGTTGATAAACTGAATACTGTTACGAGTTGGCAGTTGCCAAACAAATCGTTGAAGAACTGTTTCATCCGATTTTAAAAGCTCTTTTACTTTGGTCACAAAACGCTCCGTCTCCATATTTTTTATCCACTCTTTTTCTGAGAGCAGCTGATCGACATCTGATTTCTGCCCAAACCAAGGTAAATACCCATTTTTGAGAAAGAATAAGAATATGCTTTGTTGGTTTTGTTCTCCTGATATCTTATTGGATTCATGGTATCCTGAAATACCTTTTGCTCCGTTTTTATCACCATTTACCGGATAGCGTTTTTCAATGGCTGCAAATGCAATTTTTTGCCGAAGCTGATTTTCAATTTCTATCCGCAAAACATTAGGATCATCCCAGTTATCAAGCGAAATATCGAGATTAATTCTTTCGAAACGTGAAATGCTGTCACGCTCTCCCATATCATTGAACAGTTGTTCCAACCCCGGAAAAACCAGATCGTTTAAAAACGAACTAATATGGTCTTTTAACCAGTAAGCTTCGGTCTCGCTAATCGCATTGATATCGAGAAAAACTTTGTCAATTATATGTCGGTCGGCATTCAAAATCAGATAAATTTATTTTGAATAATCGTTTGCATGTGTTCACCCAGGAATATCAGATCAGCGACTTTTTGTGCGTAGGCCTCAACGAATTTCTTCATGGTATCGCTAAAGATAATTTGCATTCCTTGCAGCGTTTTCAACAATCTCAATATTTGCTTAAGTATGCTGTCGATTAGATCGCCAAATTTTTTGATCACTTCGGCATCCTGACAACCCAAAATATTGTAGAAGAGCCGCAATTGAAGTTCGAGTAAAGTCAAAGCTTGCTTCTGCAATTCCGGATTATTTGCCAGTTCCGGGATCATATTCGAGGTATCATTCAACAGTTTTGGGAACATAACCTCCAGTTCAGCGTTAGCATCGCCTTTTAAGTATTCATCGATACGATTGATAACGCCTTTATTAAAGTCGCTGGTACCACCATAAATAGTTCGGGTTTGCTTCAGAATATTTGCTAACACTCCGTTTGTATCCGGTTTAATAGTTGCCAAAATTTTAGCATCGCCAAGTATCGCCGCTTTTGTTTCTTCAACGCAGGTATTCACCGGAGTTTCCTCAATATATTTTGTTCTAATCGTTGTACTCGTGCGCGATACAGGGCAAACATCAGCACCTCTTGCCACGAGCGTAATCTTCCATTCCGAAGGATCTTCTGGTTGAATGGTGATCTCTATCGGATTGAGGTTTGTTGTTGTCCGCGGAGAACCATTTATCGTCCATTCAAATGTTGAAGCGTTTTTGGATTTATTGGAAATCACCAGCAGATTTTTATTTTCTACTTGTTTAGGTGTGCATACTGCCAACGGAGCTGCGTGAACCGTCACCGACAATCCTGAATCTTCTCCGTTTAATGAGAAAGTTGCCGTTCCCGGTTTTGCCGCTGCAGGAATAAAACTAAATCCTCCGGTGTTATTCGGAATCACCCCATCGCCCGCAATTTCAACTTTAGCGCCTTCCGGAGTCACTTTAAACGGATATTCCCTTTTATCATTGGCACAGAATGTATCGGGATCAAGACTTATCTCAGGCTTTATTTCAGCAAAAACAATATCGTGTTCAACAGTTGTTTTACAAATTCCGTTGGATGCAGTAGCTGTTAAGCGCACAGTCACTTTATTCTCGTCGTTAACCGGCAATTTGTAGGTATGCGAAGGATTTTGCGAGGTAGCCGTTGCACCATCACCAAATTCCCAGAAAAAGCCGGTGCCTTCCAAATCTCCGGTAGGTGAAAAGCGGTGAGTAGCCTCGGTAGTTGGTTCAGCAGGCACTTCAAAATCAACCTGTATTCCCTGGTAAACCGTCAATACTGCATCAGTAATCTGACTGTCGACCGTAAAATGAATCGTCTGACCCAACATTTCTTCAGGGAAATTATCGGCCACAAGGGTTAATTTCCCATCCTCAATACTCACTCCCGAAACTTCGGGATTCATTCCGATTTCACCGTCGGCAGGCGTAACTTCATAAAGTATGGGATCGGTATCGGTCAGCAGGCAATAGCTGTTACGCGATAATCGCAATGTTGCCGGCGGTTTTGAAATGATATAATTGATTGGTGCACAATCGGAGCAACACATGTAGGGCAGCGCAAAATCGGCCAACACTGTATTGTCCACAATTTGGGAGCTTGGTTTCAGCCGGTCGAGCACACTAATTTCTTTTAAACGCGAAGAATAATCTTCGTATTTAATCAGTTCTTTTGCACTTTTAAGTACTGTTGATCGTTCCGTAAACGAGAGTTTGTCCAGATTCATGATCTTATCCGACAGCATGGTCTTGGAAGCAGTAAGATAATCAGCAGAAATTGCGGATCTGGAAAGTACAGCATCAGATGGCACATTTGTAACATCGCGTTTTGTTTCACTGTTTTTGTAGACCAGCACAAATGTACCGCCCGGCTCTACACCGGCCTTGTGTTCCAATCCCGGATGTTGTTCAATAAATTTAGATAATTGTAAACGCAGTAAAATTTCTTCTTTTCGTGCATTTACTTCATCCAGTAATACTTCGAGTTTTTTACCCGAACAACAAACCGTTGATAGCTGGTTGATCAACAATCCTGTAAACGACTGTAAACCAACCGATAGTTTTGTTGACTGGTACTTTGCTTTAAGTTTTTTAACGAGACTACACAACTGCGTTAACGACAATTTATAGGCATTCACCCTACTTACATCTACCAGGTTAACAGCTACCGGCATGCGCTGCGTGAGCACATAAGTATGCGCCATCAGTTCCACCGATTTATCCACCACAAATTCTTTCAATTCGGGTTCGGCATTCCATTCTTGGGTATCAACCTTAGCTTCAAGTTTTTTGCTGGCGTTGGCAATAATGTCGTTTACCGATCCCCCTTTGGTTTCTTTAATTGCCTTAATCATTTCCACGCCAATAGTATCTTCCGCGATAGTAATATTTTCTTCCACGGCCTTGCCTTTGTCTATTTCCTCGTACAAGGCTTTTGAAGCAGTACCAATCGTAGATTTATAATAAACGGGTTGATAAGCCCTGACAGCGTTATAATCTACATCGAAATTGGTGTTGATCGAAGCAGCCTTTGTTAGATCCAGTTCGGCTTCCCGAATATTGGCACCGGGTATTTTAGTACTAAAAGCCGAAAAGAAACTGGCCACTTCAGCCAAAATACAATCCTGCTCTTTGGTCCAGGCTTTTAACATCACTTTCAAATCCTCGAATTCGCATTCATAATCGTCGATGTCGAGATCGTTCGAGTTGATGTTTACAGAAAGTGCTTTTACATCGAACGAAAGACCATATTTCTTTTTCTGGTCGTCAAGATCTTCCAGCACATCGCGGTAATCTTTTCCCTGGTGACCTTCAACCCTGTAAAATTCGGAAGTATCGGTATTGTAGCTTAGCGGATCCTGAACCTGTGGTGCCGAAGCCAGGTTTTCAATCCGATAACCAAGATTATAATTGTGGCGAAACAGTTTTGTTTTTGAATAATCCCAGAACTTCAAAAAGTTGGTATCGAGCTTGTAATAAAACGGAATGCTCCGTTGGCTCAGTTCCGGCAATTTATTCGACGGAGTGATTCTGATCTCACCCGATTTTATTTTGTAATTGTCAATCAATACAAACAATTTCAATAAGAGACTTTTTGCTTTTTCAATTTCTTTGCAATCGCAGCCCGAAGCCGGCGAAGGGTAGAAATCGTGACGAAGATCTTTGGGTTCGCTGTTGATTTCCGACAACATTCCCAACATCAGATGTTTTGGGAAAGCAGTGATATCGGGTAGGCAAAGCTGTTTTAGTTGAAGTATCAAATCTTTCAATTCGTTATAAGTATCCACCAAATCTTTCAGCAGATCGTAACGGTATTGAATATCGAAAGGCACGCCATACGGACTAAACGAATAATAACTGTTGAGTTTTGAGAGCGATGAATTCAGCGAAGTTTTGGACATATTGATCTGCAGCAACTTACCAAAGTTTTTTACGATTGAGCCAATTCCTTCCCCGAGTTGAGCTATCGTATTATTTTTATTTAGCGTACTACCTTTTATGGCATCGTAATAGGCCCGTTTCAACTCTTCGTATTTCGAGGTATTCATTTGATTTAGTACCACACGTTTTACCGCAAGTTCGGGCAGGTTGAAATACTGCTCGAATCGGTCGTGACCGGTATAAATTACATCGTTGGAAGCAATAAATTCAGCATCGGCTTTTGAAACCAGCAACACCCTCAATCGATTGATCTGTGCAATTCCTTGGTTGTCGCAATCGATGGCAGTACACAGGTCGCCTTCATCGGCAAACGATTCGAGGTAAAGCAAAACAACCATATTATTCAAATCCGGCAATTCGCTCAGTGCTTTGGCATCCTCCACTTCTTCGGTGTGTAGTTCATACAAATCGAGAACTTCAAGCGAAAGCTCATCGTTGCCGGCTAGTTTGCGGAAACGTGAATAGACAGCGGCATCGTCTTTAAATTTCTTGTACCAGGAATAGGTCAACGAACCGGTAACTAACTTTTTTAATGGCGACTTTTCAATGGCATTCTGCAATTGCACCAAATCTCCGTCGGTGGTTACACCAACTCCCTGTGAAATGGTAATTTTATTCCCGCTTTTGCTGACCTTGAATCCGCAAACCAGTCCAACTCCGTTCAGGAAAACACGTGTTAAACGGTCCTGATCGTCGAAGTAGTTTACAAACTCATTTAACTGGTCTTTGGTCAATACCTGGTTATCGACAAAAGTATGATACTTGGTTGTGATTTCTGTTAATTTCGATGCCATCACTTCTGTTATTAAAGGTTTCCAATATTCGTTCGGCCCAGAATAATCCGGCCTTCCAATGAGTCTTCTTCATCATCGCAATCGATTAACCTGCCTTCGGGATAAATCGAATTCAGTTGTTCGAGCGATTTTATTAGCTTTTTCAATTTTGTTTTCACTTGTTTCTGCCCCGATTTTGTTTTCGATAGCAGAAAATCCTTGTATTCTTTTTCAAACTGAACCATGTCGTTTTTGTCGTCATCCACCCAGCCTCTGGGTTCGCCAATCCAGCAAATACGCGCCAATACATGTGCCGGTAATTCCCTGCGGATTAAATCTTCCATAAAGTTCCTGAAATCCATGTTTCCAAAGCGATAAGTCCAGCCGGGCAGAACCACAGTAACACGATAAGAATACGGATCGATGGGTTGGCAGCTTTCGCAATTATCGGTACAAACCGACATGAACTGATCCTTCAAACCCTCTTCACTGGTCACATCGGGGCGAAGCAGGATGTGTTCAACAATGTACATCCCCTCTTCTTCGATCTCATTACGCAAAAACTGAATAAGTTCAAGAATTACCTGTTCCAATTCTTCCTGTGTATCGTAGTAAAGAAATTGCCGTGCAATAATGCGGTCGGTGCTGTCGGGATCAGCATTTAGGTTGATCACATCAAACGAATATTTGCCACTTTCTGCTTTTTGAATTTCAAAATTTCCAACCTCAGCCTCATCACTAATGGTAAGCTGAAAACCTTCTTCAATAACTTCAGGATCGGTTTCCACCACTTTTACAATCGACTGGTACATTTCTTCTCTGGCAAAACGTGGCGCATTGTAATTTACTGTTGCGGAAAGTACGGCCTCGCCTTCTTCGTTTCGGATCCGCCAGCGGTAAACCGTTTTTTCATCGGCATCTTCCAGTTCATAAATCTCGGCAAACGAACCGGAAAGATCACGCCGTCTAAAATCCTGAACGCCACACAAGCGAGCGATTCGTTTTTGTGCACCGGCAACGTTTTTGGTATCCCAAATATCAGCGGGGTTTTGTTCGAAATAATTAAATGCGCTGCCCCGCCAGTTGCTTATTCCTTTATTCTCTATTTCTTTAACTCCATTTTTAACCTTAACAATTTCGCCATATTCCGAAAGAAATGTTTGCTTCGCATCAACCACTGCTTGTCCGGCATAATTTCCATACAACTGTTTCATTAAAAATGAATATTGGCTGAATTTTTCGGCAAAGCGCGCCAGCAAATGATCGAGGAGTTGATTTTTTCGTTGAATATTATCGTCGAGATCAGCCAACAGCTTTTTGGTCAGGAGTTCGTCATTTGTTTTCGGATAGTCCTCTACCAAATCGGCAAATCCCTTAATATCTTTTACAGCCTGCGTAAAATAACTACTGGTCAGGCTGTTGTCGACCGAAAGCAAATCTTTTACATTATCGAGATGTGCAAAGTAAGTAGCAAAAATCTGATCAAAAAATAAGAGGTAAGCTTTTAACTGTTTTGCCTGCGCCTTACGTGCCACAGAAGCTCTTGAATTCAGTCCTACCGCCCCAATACCATAAGTTTCCGGAAAATCGTTTTGAATGGTTGTGTTTTCACCGGTTCCCAGATACTCGCCATCCGGAACGGGAATTTCCTTGTCGAGTGCTGAAAGTTCCTGCCGATCTTCTTCTTCAGCTTCCAATTGAGCAATGTTTTCTTTTACTTTTTTACTATTCACATTAATCGGCAACACATCTTTAAAGTAGCTGAAAGCACTCAGATCGCAGCGAACAGGTTTCTTTCCTTCCTCCACACAAACCAGCCAAACATCCTTTTCTTCCTCCAAATTACTGCAATCATTGATCGATATGTCTTTGATGAGTTTCACCCCATCAATTTTCATAATGATCTGAACAATATCAGACAGGCGAATTTCTTTTCGCAAACGGGCATTTTCCAATTCTTCGGGATCGATAAAACCATGTTCAAGTACCGGCCCTTCGAAAATTTGGTCGCTCGAATACCCTTTTTCAAACATCTGCTGTAACGAATAAAACCAGAGTTTAGGAGAGAAATAAGCATCGATGGTACGCAAAACCTGCGCATGTACTTTTTCTTCATCTACCTCGGGATTAAGTTCAATACTGGCGCACACCTGAATCGGGTGCGTTTTCACCTCCTCAACCTCAACCAGATCTTCGCAAAGATTACGGTTAGAATGGTAAGTCTTTATTATGGATTCATCTATCGCTACTTTTTTCTCGTCTTCATCTTCTGCTTTTTTAAGAACGCGTTCATCGTAATCCACAATTATTTTATGCAGTCCGTTAATTATGAACTGTTTCTTTTCCTGTTTATCCAGTTCATCAAATTCTATCGGATCGTAACTCAGCAAGTCATTCTTGCAATCTACATGAACTATTTTTTCATATTTCGCCAGCCAGCAATTTTTAACGCCTTCAATATCGATGAACAACTTCCTGTAGTCGGCTTCGGTTACCGGTTTTGAAGGCAAAATCTGTTTGGCATCAAAAAACTGGTCGTTAAGCGATCCCGACCCGGAAGGCGTTAAAATGTTTTCAAGCGGCATTGCAATCCGTGCTCCCAGATCGGTAATGGCATAGCTCAGCATTTCGAGGATGGTGATACCCGGATCGTGCTCGTTGTAATCGGTCCAGATATTTCTAGCCAGCTTTTCAATGTATTCCTGTCCTTTTTGGCGCAGGAAAGCATAATCCAGATCGTTGCCGCTTGCAACGTTTTTAGGAATGGTAATATGTTCGTTTAACTCTGACATGATTCTGCTGGTTCAATTGTGGTATTTGAGCAATTATTTTCAATATCGTTAACTCTGTGCAATTTCGATGATACCAGAATGGCCTCTGGACTGTTTGGACTGGCGATTTTTACTTCCACCTCTTTACCGGTTGCAGCATTGGTTTGAAATAGTTTTAAATCACTTACAAAGTCCACGTATTTTAATTTTTCAACATAGTCGATAACAATACTTTTGTGCAGCGAAAGGCCGAATTGAATAAGGGCTTTGCTGTCAAAAGCCCAGGGCGAAAGCAGGCGTATCAGATCCTCTTTTAGTACAGTTTTGTAATAAACCTCGTCGTATCCCTCATAAAATTGAACCTTTAAATCGACACGTACTTCTTCATATTCCGGATTGATCACTTTTGTACTGATCAAGGGAGCGTTCAGTTTCCGGATAAAATTCTCAATACGATTCAGGGTTGCCTTGCTTACCCTGGGTTTATAAATATCGAATACATTCCGGTTAACAATATCGGGAATCACCACCAGCACCACATTTCCGGGTGCCAAATAGCTTGTAATTCGTTTTTCTTTTTCAACTTTTGTTGAAGTGTGATTAAGGCATTTTACCTTATGAATTTCAGGGAATTCCTGAAGCACTAAATGCTCATAATCCCACAAGGTAATTGCCCTGTTCTTATGCCGAAGTCGTTCGCTTACACGGCGATAAAAAGCTGAATCACTTTCCGTTGGTTGACCTCCAAAAGAACTGTAAGGTTGCGAAAGCGACTTAATTCTTGGCGGCCTTACTACCATTTTTGAAATGGTATTGGAGCTCAATCCGTCGTTCAGATGATCAAGCTTATTATTGTTATTTTCAAATTTGGCTTCTACTGCCTGTGCATGAATTCCAATAACCTTTGAAACGGCGTTGTATTTTTTGTGAATCCGGGCTTTCAGCCACATCAAGCCACCCGGTAGTAATGTATTATTATCGGTAGCTTCTTTGGGAATTTTAAACTTTAAAATGCCCGATTTCAACAGATTATCGGTTTGATTGAAAATAATTGAAGAACGTTCGAGTCGTTTCCATTCGTTGCTGCACAACATCCACCACTCTACTTTTTGTTTGCCCACAAACGATTCCGTTTCCGGGTTTTCGCTTCCCTCCAGCACCTGTATCAAAAGTGACACATTTTGCTGCGCCTTTGCATTTTCAAGGCCAATATAAAGTTCTCCGCCGTTACAATAAGTTGGCACCGCATGTTGGATTTTTGCTTCGTCTTCCTGCAAAATCTTATTGGCGATTTTTTGCTCAATATCTT
The DNA here is from genome assembly GCF_010448835.1 of Draconibacterium halophilum. Lineage (NCBI taxonomy): Bacteria > Pseudomonadati > Bacteroidota > Bacteroidia > Marinilabiliales > Prolixibacteraceae > Draconibacterium > Draconibacterium halophilum. The sequence continues at coordinate 3,104,730 of NZ_CP048409.1, forward strand.
CCAAAGCCTGTCCAAACGGATGCTCGTGATACAGCGCAAAATCTTTAAACTCATACTCGTCATCCTTTAGTTTAATTTGAGCTGAAGCGGTATAGTCCAAAGTTAATTTCTCAATAAACGGTGTGTATGGTTCGTTTGGGATCAGAACATTTTCATCTTCACTGCTCATGGCCAAAGCGTATAAACGCGGATACATTTCGTGTAAAAACGTTTTGTTTAGCGATAAACGCAAAGGACCGGCTTTGTCTTTTTGTATTAGCGGATTACTGACATCGAGTGAAAGTGAAAATATGCCGTCATCGGGTCCCTCAAACAAAACCTTATTATTGAGCTCACTTTGTACAGTCCATTCTTCTTTTTCGTTAAGCTCCACTGCAGCGGTAAAATACGAATCGCCAGACACGATAAGATCGTTAAACTGAAGTATCTCAAAGTCAGGGGTAGTCCTTTTTATATTGCCAATATCGGTGACTGCCCTAAATTGCATCGACTGAGTGATGGAATCCAGATAATCAACGCTCAGAATTCCCTTTAAATAATCGCTTGCACTAATTTTGTTTTTAAACGCTCCGCGATATGCTGCATACCATGTTCTAAAATTTTCCGGTGTATTTTTCCACTCAACATTAATATTTAGTTTGTTCCATTTCTTTTTGTACAGCTCGGCATAATCCACGTAAAACTTCGATTTTTTGACGGGCTGCGTACCAAACGGGTAAAAAGGTTTTGCAGCATTTATGGTGCCAATATCGTTGTAAAGATTGTGGTTTTCAACACCAATTGCTGCAACATCAATTGCAAGTTCGTTGAGTTTCTTATCCACCAGATCGCGATAGAGTTCATGCCCCGTTTCACTCCCGGTATTTATAAGAACCCGGCAAACGGGGAACTGAGTATCGAAATTTTCGGCATGTATTTTTTTATCATACGCAACAATTGCTTTTTCGTCCTTTGGAATTTGAAAAAGGATGTGAAGCAAACTCAAATCGGAAGCATTGGAACCGGATGTAAAATTCACGCCAATAGCACTGTTTGCAAACGATTCAACGATTTCTCCGGATTCGAGCCAGCCCTTTTCCCCTGTTATTAAAATTTTTAGGTTGGCTTTTAAATCATCAAACGAATACGATTTTGAAAGCACCGTATCGAAATCGAGCGTAAGTTGCACATAGCGCTCACCTTCCTGCAATTCGAGGATTTCACCTGCAACCGCAAAACCTACTTTGGCATTGGGCAATTCAGGATATTCGCGCAGATCAGGTTCATCGCCTTCCGGTGGCAATTCGTAATAGGCAAAGGGCCACCATTTTACGTTTTTATCAGGGAAATCGGCACCTGCTCCATCGAATGAATTGGCTACTTCTGCCGATTTTATCTTCTGGTATTCGTGATCGTTGTAAATGCTTTTTAGTGCGGCTACTTTTGCACGGTTGGCAACCAGTTCTTCCGAAGTTTTATAAATAAGTTTTTTGCCGCCGCTGTCTTTCCCTGCATCCAAAGCTGTTGATTCAGCAATAAGTTCCGATTCGGCATTTTTTGCCAATTCAAACAAAACATGAACGGTATCGGGTGTTGCCGGTTGCTTTTCAAGTTGAAGTACTCGTTTGTAATAAAAGTCGAGGTGACGTTTTGATAAGTGGTTAAAATGCTTTTTAGTGGTGTCGAGTAGTTTGATGAAACTGACAAACAATGCCAGGTGAGGTGTTATTTCTGAACCCTTTTCAATATCTGCTAAAAAACTTGTTAGTTCATCTTTTGCGATAAAAAAATCCTGCCAGTTATCGGCCGGGACCTGTTCATTTTTTGTGTCGAAATAGTTAACGTGCTTTGCAAAATCCCAGGCAAACTTCATCCACTCTCCAAGGCCAAAATCGTTCAATTTTACCCATGCCGGATCGAGCGCTTCGATAAACCGCAGCTGTTGTTCGGTTCCCTCCCGGGATAGTAATATGTCTTTTCCGCAATTTGCCATTTAATAGTCGTTTAAGTTTCGCTGCCTTCGGTTTTGTAAAATGGGAATACCATATTTTTTCGCGAGTTAGTAGATCGGATGGTATAATCGATGTTGATCAGCAATTCGCCTTCCAGTTCATTAATCGGATCGATGGCAATTTTATTCACGTCAATTCGTGGTTCATGATACAGAATGGCTTTTTTAATCAGGTCGATAACATAGGTTTTCAGCGTCAGATTCAAGGGTTTAAAAAGCATTTCATCCAGGTTACACCCGTAATCCGGAACCATGATACGTTCCCCTAATCGGGTCGATAACAAAATTTCGAGACTACTTTTAATGTCCTCTTCACCCTCCAGAAGTTTTACACTTTTTGTTCCCTTTTTGAATTCCGGGGGGAAACTCCATCCGCGTCCTAAAAATGAATTGTATTCCTGCATATTAACCTCCAATTATTACTGTTCCACTCCCCATGACTATTGTTCCGCCATGCGCTGTAAGATCGCCAATGCGAGCGGCTGGCATTCCTCCGATAAACACCGTTCCCGAGCCCATTGCAATTGTGTCGGGCGGACCGGTACAAGTGGCCATATCTCCTACCCGGGCGGCCGGCAACCCTTCAATCATAACCGTTGGTTCGCCGGGTGGTAAAATCGGTCCTCCAACATGAGGGACAGGCCCCGGATTAACCATCGGACAGGTGTGCATATCATTTATTCTTGCTGCTGGTGGCATATCAATTTATTTGTACTAATGATCCTGTAACTTTTGTTATGGCCGACGATGCCAGTTCGGAACCGGCACTGCTTTCGGCTTTAAACTCTGCATTCGCTTTAACACTCACATTCATTCCTTCGATATTTACATCGCCCATAGCTTTTATCGAAATATCGCCCTGACTTTCCAACGAAATACCACTGGAATCGAAAGTGCTCACATTTCCTGATTCATCTTCGATTTTAATGATTCCGGCATCGTCATCAACAGTGATTATTTTGCCTCCGGGCGTTTCCAGAACAATCGATTTTTTCTCATCGTTAAAAAGGAATTTCAGCTCGCTTCGAGTTACAAATCCCTTTTCATTGTTGGGCTCTTCTGGCTCAAGCGGCGATGGCAATGCGCTACTGTGCAACATGCCCAAAATCACCGGATCGTTTGGATCGTCGTTCAGAAAACCAACAATTACTTCATCGTCCAGCTCGGGGCGGAAAAACGATCCCCGACTGTCGCCTGCATCAAGTGTAGCTACACGTGCCCAAACACCTTGTTCGTCGTTGTTAATTATGGGCATGCGCACCATTACACGGTACTCGCCGTTGGGATCGTCATGAATTTGCGTGACTTTTGCCACGTGTAATCCACTCACGGCTCCAAGCAGTCCGGCGGCCGGCATTTCATTTATATCAACCGTTTCGGAAAACCACTTTGGATTGATTCCGAATTGTGCATCAATTGTCCAGTTGCCTTCTGTAATTTGATGACGAACGGCGGAAACATAAACTTTCCCGTTAAATCGATCGCCCACTCCTGCCAATACAACAGTCGTGTTTGGCTTTACATCGGGAACACCCTGAAAACGGACACGGCCGCGTGTTTTAGACAGTTGATTAAACAACTTTTTAGCATTGGCCCAATCCTGTAATCCAATATCAGTACTGGCACTTCCGTCGCGTAATTCAAGCTTATCCAACTCGATTACCGAAGCCAGTTCATCAGGCGAAATATTTCCGTTAAGCTCAACATCGGCATTATTAGCTTCTTTTTCCACTATTTCCTGGTTAGCCACATCCCAGCCAAAACTGGTAACATTGGCAAACTGATTGCGGGCATCCATTTCGGCATCAAAATCAAGAATAGTTGCCCCGTAAACGAGGGTCATTTTTTCTTCCTGTAAATAGTCCGGAGCTTGCACCGAAAATTTACCATCATCAACCACGCACACTTTGCCGTTAGCCTGCGCACGTGTCACGCAAAAATCCCAGTCGCTTACCCGATATTGAACCATTTCAGGATAAGTTGCATCCGTAGCTTCAACATCGGTTTGCAAATCATGCGCACTAATAATTTCTTCGAGAATATCGCTGTCGTTACTGTCGTAGAAATATTTGCTTTTTCGTCCGATGCTCATTTTTACGGCCTTGTCTTTGCATTCAATTTCCAGCTGTGCTTTGTCGGACCGGATCTTCAGATTATGCCTGATTACAATCCCTTTAAAAATGGTTTCTTCCTCGGAATGGTAACCGGTCTTTATCTCGATCTCCTTTCCCGGAACAAAAAAACTTTCGTTGCTCAGCATAAAATCCTGCGCTGCAGGATCGCCGTCGAGCAACACAATTTTTGCCCAGGGAATCCGGTTGATCTCCTTTTGCACCGTGATGCTCAAAATCTGATTAGTAGAAGATAATTCTTCCCCTTCAACAAGAATTTTGTATGTAACCAGGTCGGCCGACCGTGCAGTTGGTATGACTCGCGTTTCAGGCATATTTACTATACTTTTTGAATAGGAGGAAAGAATATCTTCTGTCCTACCTTCAATTTTCTAAAATTGGTGATTCGGTTTGCTTTCGCCACTTCTAGGTAATATTTCGGGTCGCCATATATCCGGTGCGTCATCAAAGGCAAAGTATCACCTTCTTTCACTTCCCGAATGTGCGTAAGATCGGGCGAAGAGTTGTTCTCGGTTGCCACCCGCAAATTATCCTCAACAAAACCTTTAAATTTTGCGTTGGCTGTTGCACGTAGTGGCGTACCGTCGGATTTAAACAGCTTGAATGTGATATCAACCTCAGTTAAAACACCTTTAAACAGAAGTGTTCCCCACAAAATAACCAGATAATTGGGGCGGTGTTCGTCGCCGTTGTAATCGAAAACCACACGTTTAAACTGATCAATATCTTCCTTTATCCCATTTCCTTCATCGGCCGAAAGTTTATTGTCATCAGTTTTTGAAGGCTTGCCATAATTCATTAACACCCCAGTGCGGTCAAAAATAAACTCCAACTCCAGATCTTCGGGTGGCGTACGATTATAGCGCGGCGAAGATGAACTTGTTCCCGACGCCTGCTGGTTGTTCTGTTCAACTTTGTACTTAAAAACATACTTCTCCGGGTTCAATAAAGCCTGAAATTCGCCATTGGCAACTTCGTTATTGAACTGTTCATCGCTGTATGCTTTTATCTGCAGTTTTGTAAGTTCTCCCGACATATTAGCGTTCCTCCTTTTTCGATAAGATTTCCATCACCTGCTCCACACAGGCTTCAACGATCTTTTCTTTTGAACTTTCTTCGCCACCACCACTACCGCTTCGGGGCCGTTCCGAATCACCAGAAACATTGATCTTAATGTGTAATTCCTTAATTTCTATTGGCATAAGTATATTACGTTTTTATTACATTGAAATAGTTATAAGTAAGTTCCAGCGTTTCGATGGCCAGTTTGCTTTCTTCGGCATTAAAATCGCTCATGCTCCATTTTACCGGATAGGCATGAACAACATTCCAGCTCATCAGCGGATCATGTTCCTCATTCAGCAGTTTCACAATAAGGTTGGTGGGCTTGAAGTTGAAATTCTCAACCGCATCGCGGCACCACTTTATCACATCGGAATCCACCAGTAATCCGCGTTTCAACACCAGGTTGGGATACTTGGTACGAACAGGCACTTTGTGTTTAAACCGATTCTCTCCTCCTTCGGCAATTTCCTCGGTATCCACGTCAACCGTTAGTCCTGCAACCGACTGAAAACGCTGATCCTTGCTGTTGGAGGAAATATCCGGAAACTCAACGCTGAAATGAAATCCTATGGGTGGATGAAATTCACTCATTCGCTTATTCAATCATGGTCAGTTTTTCATGAACAAATTCTGCAGTCTCAATTGCTATTTCATTGCCATCGGCTTTAAAATCGGTGGCCTGAATTTTTGTGATGTAAGCATTAATTGCTTTCCAGCTTACAACGGGCTCGTGACTTTCGTTTAATAAGCTGATCACCAGGTCTCCACGATATTTTTCGCCTTCCTCCTGAAAATAAACCGTTTTCACCCATTTTTCGTAAATCTCCAGTCCTTTGTCGGCGAAGGTTCCGCGTTTCAATGTAATATTGCTGTATTTCGCCAAACCGGGTTGTTTGCCTTTGTGGTATTCGGCATCGGCACCGGCGCGGTACTCAATTACTTCGCGTTCGAAATCGAGTCCCGAAACTTCGGTGCAGTTAAATTCTGTGTCGCCAAAGCTCACTTTAAAATGAAACTTTGGTAATGGATATGTAGTTGCCATAATTTATTCTTTTAAAGTGTTGTTGATTTAAATCTCCTGCATTTTATGTGAAAATTTCAGCACAATGAATTCAGCCGGACGAACCGCTGCCATTCCAATTTCGATGATCATTTGGCCTTCAAGAATATCCTGCGCGGTCATTGTTTCTCCCAATCCAACTTTTACATAAAAAGCCTGTTCGGGAGTTGTACCTGCCAATGCACCGGCTTTCCACTGGTTCACCAAATAGTTGTCGATCATTGCTTTAACTTTCACCCAGGTATTGGCATCGTTGGGTTCGAAAACAAATACGCCGGTTGCTTTTTTTACCGACTCTTCAACCATATTAAAGAAACGACGAACAGAAATGTAGCGCCATTCGTTATCGTTTCCGGCCAGTGTTCGTGCACCCCAAACCAGAATACCCTTGCCGGTAAAAGCACGAATTGCATTGATTGATTTTCCGCCCTGAGTATGAACATTCAGGTCGTCCTGAATATCGTTAGTCACTTTTACTGTCAGTTCCGAAACATAATTCAAACTCACATTTGCAGGTGCTTTCCATACACCACGTTCGCTATCAACGCGCGCATAAACACCGGCCATAGCAGAACTCGGCGGTAACTCAAGCGGCAGATTTCCGATGGCAGTAAGAATTTTATTGTAGGTAGCATTATCTTCCTGCTCAACAGCAATTAGGCTGCGACCATTTAAGGCCCCGTTATTTTTGTCCTTGCCTTCAACTTTTCTTATTTCAATGATCAGCGCGGTCATGTTTGCAAGCACATTAGCAAATGCATCGGTGTTTGACGTGATGCCTGTTTGCGTATTCAGCGGTGTATAATCTTCCAGTTTTTTTAGCTCAGCATCAAAGTTTACAGCGTTTACATCCAAGAGGTTTTTGATTTTTGTAGAGGTATCAGCATTTTGCATTTTTACAAATAACTCCTGCAGGTTACTGTATACCTCATCGATTTTTCCTGCACCTTCAAAATCGGCATTAAACGTAACCAAAGCCGCATCAATTCCGTCGGCAATTGTCTGATCCTCATCAGAGATGGTATCTGAAGCCGCCTTGGCTTCGGTGTTCAGTTTTGTTTTAAAATCATTGAGTTCGCCGAGTGATCCGAGCAATGCTTCCACTGCATCGAGGAATGCCGTCTTTTTGGTACTGTCGCTCGAAAAAGTTCCTCCCAAATCGAAGCCGCTGGCACTGTACATTTGCAAAAGTACATCGCTAATTGCTCCCGATATATCTCCCGGTGTTGTTGTCAGATCGACCAGATCGGCCACTACAGCAGGAAGACCTGAAGACGGACTTTCAATAGCCGTTATATTTTCTTCGATGGTTTCGTAGGCACTGGCATCGTAGGAATAATGAGAAACAATAATCTTCTTTTCATCAAACTGATAGTTCAGAATGGTTTTCAGAAATGGATAATAAGCAGCTCCGTATTTTGCCCAAGCTTTGTCGGAACTGATGAACTTTCGCAGGTCTGCAATATTTGAATCGCCCGGACTGGCAGCATCGTAACTGTGCGTATCGATGATCGTGAAACGATCCTGCAGTTTGTCACATTGAGCCAGTGCATCGTTGTACAAGCTAAAGAATTCGGAAGGAGTTGAAAGCGCTGTAGCATCGGGAAAAACCAACAGCGTTACTTCATCCACTTTTGCCACTTCGGCTAATCCGTCGTTAAAATCGTCGGAATTATTTATGGAAGTGACCTGTGAATCGTCCTCATCCAAATCGGTTCCGTAGCGGCCAACCGATACAATGTAACATGGCCCGCCGCCATTGGCAAAATACAGTTGCAGCGAATAATACATCAGGAAAGGTTCCCGCGATGCCGGCTGTTTTACAACCAAATCGCGTTTTGTGACGCCATTCAGCAGTGTATCGTTAATGGTAATTTCAATGGTAGTTTCGGGCTTTGCAGTTCCGAAATAGGTTACATATTCCAGCATCGAAGTAATTCTTGTCGGAACACCTTTCAGGTCGCCCTTTATTTTATTGGTAGCTTTTTCAGTATAACCAATAAAAGCAGGGATAGCGGTTTCTACTTGCGCTACCGACGGAGGTAATTTCGATATTTCCTCCACGTAAACGCCGGGTGTTTTGTACGTTGTTGCCATAACTGTTTTGATTTAATGTTACATGTATATTTCTGAGTATATTTTATTGTCAGCCTCGCCGGGCTTTATAAGTTTTGCATCGGGATTAGGCAATTCCGTCCCATCGAGCTCGATTGTTACAAATCCTTTTTCGGTTAGCGGGTGCATATCTTTGGTAACCAATTGCCGTTTATTGTTATTTTCCTTCTCAACATCGTCGTTTGGTTTTATCTTTTGGTCGGAGTTAAAGAAATACCGCCAGTATGTTTTTCGGTTTTCAAAAACAATATTGAATTCGCGGTGCTGGTTACGCAACGAACCATTCTGTTTTGTAATATGATACGAGCCGTTTTCGCCTTTAATCCCAATGGAAATTATAGCGAACAGATTATGTTGTTCTTCACGACTCAGCTGCTGGATTTCATTTTTAATACTTTCATCGTTTAACCTATAAGCATCGTCAGTTGCAACGTTGCTGTTGGCCTTTTTTATTAGCGGGAAACCAGGATCTTCAGTGGATAAACGATTATTGGAAAAGAAAAAGAATTGACCGGCATTTAACAATCCGACTTGTGTAAAGTGATTGAATGTGCTGTTAGTTGTTTTCAGCAAAAAAGTGAGGTTAAGAGAGTTGTTTAATGGAACAAACGGGATGTTTGTGTCGCTCTCTGATACTTTTGTCCAAACCGTAAAACCACGGTCGGTGTTTTTACAAACTAATTTATGACCATTAAGTCTTTGGTTGGTTATTGCTGAAGGAACGATAGAAAAGAGTTCGGAAAGTGAATAGCCGGCCAATTGTTTTTCTTTTTCAACATCAGTCATGCTGAAATAATCGTCACTTCCTTTATTCAAGAAATATTTGTGTAAAATATTTACAGCGAATAAAGGCTTATATTTTGAGATAAAACTCATGAATTAATGTCCTTTAGGGTTCCTTTTATTGTTGTTATCAGTTCTGTGCTTGCTTGTTTTTTGCGTTGGCCTACTTGCAACAGTTGTACTTTGTAAATTACCGAGGGGAGCTGCCTTCCACCATGGGTTCCCCAAATGTGATTCCACACTTCGAATCCCGGCGTATAAAGATCAACTATGAATTTAAAATCCTCGAGTTCCTGCATCGATACATTTGAACGGTTGTAAACAGTGTTTTGCGCCGTAAAAACCTTCTTCCCCTGGAAATACTCAACTGTCTTGGAAATACTGATTAATGAGTTAGAGTAGAGATCGCAATTGGCACTAACCATAAAAAAGAGGTTCACATTTACTGCCGGGTTATAATATTCAGCTTTGTTGTTAACCACATGACTTGTTGGCATATTTTTTAACGTCGCTTCTTCCTGGATATTCAACAAGGAGATTACAACCTTATCATCAAGATTTGTGGCTTTGTCGTTTCCTGAATCCAGTAAGGCCAGATTTTCCAAAACGACAATTTTTCCCAATCCGGCATCATCCAGATATGTTTCCAATTGTTCTTTGAGAATTTGAAGAGCTTCGTAAATCATAATAACCTTTTCAGTTTCTACCAATACTAGTAAAACATAGTTTATTGCGTCCTTAAATAAGGAATCCTATACTAAAAAGGGCAATGGTTATTATCTTCTGTATTTGATGAAGTTTTTAGGAACTTCAATCGTTTAATGGTGAATACAAGTTACAACAATTGAAAACCAAAGTCAATGCCGAATCCAAATCTAAATAAGAACAAATCACGTAACAACTGATTATCAAACAATTAAAAGAGTGAGAATATTTAAACAACTGCTTATTCAGAATATATAAAAACTAATAAGTCTGTTTTAAAATCACAAACAGTTGCTCAATTTCCTTGATTAACGTACTGTGCGAACCGGTAAAATGATCAAACATAAATGAAGTAGTTTAAGGCTTTATCTGAGCGCTTCGTTCCATAAAATAATACACTCCGGTATCATCCGTTTTTCTAAATCCTAAGCGTTCGTATAAACGCATGGCCGGATTATAATACTCGACATGAATATTGAGTTTTTTAAGGGACTTCTCCGATTCTTCGATCAGCTGATTTAAAATAATTGTCCCAACTCCCTTACCTCTGTATTCAGGTAAAATTGCAATGTCCATTATTCGAATCTGGTGTTCCGTTCTCCAAAGGTAAAGGCGCCCAATATCAAGTTTGTTTTTCTGAATGATCAAAAATTCAGCGCCAACATATGCATTCTTGTAATGTGAATCCTGGGCATTAAATTGGAAATCAATGAATTTGTTTTTTTGTTCCTCATCCCATCCAGTGGTATCCAGTTCAGTCTCACGTGTGCTTCGATAAACCCTTTTTAGGAAAGAAATATCTGATTCTTTTATTTTGCGGAACTTCAGATTCATGAATTACATTTTTACAAAAACATTAAGGATAAATATATCTTTTTATAGAATTAATTAGTACCTTGTAAGATATTGATATAAAAAAACAAACTAAAATAATTTTTTCAATAAATCATTTAAATCCAAAATTATGTCTGAACCTTTCATTGCAGAAATAAGAATTTTTGCAGGAAATTTTGCACCTCGTGGCTGGTCATTTTGCAATGGACAGTTGTTGCCCATTTCGCAAAACACTGCGCTTTTTTCGCTTATTGGAACCACCTTTGGTGGCGATGGCAGAACAACCACGGCGTTACCCAACCTTCAAGGACGCGCTCCCATGCATCCGGGAAGAGGGCCCGGACTAACAGATAGAAGACTTGGGCAAATAGGTGGAACTGAAACCGTAACACTTAGTAGTGCACAAATTCCTTCACACAATCACTTAGCGAAAGTGAACAGTAACGGCACTGGAAACTCAAATTTGCCCGAAGGAAATGTATTTTCGAATTCCAATGTCCCCGATGCCAGTGTATTTAGTGGAAATACAGCAAACACAGCCGTGGCTGACCTTACAACTACAGGAGGAGGGCAAGCGCATAATAACATGCAACCCTTTATCGCTGTAAATTATATTATTGCACTAACAGGACTCTATCCTTCAAGAAGTTAAATCCTAAAGAAAAAAAATATGTCAGAACCATATATTGGCGAGATAAGAATGTTTGCAGGCAATTTTGCTCCACGAGGATGGTCATTTTGTGTTGGACAACTTTTAGCCATTTCTCAAAATGATGCACTGTTTTCGTTGCTGGGAACCATTTATGGAGGCGATGGAAGCACAACCTTTGGTCTGCCGGACCTTAGGGGAAGGGTTCCTGTACATGCAGGATCGGGGCCCGGTCTTTCACCAAGACAGCTCGGTTCGAAATTTGGAGCAGAACAAGTTACACTAAACGCAAATCAACTGCCTTCTCATAAGCACCAGGTTAGCGCTAACAATAGCGTCGGTAATAAAAAGAATGCCGGATCTCATGTTGCAGCAGGCAGTGTTGCACGTGTTTATTCAAACGAGTACGCTTCACCAACCGATTATTTAAGCAATACCACAATAAGCAACAGCGGAGGTGGTCAGTCGCATACCAATATGATGCCCTTCCAGTGTGTCAATTACATTATTGCATTAGTAGGGATTTACCCATCACGACACTAAATACCATAATATTATGTCAGAACCATTTTTAGCCGAAATAAAAATTGTAGGATTTAACTTCGCCCTAGAGGATGGGCATTTTGCGACGGTCAAATCTTACCGATCAACCAGAATCAATCGCTGTACTCGCTTTTGGGAACAACCTATGGCGGAGACGGCAGAACCTCGTTCGCGCTACCCGATTTCAGGGGAAGGACACCAATTCACGCAGGGCAGTCAACCGGGAGTGATTATCAGTTAGGACAAAAAAGCGGTGAAGAAACGCATACTTTAACTGCTGTCGAGATTCCTTCTCACAGTCATAATCTCCAAATCAATAATTCGGATGGAGTAAACACAAAAAGCATAAGTGACAATACTTTATCAAAATCGAAATATGAAACCCGTTTTTCCAATGCAGGACCGGCCAATAAAAGCATGAAAAGTGACAGCATTGAAAATTCAGGAGGCGGTCAGGCACACAATAACGAGCAACCCTCTTTAACGCTTAACTACTGTATTGCATTGCAAGGCTTATTCCCTTCACGTAATTAAAAAAATATGAATAGCAGACGTAATTTTTTAAAAATAGCCGGAGTTAGCATTACCGGTTCGCTTCTAAATTCGGTGAGTACAAAGGCTGCAAAGCTCAGTACAAACGGAAAAACACTTAAGGTGGGAATACTGTTGCCCCAATCCGTTGAACATCCGCAGTACCCTGGTTCATTTCTTAATGGATTTAGGTTGGGGGTAGATGAAAACAATGCTCTCAGAAAGAAAAAAATAGAACTTATTACCGAATCCGTAAATTTTGGCACTCCCGAAATTGTTAAGGAGAAAGTCCAAAAATTATTGGCCGAAAACGATGTAGACTTAATTACCGGAATTTTGAATCCTGAAGTGGTATCGCACGCTGGAAAAGTGTTTAAGAATGCCGAGGTGCCAACCATAATTGCCAGTTCGGGTGAAAGTTATTTGGTGAATGAATTAAAAGAAAATCCATTTGTTTTCTTTAATAGCTTGAACCTCTTTCAGGCAGCCTACGAATCGGGAAAATATGCCGTAAATAAATTTGGAAAGAGGATAGCTGTACTAACCTCGTTTTATGACAGCGGATATGATTCCCTGTTTACTTTCCGTCAGGGTGTTGAAGCTGCAGGTGGTGAAATTGTAGAAACATTCAACAGGGGGCAGAACGACACAAATTTTACTGAAAACACATTAAAAAGACTTGAAGAATTAAAGCCGGACGGATTGTATGTATTTATGCACGGTACAAATGCCGACGATTTGATCAGAACTATTCGTTTTAAGGGTATTTATACTCCACTAATAACAACCGCATTTTCGGCCGATGAAAACCGCCTGGTACATCTTGCCGATGCAGCTGATAATATATTTAGCATTAGCAGTTGGGACCGAAATTCGAAAAAAGAAGCAAACAAAACTTTTGCAGAAAAATACCGGAAATCGTATAACAAAACTACCGATATTTTTAGTGTTCTGGGATTCGAAACCGGACAGATAGTTTACGATTCGTTCGCACGTTGCAAAGGCGATTTTTCCGGAAATGAAATTGCGAAAGCACTTCTTTCATGTAACTTACAATCTCCACGCGGAGAAATTAAAATAAACCCTGATTCGGGATTGGTGAATAATAAATTGCATATACAACAGTGCAAGGTAAGTTCAACCGGTGTTCCTAAAAATCATGTTCTGGAAACCATGCAGCCCGTTAGCGAATTTGAAAAAGCGTTTGCTGTGTTGGATAATGATTACCGTTCGGGATGGTTAAACCCTTACTTATTCGTTTAAAATAAATTATATGAAAAATATTTACCTAACGGGTTTTACCTTCTTATTAAGCATTCTAATTTCATTTTCCGGATTTACTTCCGAAATTGGAACCAATGAAAAAGTAGGCCAAAGCTCAAATTCAGCTATTGATCAGCAAATAATTTATTGCAGCAATGAAGATACTTTTCTTGTTGTCTGGACAAATAACACGGCGGGAGTTGATCAGATTTACTACAATTTTATTGGAGATAGCGATCTGGATCCGACAGGAACTTTACTTTCGTCGACATCGACCGGCCCTTATCCCTACGCCGAAAAACCACAAGTTGCCTACGATGCTTCAACAAGTACCGCCGGAGTAGTTTACACCGAAAGTAATTCTCTTGGAAATGATTCAATTATGCTATCGTTTATTCAGGCTTCATCGGGCACAATACTAGGAACTCATAGCGTAGGAACGGTAGATTCATGGAACATGTCGGCCACTGTATCATCCGACAATGCAGGTAATTTTTTGGTTGCCTATTTCGATACAACCAGCCAGAATATCTCTGCCAAATTTTTCGACAATACCGGCACACAACAAGGAGCAACCTTAACGCTGGGTTCTGTTCCATCCGCTTACCTTTTGCCCTATTCAATCGACATTGCCTATAATTCAACAGAAGATAAGTTTCTTGTGGTTTGGACGGATGGGAGCGACAATCTGTACTCAAGAACCGTGGAGACAAACGGCACTTTATCTTTAAGCCTTAATTATGGCCTCATTAGCTCCGTTGCAAATCCTGCACTTGCGTATGGAGCCTCTACCAATGAATTTTTTATTGTTTACGATAACTTCAACGAAGCTGTAAACGGATTTGTAACCGATAGTATTGGAAATAAAAGCGGAACATCCTTTACCTTTGGGAACGTGGGTGAAGAAGCTTTTCCCGATGTTATTTATAACAGTATAGCAGAATCATTTGCAATTACATGGCAAGAATATGTAGGAAATGCCGGTATTTGGCTACAGGAATACATAAGCGGTAATTGCGCCGCCTTGGGCGATTCGATTAAATTGGATGCTATTTCGGCAACGTCTAATACTCCTGTCATCGCTTTTGATGAACAAACGGAAAATTACTGGGTAAGCTGGTCGGGCAGCGTATTGGGTGTAGATGAGATTTATCTGCAACGTTATAGCTCCGAACTGAGCACAACAAATGCAATTTGTAAAGACATTACTGTTTACCTGAATGATCAGGGGGAATATATTTTGCAGCCATCAGAAATTGATAATGGCTCGAATGGATTGTGCAATGAACCAGTACTTTCCACATCAATGGATACATTAACCTGCGCAAATATGCCTTTTGTCGATGTTGACTTAATTGCATCAGATATTGATGGCAACTCGGATACATGCTCTGCCAGAGTTACCGTGCTTGACACCATTCCGCCAACTGCTCTTTGTACTGATTTGGATGTTTATCTCGATGATTTGGGGCAAGCAACAATTGCAGTCGCGGAAATTGAAGCAGGATCATCGGATAACTGCGGCATTACAAGTCTGGCAATCGATACATCAAGTTTTACTTGCGACGATATTGGAGTCAATATCGTAACGCTGACTATAAGTGATGCGCACGGAAACAGCACACAATGTACCTCAACAGTAAGTGTGCATGACACCATTCCGCCAACTGTAGTTTGTACTGCTTTGGATGTGTACCTTGATGACTCGGGTCTGGCAAGCATTACTGCGGCTGATGTGGACGCCGGCTCAACAGATAATTGCAGTATTGCAAGTTTATCAATTGACAATTCCGGTTTTACGTGCAGCGATGTGGGTACAAATACAGTAACGTTAACCGTAACAGATGTAACCGGGAACACGGCAAAATGCACATCTACTGTCACCGTAAAAGACACAATATTACCTACAGCCCTTTGTTCTGATTTAGATGTGTACCTTAATAATTCAGGCGTGGCAACAATAACAGCGTTTGATGTGAATGCCGGATCAACAGATGATTGTGGTATTGCAAGTTTATCAATAGACAGTTCAACTTTTACCTGCAACTATATAGGGGCAAACAGCGTAATACTTACTGTAACCGACGTGAACGGAAACAATGCACAATGCACATCGGCCGTTAACATTCATGATACAATTTCGCCTACTGCCATCTGCCAGGACATCGAAATTTATCTGCTAGATGCCAGTGGTGTTGTAACAATCGATTCTTCGATGATTGACAACGGATCATCAGATAATTGCTCAGTGGTAAGTATGACACTGGACAAAACAAGTTTTAGCTGTGCCGATCAAGGGACAAATACAGTGACATTGACCGTTAGTGATGCAAGTGGAAATACCTCAGAGTGCATGGCTACGGTAACCGTTGTCGACAAAAAAACACAAACACCGATTTGTATTATTGGCTTTACGGCAGACTTGGATGCAACAGGAAATTTCACATTATATCCGTCAGATCTATTGGCATCGCCAGTTACCGATAATTGTAGTGCAGTAACATTAAGTTTGTCGAAGACAGATTTTAACTGTTCCGACGTTGGAATAAATATTATACAGCTGCATGCAACAGACACTAGTGGGAATGACGATTATTGTGAAACTTACATTATTATAAACGACGCAACACCACCAATAGCGGTGTGTAAAGATATTGACATTTATCTGGATGAAACCGGCCTGGCAAGCATCGATTCTTCACATGTCGACAATGGCTCATCAGATAACTGCCCTATCAATTCGCAATGGCTTAGCCAATATGATTTCACCTGTGCTAATCTTGGTGACAACGATGTCGTTCTTTATGCCAGCGATTTAGCCGGCAACCTTGATTCCTGCCTGACCACAGTTTCTGTGAAGGACACAATTACCCCCCAAGTGGTTTGTAAAAACATATCCGTTGATCTCAATCAGAATGGCAATGCGACCATAACAGCGAGTCAACTCGATGGTGGGTCTACTGACAATTGCAGTATCGACAGTATATACCTCGACCGGTATAATTTTAACACTGCGGATATTGGTACCAAACCGGTTACGCTCTATGTAAAAGATGCAAGTGGAAATGTTTCCAGTTGTGTAGCAATGGTCAATATTGGGGACAACATTGCGCCTAATGTAAAATGTAACCCGATTACAATTTACATGGATGAAAACGGCGAATATCCACTTTCTGATGAAGATGTTTCAGCACTGTCCAGCGGAACTACTGACAATATTACCGCAACCGAAGACCTGAATATTTATGCCATTGCAGGACCAAATGTGTTTAACTGTAACAGCAATGGTCACCAAGTTGTGGTGCAGGTATTTGCTATTGATGAAGCGGGAAATAGAGGTAGCTGTAACAGACTTATTAATGTTATTGATACATTCCCGCTCACTGTAAATCCAATCGAGGACATTGATGTTATGGTGGGTGCCACCAGCTGCGATACTACAGTCACAATCTCCTACCCTGAACTAACTACAAATAACAAATGCGCAGAATTCACCCAAATCTCGGGTCTTGGACCAAACGGAGATTACCCGTTAGGTACAACCGAAGAAAAATGGCTGCTAACAAATACACAGGGAGATTCACTGGAGTTCTCTTTCTTTGTTATGGTTACAGCAGATAATCTGCCTCCTACTCTTGATCCAATTGCCGATGTCGATACCACACGTTCTGTTTCTGAATTGATTATTCCGTTATCAGGAATTTCTTCAGGAGGCGACTGCTATAATTCGGATATCACAATAACTGCAACAGGAGTAAATACTCAGGTTGTAAACAGTATCTATGTAAACTATGCATCGCCAGATTCGGGAGGAGAATTAATGCTAACTCTTTCGTCGGGTGCCAGCGGTAGCGACACGATTACTGTTACCGTTGAAGAGAGCGAAGGCGGAATTGTAACACAAACTTTTGTAGTTACGATTGATTATAGCAACCAAACTCCGATTATAGTTACTCTTCTGGAGGATCAGGAAGTGATCGCAGACCAAATTCTTGAAATGTATCTCGGTGACAACTTTAATGACTTGGATAGCGACACGCTGAAATTTGATATTTCGATTGAAGACGGAAGTACTTTGCCCGATTGGATCAGCCTGGTAAATGACACGCTTTTTGCCATTCCAGGCATAGTTGACACAGGGTGCGTCTCGATCATAGTTACTGCCACCGATCCATTAATGGCAACGGCAAGCGATACCTTTACAGTTTGCGTGAAAGGAATTACGGTTGGTGTTGGCGATATCAGCACCAGCGAACTTGGTCTGACAATGTACCCGAACCCCTCGAAAGGTAAGGTTACGGTGGATTTTGATGCTGCTGTTAGCGAAGATATTGAATTGGTGGTGAGCAATATTTCCGGAAAGCAGGTTTTCCAAAAGACTTTCCTGGCTGGCCAACAAATCAACTTCGATCTATCGGATCAGGTTTCAGGAATGTATTTAGTGAATGTTTTGGTGGATGATAGAATGTATACACGAAAGCTAATTTTGAATAAAAACTAAACCACTATGCATTTGAAATACATAGGTTTAAGACTCGAATGAAATTCGATGAATATATATTGGACGGAAGACAGAAGTCCGAAGACGGAAGAAAAAGATTCAATTATTTAAGAACTTCGGTCTCCTGACTTCGGTCTTCGGTCAAAAACAAAAGTTTATAGAAACTAAAGTAGCTGCAATAAATTGCAGGGTTTTAACCATTAACTTGAAAATAAATTATTTCAACCTATCATTAAAACAGGAATCCGGTTCGGGTTCCTGTTTTTTTATGCCTCATTCATTTCACTAATATTCAGTTTTTAACAGTACAAACAACTGTTCAACTTCCTTAATCAAAGTGCTGTGCGAACCGGCAAAGTGGTTAAACATAAACGAGAATACCAGTTTGTTTCCTTTGTTGGTGGTGAGGTAACCGGAATAACAACGAACACGTGTCATCGAGCCACTTTTTGCTTGTAATGTTTTTCCCGGAAGTCGATCGGTATCGAAACGTTTAAAAGTCCCCTCACCGGCTACTGGCAACGATTGAACAAAAGCATTATTCGTCGCCATTATTGTAAGAAAGCGGGTGAAAAATGCTGGCGGAACAGCGTTGAAATGCGAGAGACCACTGCCGTCTTCCATAAAAATATTTTCCATGTCCAGCCCCCTGTTTTCCCAATATTCTTTTACCAGATCGATGGCATCGTTTCTATTCCCCAATCCATTTTTTTCTACAGCAATCTGCTTCAGAAAATGTTCGGCAAACAGGTTTACACTTTCATGGTTCAACACTTCTGCAATCTCGGCCAATGTAGGCGATTCCTGCATATAAATCAATTTTGTTTTTTTGTTTATATTTTTCTCAAGACGTATTTCGCCATCAACAAAAATACCTTCTCCCAAAAGGTTTTGCAGGAATGCTTGCGCCAAAATCTTCTCCGGTTCAGGAATAGAAGCTTTTATGGTAAAAGCACTGCGGTTTCGCGGAATGGTACCTCGAATTACTCGATGTTTATCAAACGGGCCACCAAAAACATAGGCGTTGTCGCTATTATTATCAGCCGAAAGTACTTCGTTAACGAGTTGCAAACCATCAATTTTAGGATAGGTTTGAATTACTTGAGTTAGCCGCCCAACTTTTTTAGGTGACGAAAAAGTTATTCGATACATGTTATCGTAAACGGTAAACGCATTGGGGCCGGCACCATAATAATTTCCAATATCGCCCCACACCCAGCTGTCAGGAATTCGTTCGGTGTCGTATATTCCGGCATCGAGAACCAAATCGCCTTTTACCTTATTTATTCCTGATGCTTTTACTTGTTTAGCCCAGTTTTTCAAAAACTCAAAATAATGATCCTGAAAATACTCCGATCCCAAAGCCGGATCTGCTCCGGCAATCAACACTAAATCGCCATCTAACACACCATATTTATCAATTTTACCGGTGTAGGATATTTGCGTTTTAAACCGGTAATCACCCCCCAATATTTCCAGTGTGGTTCCTGAAGTGATCATTTTCATCGTTGAAGCCGGCACTAACAATTTATCAGGATTCAAGCTAAAAATATTTTCTCCTGAATTCAGATCAATCACATTTATTCCCACCGAAGCATTTCTGTATTCTTCTTGTTGAAGGAGCTCTTCAACCGACGATTTAAAACTGGTTTGAGCAATGATTTGCCCACTAAAAACCAAAAGAAAAAGTAAAGAAAAATATCGTGCCTGCATTTTTATTATTTTTGAAAGGTTAAAAATAACAGATTGTTTGAGTAGACTCAGTAAATTGCAATTAATCTGTATGACAAATTCAATCAATTAATATCAAAATCATAAAAATGCTACGAACAATATTAATAGTTGGCGCCGGAGGTTTTTTAGGAAGTGTACTGCGTTACCTGGTTCAGCTATTTGTGGAGAAAGGAATGAGCACCACTTTTCCGTGGGGAACTTTTGTGGCCAACATGGCCGGAAGTTTTATTATTGGCATTGTCTTCGCCCTGGCTCAAAAAGGCAACCTGCTAAACGCCGAATGGCGCATGTTTATAGCCGTAGGCTTTTGTGGTGGATTTACAACTTTTTCGTCGTTTGCCTACAATAACCTCACGATGTTAAAAGAACAAACCTATGGACAATTTATACTAAACGTTGGAGGAAGTTTATTCTTTGGACTGCTGGCGGTGTACCTGGGAATGATTTTGGTGCGGGCAGTCATTCATTAAAAAATCAGATCCGAATCACTTTCATGCAATCCGGATCTTTTCTTTCTTTATTTATTTTCAAAACTATTGCTTTTTTACCCCATCCAAATCAGCAATTTCCATTGCTTCAAGTATCTCTTTTCTGATTGGTTCCACAACATCATTCAGTTTCTGTAATCCAAAATCCAACCCGCCAATGGTTCGCAAAGGCCTTGTTCCGGGTTCTGAATTAATCAGATCTTCAAAAATGCGTACAATAATCATCGGATCTGTTGGCGCATTTTCATCCGCAAATAAATTCATTACATTCTCTGCAAAACCATCGGCAAACTCTTTTACATGTTGATAGGCTTTGGCCACTTCTTCATTTTCTGCCTGAACAAGATTTCCAAAAAATTTCGTTTCAAAAGGTCCGGGTTCAACAATTGCTACATCAATTCCAAAGGGAGCCAACTCATAGCGCATGGCTTCGCTCAACCCTTCTACCCCCCATTTACTGGCATTATAAACGCCAAATGCTGGGAATGCACCGCGACCAGCTACCGAACTCAACTGAATAATAAGTCCCGATTTCTGTTTGCGCATGCCTGGTAAAACGGCCTGAGCCACCCGGATGTTTCCTACAATATTTAAATCAAGTTGCGCCAGTACTGCATCAGGAGAAAAGGCTTCCATAGCCCCACTATATCCGAACCCGGCATTGTTAATCAACACATCGATTGTGGGAAGTTGATCTGCTGCCTTCTTTACACTTTCATCCGAGGTAACATCCATTTCGAACACCTCCATTTTATAGTTGTTGGATTTGGCAAAATCAGTCAGTTCCGCAGCCGGTTTTGAGTTTTTAGTAGTAACATTTCGCATAGTGGCAAAAACATGATGCCCTTTTTCTGCCAAATATTTTGCAGATAAATAACCAAACCCCGAACTGCAACCAGTAATTAATACCTTTTTCATTTTGTTGTTTTTGGTAAATAAATAGAAATTATAAAAGTACCTGTAAGTATGATTTTAGAACATCCGCTGATAACCAATTGTTCAACAATCCAATTAATCGTAACAGAAAGTAATCACCACTAAATTAATATGAGTCATTAGTAGCCTCCATTTGAAACCAAATCTCTCTTTTTTCTGTAAAACCGTGTACTGTAAAACCTTAAAATCAAAGCATTATGAAAACAACAGAAAAAACAGGAATACTGAAGATCTATATCGGAGAATCGGATAAAATAAATGGCAGAGTGTTGTTCGAAGAAATTGTATTTGAAGCACGAAATTCCGGGTTGGCAGGTGCTACTGTTTATAAAGGAGTTATGTCGTTTGGCGCCAGCCACAGCATACATACCATGAAAATCTTTGCGCTGTCGAGCGATTTACCGGTTTCTATTGAGCTAATCGATAACATTGATAAGCTTGATAAATTTGTTGAAAAGTTGAACAAACTATTGGATAAAAGTCAACGGGGAGGATTAGTAACCTTTCAGGAATTAGATGTTGTCCGTTACGAAAAAGGATTAAAATACCGCGAAGAATATCATTAATCAACTACTCTTGCCCCCTACCCATTTTACCCATTCGTGGCGGCGAATTAAATCAATCATATCTCAGTTGTTCACCACAAAAGACTCAAACCACAAATAGCAATACAAGACCTTTTAATCCTTTACATTCAACACTTTAACTAAACGTTAATAAACAAAACATTGTATGCTCTAAACATTTTCAGCAGGTACTGTAGAACAATTATTTGATATTTTCACGCCGCAGTAAAACAGACCTAAAAGCTCTAAATAAAGAGTCTTTCTAACTGTTTCAGCAAAAAAACCAGAAAATAAATATTAATATGAGTTTTACACACGAAGTTGAAGGTATGATTTGCGTTGCCAAAGGAGCAAATCATGGCCCGGCTCCAATTCCTCAGGAAGGAAGTTGGACTAAAGCCAAAGAAGTTACAGACATTTCGGGTTTAACCCACGGTGTTGGTTGGTGTGCGCCACAGCAAGGAGCATGTAAATTAACATTGAATGTTAAAGAAGGTATTATTGAAGAAGCGTTGATTGAAACTATCGGTTGTACCGGTATGACTCATTCGGCTGCAATGGCTTCAGAAATCCTTCCCGGAAAAACAATCCTTGAGGCATTGAATACCGACCTTGTTTGTGATGCTATTAACACTGCAATGCGCGAGTTGTTCCTTCAGATCGTTTACGGTCGTTCGCAAACTGCTTTCTCTGAAGGTGGTCTGCCAATTGGTGCCGGTCTTGAAGACTTAGGTAAAGGGTTACGTGGTGTAACAGGTACACTATACGGAACTTCAGCAAAAGGTCCTCGTTACCTTGAAGTAGCTGAAGGTTATGTTTCTAAAATCGGTTTAGATGCCGACGAAGAAATTATCGGTTACGAGTTTGTTCAGCTTGGAAGAATGATGGACATGATTAAATCGGGTAAAGATGCAAACGAAGCTTTGAAAGAAGCGACCGGTACTTACGGACGTTTCGCTGATGCAGTTAAAACCATTGACCCACGTAAAGAATAGGAGGAAAGAATTATGCCATTATTTGAAAGTTACGATAGAAGAATTAAACAGATTGATGCTGTTTTAAATTCATACGGAATTGCTTCGGTAGAAGAAGCAAAACAAATTTGCGACGACAAAGGTGTTGACGTTTATAACGTTGTAAAAGATACTCAGCCTATCGCATTCGAGAACGCAATGTGGGCTTATATTGTAGGTGCTGCAATTGCTATTAAAAAAGGCCAGACTGAAGCTTCTGAAATTGCTGCAACTTTAGGCGAAGGTTTACAGGCTTTCTGTATTCCGGGATCGGTTGCCGACGACAGAAAAGTAGGTATCGGTCATGGTAACCTGGCTGCAATGTTGTTGCGCGAAGAAACTAAATGTTTCGCTCTTTTGGCCGGTCACGAATCATTCGCTGCTGCCGAAGGTGCAATTAAAATTGCCAACTTCGCCAACCGCGTTCGTAAAGAGCCTTTACGTGTAATCCTTAACGGATTAGGAAAAGATGCTGCAAAAATTATCTCGCGTATCAACGGTTTCACTTACGTTCAAACTAAATTCGACTACAAAACTGGTGAAGTAGCCGAAGTTAGCCGTAAGAAATACTCAGAAGGAACTCGTGGCGATGTAAATTGCTATGGTGCCGACGATGTACGTGAAGGTGTTGCTATTCTTCATAAAGAAGGTGTTGATGTATCTATTACAGGTAACTCAACTAATCCAACTCGTTTCCAGCACCCGGTTGCAGGTACGTACAAAAAAGAGTGTTTAGAGCAAGGTAAAAAATACTTCTCAGTTGCTTCTGGTGGTGGTACAGGTCGTACGTTACACCCGGACAACATGGCTGCCGGTCCTGCTTCATATGGTATGACAGACACGATGGGACGTATGCACTCTGATGCACAGTTCGCCGGTTCTTCTTCAGTTCCTGCTCACGTTGAGATGATGGGATTGATCGGAATGGGTAACAACCCGATGGTTGGTGCTTCTGTTGCTGTTGCTGTTGCCGTTTCGCAAGCTTAATTCAGATTCTATTCGCAACAATTTGTTGTGAAAAAATATATTAGAAGGCATAAAGTTTAGGAGAAATCCATAGCTTTGTGCCTTTCTTTTTTTAGCATATGTGCACGACAACAAATACCACAAAAGAATTTATCATTGAAGAGGCACTAAATCGTTTCGACGAAGGTTATGCCTGCTCGCAATCGGTATTGCTTGCTTTTGCCGATCATTTTAAACTGGATAAAACCATGGCCAAACGTATTTCTTCCACTTTTGGAGGCGGAATGGGACGTTTGCGCGAAACCTGTGGAGCAGTAACCGGCGGATTTATGGTGATGGGACTGGCATTTGGTAACGAGGACCCCAAAGACATGGACACCAAACTAAACAGCTACAAAAAAGTTCGCGAATTAAATAAACTGGTTGAGGATATTCACGGAACAACAAATTGCCGACAGCTATTAATCAAACACGCTACCGAAGCCCAGGTAAAAGACCGGAAACACCACAAAATTATTTGCCGCAAAGTAGTTGGAGATGCCACTACTCTTGTTTATGATATTCTGAAAGAAAATAACGAAATTTAATTAAGCCCCTCCCCTCATTTGCACGTCATGCTAAACTTGTATCAGCATCTTACTGCTGTTATGCGATAATATACTCAAAAAAACCTGAACTAAATTCAGGGTAACGTTCCGGCACATTCCCAAAAGGACATTCAAATTGATTTTAACACTTATAAAATAATAGTGCGCTAAACAAATTATATTGTAATCCAAATTGATGATCTTAATTTCACATAAAAAAGGAGTAAACTATTCGTTAATCTTCGTAATTTCGTGAAACAATTTAAGCGCCTCAGCGTTTACAAAGCAGTAATTGCACTAGCAATCTGGAAAAGTTAAATAAATAAAAACTACTTACAATGTTAATTAGCGACGTAAAAGCAAGAGAGATTATCGATTCTCGTGGTAACCCAACTGTTGAAGTTGATGTAACACTCGAAAGTGGTGCTTTTGGCCGTGCAGCTGTTCCTTCAGGAGCATCAACCGGCGAAAATGAAGCACTTGAATTACGTGATGGCGACAAAGGCCGTTACTTAGGAAAAGGCTGTTTAAAAGCAGTGGCAAACGTTAACGACGTTATTGCAAAAGAAATTATTGGTATGGATGCTACCGACCAGGTGGCTGTTGATAGCAAATTATTGGAACTCGACGGTACAAAAACAAAATCTAACTTAGGTGCAAACGCTATGTTGGGTGTTTCGCTGGCTGTGGCAAAAGCAGCTGCCGAGTACGCTGAGCTTCCTTTATACAAATACATTGGTGGAACAAACGCAAAAACATTGCCTGTTCCGATGATGAATATCATTAACGGTGGTTCACACTCCGATGCAACTATCGCTTTTCAGGAATTTATGATCCGCCCTATTGGTGCGCCTACTTTCCGCGAAGGTTTGCGTATGGGAGCTGAAGTTTTCCACGCTTTGAAAAAAGTATTGGGGGCAAAAAACCTATCAACCGCAGTTGGCGATGAAGGTGGTTTTGCTCCAGCCCTGGGAGGAACTGAAGAAGCTATCGAATCAATCCTTACAGCTATTAAAGACGCCGGTTACAAAGCAGGTCGTGCTGAAGATGGTGGCGATGTTTCTATTGCTATGGACTGTGCTTCATCAGAATTCTACAAAGATGGTGTTTACGATTACAGCATTTTCGAGCCAAACGGCGTAAAACGTAACTCGGAAGAACAAGCTGCTTATTTGGCTGAATTAATTGCAAAATACCCTATCGATTCAATCGAAGACGGTATGGACGAAGGAGACTGGGACGGATGGGTAAAACTGAACGCTGCCATTGGCGACAAATGCCAGTTGGTTGGCGACGACCTTTTTGTAACCAACGTTGAGTACCTGAAGAAAGGTATCGAGCTGGGAGCTGCGAACTCCATCCTTATTAAAGTAAACCAAATTGGTACCTTAACTGAAACGTTAGACGCCATTGAAATGGCACACCGTGCCGGTTACACTTCAGTAACTTCTCACCGCTCGGGTGAAACTGAAGACTCAACCATTGCCGACATTGCAGTGGCTACCAACTCGGGGCAGATTAAAACAGGTTCTATGAGCCGCTCCGACCGTATGGCAAAATACAACCAGCTGCTTCGTATTGAAGAAGAACTGGGTGCAAGCGCCATTTACGGGTACAAAAAGATCTACAAGATGTAAGCATATTCTTTAGGAAATATCACAAAACCGTCTTTCGTTTGAAGGACGGTTTTTTTGTGCCTAAAATATTGGTCTGAAATTTCAGAATTATTTGAATATTCTTGAACAAAGCACTGCCCCTACTTGCTTTAGTAGAAAGAATAATAAACTTTATAGCGCATGATAAAAAAAGCAAGCATATTCACATTTTTACTTTTTGTTGTAACGCTGGCAATAGCTCAGGCACCAAGTGGCATCCCGACAGGGAAAGCTGAGCCTTTGGAAATGAATTTACCAAACATCATTTTTTTCATTGTTTTACCTATTTTACTGTTGATTTTTTACATTATATGGAGACGAAAGAGACGAAAATAAATTTCGGTCTCATTGGTAATAAACACATACTCATCATAAAGGCGGATGAAACGAATAGCATGAAGTTAAGTCTTAAAGCTTTTATCAGTTTAACCCAAAGGCACCCCTTTGAATGTGTATATTCGATTATAAAATTGCGCCCTTGAAAGGGCGGCTAAATTGCGAATTCAGGGCGAATAATTGTTTTCTATTAATTTTTAGAGAGTTGCCCCAGACTGAAAAAATATAGGTTTCAGCCCATTCGCTCTTAGCGTACTGAAATTGGGTTTTAACACAACCTATTGCTAGTAGTAAATTGTTTTGCACCGTTCTTTAAGGTGGGAATACACTTATTATTGTACAAGATGCCATTAACCTTTAACTGCATGTTTAATGGCTAAAGCCAAAATGTATTTACAAACAAAAATATCCCAAACTAAAGCCTGATGAAAAAAACAAGCCTACCTGTTCGTTATTATTGGCAAGAAGCGAGTTACAGTAGCGTTGGTTTTCGGAAAATTAACCACAAAAAAACCTTCCACCCAAAGGCAGAAGGTTTTCTGTATATCAATTGATTTGTATTAGTCAATTTGAGGTCCGGCAGCAACCAATGCTTTACCTTCTTCGTTATCTGTATATTTAACAAAGTTTTTGATAAAACGACCACCAAGATCCTGAGCTTTGTCTTCCCATTCTTTAACATCAGCGTAAGTATCGCGTGGATCAAGAATGTTAGAATCAACTCCCGGTAATGCAGTTGGAACTTCAAGATTAAATACAGGAACATTTTTAGTTTCTGCTTTTTCGATAGAACCATCAAGAATTGCGTTGATGATACCACGAGTGTCTTTAATAGAGATACGTTTTCCTGAACCGTTCCATCCAGTGTTTACCAGGTAAGCCTCAGCTCCATGCTCTTCCATTTTTTTCACTAATTCTGCACCATACTGAGTTGGGTGAAGTGTTAAGAAAGCAGCACCAAAACAAGCAGAGAAAGTAGGCTGAGGAGCCGTTACTCCACGCTCAGTTCCGGCAAGTTTTGCAGTAAATCCTGACAAGAAGTGATATTTTGTTTGTTCCGGAGTTAATTTAGAAACCGGAGGCAATACACCAAATGCATCAGCTGAAAGGAAAATAACTTTTTTAGCGTGACCTGCTTTTGAAGGTACTGCAATATTTTCGATATGGTTGATTGGGTATGATACACGAGTGTTCTGAGTTACAGAACCATCAGTAAAATCAACTTTACCATTTTCGTCAACAGTTACGTTTTCTAACAATGCATTGCGTTTGATTGCTCCAAAAATTTCAGGCTCTGCTTCTTTATCTAAATTAATAGTTTTTGCATAACATCCACCTTCAAAGTTGAATACACCATCATTATCCCAACCGTGTTCATCGTCACCAATTAACTGACGAGAAGAATCAGTTGACAGAGTTGTTTTTCCGGTACCTGAAAGACCAAAGAAGATAGCAACATCACCTGCTTCTCCAACGTTTGCAGAACAGTGCATTGAAGCCATACCACGTAATGGCAAGTAGTAGTTCATCATCGCGAACATACCTTTTTTCATCTCACCACCATACCAGCTACCGCCGATAACCTGCATTTTCTCAGTCATGTTGAATACAGTGTAAACTTCAGAGTTCAGACCGTGTTCTTTATATTTTTCATTTGATGTTTTTGATCCGTTCATTACAACGAAATCAGGCTCACCATAAGTTTCCAATTCTTCAGCAGTTGGGCGCAAGAACATGTTTGTTACAAAGTGTGCCTGCCATGCAACTTCCATAATAAAACGAACTTTCAAACGAGAATCTTCGTTAGCACCACAGAAAGTATCAACTACGAACAATCTCTTTCCTGAAAGTTGATCAGTAGTCGTTTTTTTTAGGTCAGCCCAAACTTCAGGAGTAATTGGTTTATTATCATTTGGAGATTCAGGACTATTCCACCACATGGTATCTTTAGTTACATCATCCATTACGATGTACTTATCCTTTGGAGATCTGCCTGTAAATTCTCCGGTCATTACATTAACAGCGTCAAGTTCTGTTAACTGTCCTTTTTCGAATCCTTCCAATGCAGGATTCATTTCTTCTTCAAAAAGTTGTTCGTATGAAGGGTTGTGAACAATTTCCTGTACGTCTACAATTCCGTACTTACTTAAATCTAATTTTGCCATAACTACCTAATAATTAACTTAATAATACAATTTTTCGTCTACTTAAATCGGGACACAAAAATATCATTTTTTTCTAATCAGGAAGATGAAGGGGCAGCTTTTAGCGTTTTTTTGATACCGATTAAACATTAGCTTAACAATAGAAATCTTGAGTTTACTTAGGGACTTTTTGTTTTTTCGGACAATAAAAAAGAGCGTTACAAATAATAGGTAACGCTCCTGCTTATCTTATATAAAAAGAACTACGACCTTGGATGAAACTGATGTATAGTCGACTTCAAATAGTCTTTGTCAAGATGGGTATAAATTTCTGTCGTCAGTATCGATTCATGTCCTAACATTTCTTGTACGGCTCGTAAATCAGCTCCTCCGTTTATTAAATGTGTGGCAAATGAATGACGGAAGGTATGCGGACTAATTTTCTTATCAAATTTTACTTTAGCGGCCAGGTTTTTTATAATCGTGAAAATCATTACCCGACTTAGTTTTCGTCCCCGACGATTTAGGAACAATATATTTTCACTGTCCTTATTCACCCTTAAATTCTTCCTGTAATTGCCCAGGTACTTATTAATTTCTTCAATAGCTCTTCCGCTAACCGGCACCAGCCTTTCTTTATCCGCTTTCCCCTCAACTTTTATAAATCCTTGCTCAAAGAACAGGTTTGTCATTTTTAGATTTACAAGCTCCGAAACACGCAAGCCACAGCTATATAAAGTTTCAAGCATCGCTTTATTTCTTTGACCTTCTGATTTTTTCAGATCTATAGCATTTATCAGCGTATCAATTTCTTCCATCGATAAAATATCCGGAAGTTTTCGGCCAATTTTTGGCGACTCGAGTAAGGCTGTTGGATCACTGGTAATCTTTTCTTCAATCAAAAGGTATTTATAGAAAGATTTTATGCCCGAAATAGTTCGTGCCTGAGTTCTTGGACTCACTCCTTTATTATTTAACCATTCGACAAAACTTTTTAACTGGCTCAGGACTACCTTCTCCGGAGTAACCCCTTTATAGCTTTTTTCAAAAAAATCTTCGAGCTTATTAATATCGTTAATATAGGCCGCTATTGAATTCTGCGACAAAGATTTCTCTAACGTTAAGTAATTCTCATATCCCTTTTTACATTCCTCCCATTTCATAATCTTGCAAATTAAGGTTACTTTTATGTCTGTTTATTTGTGCAACGCATGCTCACCAAAAGTGTGAACTATTGATACAAAAAAATATTACGTTGCATTTTGAATAAAGTTACTATAAAATATATTAAAATTGAAATAATGAAGCTCTTGATTATCAATGGACCTAATTTAAACCTACTAGGAGTAAGGGAAAAATCGATTTATGGAACAAAAAGTTTTAAAAGTTATTATGAACAATTAAAACTGGATTTCCCGGATCTGGACCTTACTTATTTTCAATCGAACGTTGAGGGCGAATTAATAAATACATTGCACGAACATGGTTTTAGCTACGATGGCATAATTATAAATGCCGGAGCCTACACTCATACCTCGGTTGCCATTCGCGATGCCATTGCAGGAATAAAAACTCCGGTTGTTGAAGTGCATATTTCAAATACACTCACGCGCGAAGATTTCAGACATAAATCAATAATTGGTCCGGTATGTAAAGGATGTATTATGGGTTTTGGGCTTGAATCATATCGATTAGCTCTTCAAAGTTTCGTAAATTGAAACTGATTCTATACTCTCTATTAAATTTAATCCCAGATTAAATTTAATTTAACCGTTAAATCGGGTTTTATTGTACTTTTGCGGCCTTAAAAATTTAGAAGTAATGAGAAAGACCAAAATTGTTGCGACAATTTCAGATCAAAGATGTGATGTAGATTTCATTCAGTCGCTTTATGATGCGGGCTTGAACGTAGCCCGTATAAACACCGCCCATATTACACCCGAAAGTGGGAAAGTAATGGTTGACAATATTAAGGCGGTTTCAGATAAAATTGCCATTCTTGTTGACACGAAAGGACCAGAAATAAGAACATGCCAAACGCTTTCAGACACGGTAGTTGAAGAAGGAGAATTTGTTACACTTTCATACTCAGGCGGGGTATTGGATGATGTTAAAAACATTTGCGTTAACTATAAAGGTTTTGTAAACGACTTAACTGTTGGCAACAAAATTCTTGTAGACGATGGCGATATTGCTTTTGAAGTAGTTGAAAAACATATTAAGTATTTATTGTGTAAAGTAGGCAACTCGGGTGTTGTTAAAAAGCGTAAAAGTATTAACGTTCCGGGAGTAGAAATTAAATTACCATCGTTAACCGAACGCGATATCGAATTTATTCGCTTTGCCGTTGAAAACGATCTTGACTTTATCGCTCACTCTTTTGTCCGCCATAAAGAAGATGTTAGCGAAGTTCAAAAGATTTTGGATGAGTATAACAGCCCTATTAAAATAATTGCCAAGATTGAGAACGTGGAAGGCGTTGAGAATATTGACCAGATATTAGAAGACGCTTATGGTATTATGGTGGCTCGTGGCGACCTTGGAATTGAGCTTCCTGAGGAACGGATTCCTGCCGTACAACGAAACCTTGTTCGTCGCGCGATCCTTTTCCAAAAACCTGTTATTATTGCCACACAAATGTTGCATACCATGATTGAGCATCCAAGGCCAACACGCGCCGAGGTGAGCGACGTGGCCAGTGCCATTTACATGGGAACCGATGCAATTATGCTGAGTGGCGAAACAGCTTATGGGAAATACCCTGTTGAAGCCATAAAAGCAATGAATAGAATTGCACAAGAAGTAGAACCCGACCGCGACCGACGCGAGTTAACAGTACCCCTGAAGGCAGATATTCCGGCCTACCTGGCTCAATCGGCTATACGCGCAGCACGCGAGTTAAAACCCGATGCCATTATTACATCCACTACTACAGGAAAAACGGGTCGCTATTTAGCTTCGCATCGTTCATTCTTTCCGGTTTTTGTAAAATGCCATTCATCCCGCGTTGTGCGCGAACTAGCGCTTTCATTCGGAATTCATCCATCTTTCCTTGAAACAAAAAAGAATAAGATGAAGATTCAAAAAGCAGCTGTTCAGGAATTGGTTAACCAGGGAACGATAAAAATGGATGATCTGGTAATTTATGTTGGTGGACGATTTGGTGAGGATGCTGGTGCATCATTCATCGAAATCTCAACTGCTGACAGGTTATTCCTGAAACCAAAAGAAATACGTTAACAACAATTTACTCCATAAAAAAAGCCTTGCTTCTTCATTGAAACAAGGCTTTTTTATGCTAATAGTTAGCCTATCGGAAATCGATTACCTCTACATCATCGTGTTGTGATACATCGAAAACAAACTCCGAGTCGTCAAAACCGACATTCGTATCCATTTCTTTTACCAGTATTCCGTACAAATTTCCATCGGTACTGTGCAATGTTGCGGAATGGATCATCATCTCGGCCTTATCAATCACCACTTCTATTTTAGTTACATCATAGGTATCCGAATCGGGATAAAGATTGATGTAATACAGGGTTTTTCCATCTTCTGTTTTTTCGTCAACAAATTCAGACTTAAAACCACGTTCGTAAATACTAAACAAGGATGAAGGATCCATCAAGTCGCTGCCATCATCTATATTTGATACGGTCACCTGGTTTCCATCTTCCATATAATTCCAAATGGTCTCTCCATCCGAAAAAACTTCTGCTCCCAGGTTGGGCAGTTGCACACAATACTTCTGACCTTTAACTTTTATGGTACCCGAATTGGTTTCGTTGATATCCATTTCATCGTTCACCATGGAAAAAACAAAATTAGCCGACATTGAAGCAATATCTTTTGTTTTGGCGCTAAGTTCATCCAGAATTTTTTTTGCTTTCGCATCGTCTTGCGACCATCCTAATGTTGCCACCATAGCCAGTGCAACCATCAATACTATTCTCTTCATTCTTTTACTATTGTACTATTTCTTCTATCAGAAAATGAAAACGTAACGATTTTTCTCCCCAATGTATAAATCTCAGTCCCGTATCACCCTCAAAAAATTATCTCTACAAGCTATTCAATAACTGTTCCAAACTATATTCATCCTGCAATAACACCTGTCGTGCTTTGCTTCCCTCGCTTGGTCCTACAATTCCGGCAGCTTCCAGCTGATCCATTAAACGACCTGCACGGTTATAACCGATCGAGAATTTCCGTTGAATCATTGAAGTCGATCCCATTTGGTTCATTACCACTATGCGCGCAGCGTCATCAAACAATTCATCGCGGTTACGCAAGTCCACCTCTCCCGGCCCGGGCTCCTCGTCACCTGCATATTCGGGCAACAAAAATGCCGTTGGATATCCTCTTTGCTCACTAATAAATTCAACGATCTTTTCCACCTCTGGCGTGTCGACAAAAGCACATTGCACACGGGTCATTTCACTACCCTGAGAAATCAACATATCTCCGCGCCCGATTAGCTGGTTTGCTCCCGGCGAATCGAGAATAGTTCGCGAGTCGATCATTGAAGCAACTTTAAACGCAATTCGCGCCGGGAAGTTAGCCTTGATCACCCCCGTAATAATATTGGTTGAGGGGCGCTGTGTGGCAATAATCATATGAATTCCCACCGCCCTTGCCAGCTGTGCAATTCGTGCAATTGGCAATTCAATCTCTTTACCGGCAGTCATAATCAGGTCGGCAAACTCATCAATAATCACCACAATATAAGGCATAAAACGGTGTCCTTTTTCCGGATTCAGTCGGCGCGAGATGAATTTTTTATTGTACTCTTTAATGTTACGTGCCTGAGCAGCTTTCAACAGATCATAGCGGGCATCCATTTCCACATTAATCGAATTCAGCGTATTTTTTACTTTCTGAATATCGGTAATCACCGGTTCTTCGGCATCGGGCAGTTTTGCCAGGTAATGTTTTTCCAGCACCGAATAAATATTCAGCTCAACTTTTTTGGGATCGATAAAAACAAATTTCAGCTGCGACGGGTGTTTTTTATACAGCAACGAGGTAATGATCACATTTATACCTACCGATTTACCCTGTCCGGTAGCACCGGCAACAAGGATGTGCGGCATTTTTACCAGATCGAATATAAAAGTCTCGTTCGAAATGGTTTTTCCCAAGGCAACAGGCAATTCAGCTTTAGTCTCCTGAAACTTTTTCGAACGGATTATCGAGTGCATCGACACGGTTTCAGGATTCTGGTTCGGCACTTCAATACCGATGGTTCCGCGCCCCGGAATTGGTGCTATAATACGAATTCCCAAAGCTGCCAGACTTAATGCAATATCATCTTCCAGGTTTTTAATTTTTGAAATGCGTACTCCCGGTGCCGGTACAATTTCGTAAAGTGTAATTGTTGGGCCGATTGTTGCCCTGATCTTTGTGATCTCAATCTTATAATGACGCAGCGTTTCAACAATTTTATTTTTATTGGCTACCAGTTCTTCATTTCTCACTTCGGCATTGCCAAACTTATGATCTTCCAGTTGATCGAGTGTCGGGAACTTGTAACTGGCCAAATCCAGCGTTGGATCATAATCTTCCAGTTCCTCCGTCTTTTTGCCGTCCGACTCTTCTTCCTCATGCTTTGGTGCCACCGTTAAATCCAGGTCATCTTCTTTTTTTACCGGAATCACTTCAATATCGTCATCACTTTCCTCTTCCGGTTTAGCCACTTCAATATCGTCCGATTCTACCTCTGGTTTTTCCAGTGGCAGATCATCCTCATCGTCCGATTCAAAAATGGCTTTCACCACATCATCGTCATCGTCAATTACTTTTGTTATCGCCTCTTCGCCCTCTACGTTTTCGTTACTTGTGTCGTCCGCATCAATATCCGCATCATCCTGCCCCGACTCTTTAGGTTTTCTTTTCAACAGCGCTTTCAACATGGCAAAAACACCATCGAAACGCACAACCACAATCGCCAGTCCGGAGATAAACAACAGAAAAACAAGTCCGACAATACCAATTAACGATCGCAGCCAGTTGCTAAGAATAAATCCATAATGGCCGCCCCAGTAAATGGCCGATCCGGCATCGGTTTTATTAAAGAATAAACCCAGTGCTACTGAAAACCAAACGATGCAGATAATACTATATAAAACACTTTTTAGATAATTTCCGGTTTTTCTGCCCAATATTCGCAGACCGGTTATGGCCATCAAATAAACAAAGATGAACGAAGCGAGTCCAAATCCGCGATTCATAATAACTTCCGACAAATAAGCTCCCAGTTTCATGCCCTTATTTTGGGCTTTCACCTCGGTATTAAAAAGGAATTCCCGCCAGCCCGAATCCATAATACTTTGATCGGCTGCACCATAAAACAAAAACGATACAAAGGAAATAAGCAGATAGGCTGCCACCAAAAGCACGAACAACCCGAACAGGAAAAATACTTTCTCGCTCTTAAACGGGGATGTACGCTTTTTTTGGGTACGTTTATTTTTCGATTTTGCTGGCTTTTTCTTCGCTCTAAATGCCATGGAGATATTTTTAATCTGAATTTTTATTCACAACAAGTTTCCAATATAACGATTAAGTTTCATTTCAATTTTTGAGATCCTAAAAATCATTCAACAAAATCGACTTTAACGCAAAACAGGAACATTATCCTCTTAAAACAGAATAATGCCGGTTAAATTGCCCGCAAATTTAATTAAAAAAACTTAGCCTGATTAATTCATAAAAATGAATTAATTACCCGCAGGGCTGACGAAATAATTGAGATACAATTATTTGTCAGGGCTAACCTTGACATTGAAAATCATAAATATATTTTTTGAAAGCATGTATCGTGCAGATTTTCAATCGTCAACACTTCGTGTGAAAAATTTCTCGAATTTTTCAGGTTAGGTAGAAGTTATGCCTGCTTGCTAATTCCTGCAATCACTTCAAGAAAAAACTATTAGCAAATTAATGCCGTTTTCTTGCAGTTAGCAAGTAAACACTCCACCTGTTTTCTGAATTAATAAATCAATGCAAAAAAGCTGTTTTTAAATAGCATAATTAACACAAAACCAAGTCCTAACACATTTTTTTTATGCCTCGTTTTTCTATGTTTGTTACGCACTTGATCCTTTGTCAAGTCATTAACTAACTCTACTAATGAAGAAACGAGCTGTTGTTGCTTTGGGCGGAAACGCCATTCTGCGGGGTAACGAAGACGGAACCATCGTTCAGCAGGAAAAAAATGTAACCGACACACTTGAAAACCTGGTGCCTTTACTTCGCGATTGTTACGAACTGGTGCTGACACATGGCAACGGACCACAGGTTGGCAACATATTAATGCGTAACGACGCCGGCGAACAACTTTACGGAATTTCCCCCATGCCCTTGAATATTTGCGTGGCCGATTCGCAGGGCGGCATTGGTTTTATGATAGAGCGGATGATGCGCAACGTGCTTAACAAGCACGGCATCGATAAAAATGTCATTTCAATGGTCACACTTGTTGAGATCGATGCCAATGATCCCGCTTTTCAAAATCCATCGAAACGAATCGGGAAAGTTTACAGCAAAACAGAAGCTGATAAATTGGCGGAAAAAAAAGACTGGGTTTTTAAAACGACATCAAAAAGCAAAGATGGCTACCGCAGGGTTGTGCCCTCGCCCTCTCCCATTGATATTGTCAATAAAGAAATCATCAGCCAACTGCTTGAAAGCGGCAATATTGTAATTGCAGCAGGAGGCGGAGGCATTCCGGTTTATTTTGACGAGAACAACGACATGCGCACACTAGATGCCGTAATCGATAAAGACATGGCTTCGGGCATGTTGGCAACCAACATTCATGCAGATGAATTGTATATCCTTACCGATGTGCCTTTTATTTACAAAGACTTTGGCGAGGAAACGCAGGAGAAACTCGAATTTCTAAATTATTCCGACACCAAAAAACATCTTGAAAATGGTACATTTGCTGAAGGAAGTATGGAGCCCAAAATTAAAGCCTGCCTCAACTTTATAAAAAATGGCGGGAGCACAAGTATAATTACCGAAGCCACAAAACTGGCGGACAAAAGTTACGGATCGAAGATAACGATGGAGTATTGAGACGGAGAGAAATGAGCACCGAAACGAGGAGACGGTGAGCACTGAGATGGTGAGACTGTGAGACGAAGAGACGGTGAGAGGACGAGATTTGGAAAGTAAGAGACTTGGAGACTGTGAGAAAAAGATTGAGTGAAAGATTGATTTGAAATTGACTAATAACCAGTGACTAATTAAATACAAAATACGATGACCAACAATTTAAAAAATAAAAACTTCCTGAAACTTCTTGATTTTACTCCTGAAGAAATAAATCATCTGCTTGACCTTGCGGCGAGTTTAAAAAGAGCCAAAAATGAAGGCACAGAACAACCTTCACTTTCCGGAAAGAACATTGCATTGATTTTTGAAAAAGCTTCCACCCGCACCCGATGCGCTTTTGAAGTAGCAGCTTACGATCAGGGGGCAACAGTTACTTACCTGGGGCCATCCGGTTCGCAAATCGGACAGAAAGAAACCATGAAAGATACAGCCCGCGTACTGGGAAGAATGTATGATGGAATTGAATACCGCGGTTTCGCGCAGGACATTGTTGAAGAACTGGGAGAATTTGCCGGCGTTCCCGTTTGGAACGGATTAACCAATGAGTTTCATCCTACGCAAATTCTGGCCGACTTCTTAACCATGCAGGAACACAGCAACAAACCGCTATCGGAAATAAAATTCTGTTATCTGGGCGATGCCCGTAACAACATGGGAAATTCCTTAATGGTAGGTGCCGCCAAACTGGGAATGGATTTCAGGGCAGCTGCACCAAAGGCTTGTCAGCCGGCAGAGGAATTACAAGCAGAATGCCGTGAAATAGCTGCTCAAACCGGCGGCAAGATTACGGTTACCGAAGACGTAGCCACCGCAGTAATAGACTGCGATTTTCTGTATACCGACGTATGGGTATCGATGGGTGAGCCCGACGAAGTATGGCAGGAACGAATAAAACTCTTGCTTCCTTACCAGGTAAATAAGCAAGCGATGGAACTTACCGCAAACCCCGATGTTAAATTCCTGCATTGTTTGCCGGCCTTCCATAACCGCAACACCAAAATTGGTGAGCAGATCTATCAAAAATTTGGATTGGAAGCCATGGAAGTCACCGAAGAGGTATTCGAAAGCGAGGCATCACTGGTATTCGACGAAGCCGAGAACCGGATGCACACCATTAAAGCTGTAATGGTTGCCACACTGGCTTAAGCAAAATTACCATAGATTTTAAAAGCATTATCTTCAGTTTTTGGAGGTAGTGCTTTTTTTGTTTTCAAGCACTGTTGTCCGTTTAGAAATAATTACCGACAAACAGATTGCTTCACTGCGTTCGCAATGACTATATTTTCAATGAGTTAGCTTTGTGGGAAGGGGTTGGTTGGCGGCGATGCCGCCAACCAACCCCTTCCCTTCTAAAAACCGTGAATAGTGCATCATTGCGAGCATCGCGAAACAATCTTAAAGTTTTACCAGACACTAATGATTCTCAAGTAGCTACTAGCCGCGAGCCACTAGCATTAAGTCACCGGTGTAATACCAATTTAACTTTGGGATGCCGTATTGGATAGAAGATTATTTTTTGTTTATGCGAGGCGGAAAATTTTTGCATAGCCATAGCTACGGAACAATTTTTCAACGAAGCAGAAGCGAAAAAGAATCGATTTATATGCGGCATATCATGGTTAATTTGGTATAACTTCGTTACGTCATGCTGAATTTATTTCAGCATCTTTAAACCAATAGGCATTCCTAACAATTTGCCAATACCAGAAATTAGCCCCCACCGCTGCAAACGCGTTCCTCCCCTCCTTGCCCTACCCTTTATACACAAATATTAACTAAAAACACCTGTTGGAATTCGGCGCATAGTAGTTTTCTATATTAATTTACTGCAGCAGTTGCGCCGTTTTCTAATGGTCATAAACCCCGGGTGCCACTCTCCGCCAGCTGGCGGTTCGTTCTGCCCGGGGCTAAATTATTTCGGACTTTCAGCCCTACAATCCCCCTAAAAGATGCTTGAAAGTTTTCTTTATAAACAAAAATTAGCGCTGAAAGTGCTTCATATTTCAGCCCAGGGCAGGGTAATTCAGAGAATTACGTCGCCCTGGGTTTTATTAGTCTTTTTAATCTTGCATCAATGTCTGACAATCTCCTAGTCTCACCATCTCAGTGCTCAAGTCCCATCTTCTAACCATCTCTCTGCTCTCTTCTCATCTCAAAGTCTCACCGTCTCACCATCTCAGTGCTCAAAGTCTCACAGTCTCATTACCCATCACTCAATCTTTTTTCTATTTTTGCCCCGTGAAAAATCATTCAATATTCATTACAACTATTCTGGTGGCAGCAATGCTATTACTCTCAATACATGGGATGGCCTCCAACAAAAATTACCCGAAAGGGATTTCTCTGCTGACTACCGAGACAACTCCAAACTTCGCTTTCCACAACGATTCCATTCACCGCATCGATTTTAAATATGTCGACAAAAAACGAGGCATTAAACCCTTTGTCGCCCCGTCGCTTCTGATTGCCGGGGGAACGGTTCTCCACTTTTCCGACTGGAAATACGATATCAACGAGTGGCGCTGGAATCATTTTAATTATACAGGCGATGTGGATGATTATTTACGTTTTGCCCCCATTGTTGCGGTTTACTCCTTAAATGTATTGGGGATAAAAGGAAAAAATAATGTAGGTAACCAAACTGCCCTCCTGGGAAAAAGTATGCTATTAACCACCCTAATTACCAAAGGGCTAAAAAGCACCCTGGATGTAGAGCGTCCAACGGGCGATTCGGGCTCCATGCCATCGGGACATACCTCCATCGTGTTTGCTGCTGCACAATGGATGCACCGCGAATATGGAGAGCAAAGCCTCTGGTACAGCGTAGGCGCTTATGCATGTGCAACAACGACAGCAGTCATGCGTGTATCCAAAGGCGGGCACTGGGCTTCCGATGTGCTGGTTGGTGCGGGAATTGGAATGATCTCCACCGAACTTATCTACCTTACCCATCAATACAAATGGGATCGTGAACACCTGAAAAACCTCGATATCTTTCCCTTTAAAACAGGTCGACAGAAAGGACTTGCGCTGGTTTATACCTTTTGATAAGCAGAAAGCCACTGGTAACGAGCTTCGGGTTTTAAGACACACAACAGAACACAGAAAATCTCATCTCCTTCAATCCTTCAATCTAACAATCTCAGTGCTCACAATCTCAGTGCTCAAAGTCTCATCGTCTAACAATCTCAGTGCTCAAAGTCTCAACATCCCAACGCTCAATCCCAAATCTCTCGCAAAGACGCCACGACGCAAAGCCTTTCCCGCTTCTCAAATTCTCACATTCTCACCGTCTCAAAGTCCCACTGTCTCACAGTCTCAAGCTCCAGGTTCCGATCTTAATCAATCCCGTCTCACCATCTCACAATCTCAGTGCTCATCTTCTCAATCTCATTTCTCACCATCTCATCGTCTCAACTTCCCAGTGCTCACCGTCTCACCATCTCTTTCCCACTCACTCACACACTTTCAACTTTTCACCCCATCCTCTTCATTTTATCGAAGTAATTCCTATTTTTGTCCCCTACAAATCCAAATTACAGAAACAGACTAATGATTAGTTTACAAACTCAAAAACACTGGCACGTAGTATACACCAGGTCCCGCGCTGAAAAAAAAGTCGTTCAGGAACTTAACGCGAATGGCATTGAGTGTTTTCTTCCCCTGCAAAAAAAGTTGCGCCAATGGAAAGACCGCAAAAAATGGGTAGAAACACCGCTCATTTCCGGTTATTGTTTTGTAAACATCACGCGTAAGGAATACGACAAGGTTTTACAACTCGATAATGTGGTGTGTTACATCACTTTCGAACGCAAAGCCGCTATTGTCAGCCAGGCAGAAATCGATGCCTTACGCACCCTGCTTCTACAATTTGATTTTGATGTTCATGTTACGCGTGAAAACTTCGAACCCGGCAAGTTGGTGGAAATTATTGAAGGACCGATGGTCGGACTAAAAGGCGAACTGATCGAATCACGCGGAAAAAATAAAATTGCCCTGCGTATCGAACAAATTGAGACCTCGTTTTTGGTAGAAATTCCTGCCAGCTACCTGAGTGTCGTACCCGAAACAGTGATCTGAGCCAACAACATCCACAATCTCTCTCCGTATACAATGTCAACTAAACCACTATGCATTTGAAATACATAGGTTTAAGACTCGAATGAAATTCGATGAATATATATTGGACGGAAGACAGAAGTCCGAAGACGGTAGAAAAAAATTCAATTCTTTAAGAACTTCGGTCTTCGGTCAAAAACAAAAGTTTATAGAAACTAAAGTAGCTGCAATAAATTGCAGGGTTTTAACCATTAACTTGAAAATAAAACTCACATTACCTTAGAGCCTCTCTGAGCAGATATCAGTAGCACAGAGGACAAAGTCACAAGCCTTAAGCCCCAAATTTCAAGCTATCTGCCCCCCGCAAGTACACTTCCTTCAACTTCGGACTCCCATCTTCCAACCCTCATCAATCATCTCAGCGTCTTAGTGCTCACAGTCTCACAGTCTCAATCTCACCATCCCACCATCTCATCGTCTCACCATCTCACAGTCTCACCATCTCAGCGCTCACAGTCCCAATCTCACCATCTCACAGTCTCATCGCTCATCCTCTCAAAGCGCAGTGCTCACTACCCACAGTCCTTCACTCTTTCAATTCAACACATTCCAATAAATTTTACTTAACAAATGGTCATTTTCTCAAATTTGTGGTAAAAACTATTTGACATTTCTACAAAACGAGTACATTTGTTACTCAATTCTAATTTTAGCTACCTACTCATTCATTCTAAATGTAACTGAGGAGGCGAAGCAGTATCCAACTCCGAATAACAACCCAATCTTTTAGCACACACGACAACATTTAACTTATTAATAACCCGCATGTTAGAATCTTTAATTACTAACAAAACCAGGCTAAAACTTTTACTCAAGTTTTTTCTGAATAAGGAAACAACCAGTTACCTCAGAAACCTTGAGCATGAGTTTGGTGAATCATCAAATGCAATTCGTGTTGAGTTAAACCGGCTGGAAAAAGCAGATTTACTGGTATCCAATTTCAACGGGAACAGAAAATATTTCCGCGCCAACGGCAATCACCCGCTTTACACTGAGATCAACAGCATCTTGCAAAAAACGGTGGGGCTGGATACGGTTATCGATAAGATCCTGAAAAATGTCGGTGATTTGAACGAAGCCTATCTTGTCGGCGATCTGGCCATTGGCAAAGAATCAAGTATTATCGACCTGCTACTGGTGGGCGATGACATCGATACCCGCTTCGTTGTTGCACTGGTGTCGAAAGCTGAAAAACTGGTCAATAAAAAAATACGCTACCTTGTTCTTTCGGAAAAGGAAAAAACCGATTACCTCGAAAAACAAAATGCCTTACACATCTGGTCGAGGGAATAAGAAAAGAGGACAGAAGACCGGAGACAGAAGAC
Organism: Draconibacterium halophilum; assembly: GCF_010448835.1. Lineage (NCBI taxonomy): Bacteria > Pseudomonadati > Bacteroidota > Bacteroidia > Marinilabiliales > Prolixibacteraceae > Draconibacterium > Draconibacterium halophilum. The sequence continues at coordinate 3,146,891 of NZ_CP048409.1, forward strand.
CGAAGTAGAGATACAATCCTATGAATGTATTTCTTCCGACTCCCGACTCCCGACTTCGGACTTAGGGAACAATATATCACCCCCAACAGGAAAATATTCTAGATTCGTTCATATTAAACAGAACGATATTCGAATTGTACCATTTTAATGATAAATCAGAACGATAGGTATTAAACTCACCCTCACTCCCTCTCTTTTCAAAGAGAGGCCTGCCTGTCGTCAGGCAGGGACGATTTTAACAAAGTTTCAATCAGGGTGAGTAATTATAAACCAACAGCAAAGTATTCAGTATAAAATCTTTACTATTAAAAATATGAAGCACTTATTACAAACAATGTTAACGGTATTCTTTTGCCTGGCAATGCTGCTGGCTGCACAGGCACAGACGCAGGATGTAAAGAATGTTGACGTTAAATCATTGTCACAATCCGAAATCGACAAAGCCCAAAAAGCCATGAGTGATGCGGGTTTATCAGAAGAAGAAGCCATACAACTCGCCCGCCAGCGTGGTGCCACTGAGCAACAAATCAGTGATATGCGCAAACGACTACAGGAGCAAGACACGTCAAAACAAAACATGTACAACCTGTATGAAGAGCCGGAAACGCTGCCCGAAGAACAAGAAGACACTTACCTTTCTCAAAGAAAAGCTGAATTAAGGACGGATCTGGAAGTATTTGGAGCTTACCTGTTTAACAACGAAAACCTGACTTTTGAACCACAGGTAAACATACAAACACCAAAAAATTACGAGATTGGCTTTGGCGATCAGCTGCTTATTCAAATCTGGGGAAACTCGCAAAACACCTATCAGCTAAGGGTAAATAACAATGGGCAGATCGTAATCCCCGACCTGGGACCGGTTTATGTGGCCGGACTATCATTCGACGAGGCTGAAAAGAAAATTGTAAAAAACCTTACCGCAATCTATGCTGATATGGGAGCCGACAATCCCGGTACCTTTGCCCAGTTAGACATGGGACAGCTGCGTTCCATCCGTGTAAATATGCTGGGAGAAGTCGTTACTCCCGGAACCTATACCCTGCCTGTTACAGCCACCGTTTTTAATGGTCTGTACCTTTCCGGAGGGCCTAATGAAATTGGCTCGTTCCGAAACATAAAGGTCATCCGCAACAACAAAATCGAAAAGGTAATCGACATTTATAACTTACTGATAAATGCCGATCCGTCTGACAATATCACCTTAAAAGACGGCGATATCGTAATTGTCCCTCCGGCAGAAAAACAGGTAGTGGTAAACGGCGAATTTAAACGCAATGGCATTTTCGAAATAAAAGAAGGCGAAATGCTAAACGACCTGGTGCGCTTTGCCGGAGGATTTAACGCCGGAGCCTTTTTAGGAAATACACAGATTGTACGCAAAACACAACAGGGACAACAGATCATCGATGTTCCTTACGAACAACTTGGCACCACCCCCTTGGTAAAGGGCGATACCATTCAAAACACGCTGATAACCGACCGCTTCGAAAACAGGGTAAGCATAGAAGGCGCTGTTTATCATCCGGGAGAATACGAATGGACCGAAGGACTATCACTGGCTCAGCTAATTGAAAAAGCCGACAAACTGCTGCCCGAAGCATTTAAAGGCCGGGGATTGATAACCCGGTACAACAGCGACCGTACAACCTCTGCCATCGCTTTTGATGTGGAAGATATAAACAGCGGAAAACAAAACATCCTGCTGCAACCCGATGATGAAGTACTCATCAAAACACATTTCGATTTAAAAGAACAACCTTATATAACCGTTAACGGAGAAGTGCTTGAACCCGGGCCATTCAACTGGTCGAAAGGCATGACACTTGGCGACGCCATCTTTCTGGCAGGAGGATTGACCGAAGGCGCCGACAGTACTTTTATTGAAATTGCCCGCCGTTTGAGCTACAACGATGCTACTGTTCTTTCCGATACCATCGGACATGTGATTATTGCCAATATCTCACGCGGATTACAATTCGGGAAAAACGATGCTGAAATGAAATTACAGCCCTGGGATCAGGTATCAGTGCGTACTGCCCCCAACTTTAAGCAAAACGAAACCGTCTTTATCTCGGGCGAAGTGACCTACGCCGGAGCTTATGCCATTACCAACAAACAAATGCGCATTTCCGACCTGGTACAAATGGCCGGAGGAACAACCCCGAAAGCCTACCTCCAGGGGGCCACACTCGAACGGTTCTCGGAAGAACTGGGTGCCGAACAGGTAGCCATTAACCTGCAAAATATTCTTAACACTCCACGCAGCGACAAAGACCTGTTATTAAAAAACAGCGACCGGCTCAATATCCCGGAATTTATGCAAACCGTTAAAATTATTGGAAGCGTACAAAATCCCTTCTCCATTACTTTCGAATCCGGACGTAATGCCAGATATTACGTTGAACGCACCGGAGGATTCCAGGCACAGGCCAATAAGAAAAAAACCTACGTACAATACCCCAATGGCGAAACAGCCGTTACCAAAGGATTTATTTTCAGACGTTACCCAAAAGTAACACCGGGCAGTGTGGTAGTGGTACCCGAAAAACCGGAGAAAGAACGTCCGCAAGGCTTATGGCTGGCCATAGCCTCCACAATGTCGTCAATGGCTGTAGCCATTGCTACCGTTATAAATGTTTCGAAATAATGTAGGTGCAAGTGGGCAAAAGACCGCCACGGTCGTCCCTCCCTCGCGGAATCTTACACCATAGAATATTAAGTGCCCGGATATCGCTATTCCAAAACAAACTTTTTAATACGACTCTGCGATTCAGTGACTCTCGCCTTTTGGGAAACGAAGTGAACCAAAAGGCGAAAGAGGAACTAATCCCGAATCAAACTTCGGGAGGTACGAGCGACGAAGCAGCCTCATCACTTTTTTACAAAAAATACTTTACCATGTGGAATAAAATCAAAGATTTTAATGCAAAGCATTATTCCACATACTTTATCGCACGAGTCTGCGAGCCGCAGGCGTGGCAGCCTCACTCCTTGATTACGAAACAAGAAAATACCTAAAATAATGACCGAAGAAATATAAAATTCAATGACACTAAACTTTCAGGAGTTTACGAACTGAATGTTTTTAGTGGAATTAATCCCGATCCGTCAGCTGACGGACATCGGGACCCTATTAACTCAGAATAATAAATTATGACAGACGATACAAAAAACAACCAGGCTCCTATGCAAGACGATGAAATCGACCTCATAGCCAGCGCCACCCTTTAATTCCCTAAAGGGGTCACCGCACAGGAACTATCGATAAATGATTAATAATGGAATATAAAATATACATCATCTAAAAGACTCTTTCAGTTCAGCGACACTAAACTTTCAGAAGCGTAGCGCACTGAAAGGTTCAAGTGGAGCTAATCCCGATCTTGAAAAGCATCGGAAGACCGGCCTCTTTTGGTCGAGTGCTGAATCAAAACAAAACCTTAGAGAGATCGGGAAGCTGAGAACTTGTTCGAAGATCACCCGACCGAACTTAGGTTTTGTAAAGATGAAGTGCAAAGAGCAAAAGGAGCCTTGAACTTTCTGTTTCGTCTTTGTTTCAAGACAAAGATGAAAGCCCGTCCGGCAGGACATACAGATTTGATATACTAAACAAAATACAATGACCGAAGAAATATAAAATTCAATGACACTAAACATTCAGGAGTTTACGAACTGAATGTTTTTAGTGGAATTAATCCCGATCCGTCAGCTGACGGACATCGGGACCCTATTAACTCAGAATAATAAATTATGACAAACGATACAAAAAACAACCAGGCTCCTATGCAAGACGATGAAATCGATCTGATCGCCTTAGCCAAAACCCTCTGGGAAAGCCGGAAATTCATACTAATAACGGTAGTCGTATTTATGGCACTGGGAGTAGCCGTAGCCCTTCTAACCCCAAAAGAATACACCGCCTCCACCACCCTGGTACCCCAGGTTTCCGATGGCTCATCAAAAATGGGGGACTCTCCTCGCTGGCGGCAATGGCAGGTTTTAACCTCGGCGACATGACAAACAACAGCGGGCAACTCTCCCCATGGTTTACCCGCAAATCGTAAAAAGTGTGCCTTTTCAGCTCGAATTGATGAACACCCCGTTTCAATTCCCGGAGCAAGACCAGCCACTTACTTTTTACACCTATTTTAACGAGGTAAAAAAGCCCGGAGCGCTTGGACTACTAAAAAAATACACCATCGGACTACCCGGTGTGATAGCTGAATCCGGAAACGACGATAATCAACAATTAGCCAGTGACCAGTCAAGCAACGACTATATCTCCCTCACCAAAGAGCAGGAAAAAATCCGTAAACAACTCGATAACACCGTAAACCTCGAAGTGAACGATAAAGACGGCTACCTCACCCTTTCGGCTACTACACTCGACCCAGAACTGGCAGCACAGCTCACCAAAAAAGCACAGGCTTTGCTGCAAAATACCATCACCGAGTTTAAAATAGAAAAAGCAAAAAACCAACTCGAATTTATTGAGGAGCGTTATAACGAAAAAAAGAAAGCTTTTGAAGAAGCACAGGCCACACTCGCCCGCTTCCGCGACCGCAATAAAAACGTTACCTCCGCCCTGGCACGTACCCAGGAAGAACAGCTGCAAAACGAATACCAGCTGGCTTTTGAAGTCTACTCGCAACTGGCACAACAACTCGAGCAGGCACAAATACAGGTAAAAGAAGATACGCCTGTGTTTTCAGTGCTGAAGCCGGTTACCGTGCCGCTGGAGGATGATACAAGTGGGGCAATGACGTTAATTATCTTTACTTTTCTTGGAGTGGTAACGGCCATCGGTTGGATATTTGGTAAGGAGTTTTTGGGAACTGTTAAAAAACAATGGAACGAACATCATCCAGAATAGTCAACCTAAGCGAACCTGTCCCGACAACAACGACGGGAGTCGAAGAGCGAACAAATACCTAAACAACTACTAAAAAAGCGAATACAATAAACAACAAGTTACAAGGCACTAGCTAACAGCTACGCGTTCCAAATTACGAGTCATTGTTCTCAGTGCTCAAAGTCTCACAGTCTCAGCGCACGTAGCTTACTATTTTTCAATTTTACAAATTATCAATTTTTGAATGACAATCATAGATACAGCAATACAAGCCGCAATAAAAGCCGGCGAAGAAATACTAAAGATTTACAACAATCCGAATACTGATCTTTCAGTGGAGAAAAAAGTCGACAATTCACCTTTGACCATTGCCGATAAAGCCAGTCATAATGTAATTGAAGCCACTTTAAAAGATACCGGTATGCCAATTCTTTCAGAAGAAGGAAAAACCATAGCTTACAGCGAGCGAAAACAATGGGACACCTTCTGGCTAATCGATCCGCTGGATGGCACCAAAGAGTTTATTAAAAAGAATGGCGAATTCACTGTAAACATTGCGTTAGTAAAAAACAATAAACCGGTTATGGGAGTCATCTTTGTTCCGGTTAGCGGCACCCTTTATTTTGGTTCATTGGAAGAAGGTGTTTGGAAACTGGAGGATGCAAAAGAACATTCAGATTTGGTACAGCTAAAATCTGAAGGACAACAACTCCCCGCACCACTAATCACCGAAGTATTAAAAGTGGTAGGCAGCCGCTCACACATGAGCACTGAGACAGAAGATTATATCAATAAACTTAAAAAAGAACATTCGCAGATTGAGATCATATCCAAAGGAAGCTCACTAAAGATCTGTCTGGTAGCCGAAGGCTCTGCTCATCAATACCCGCGCTTTGGCCCGACGATGGAATGGGACACTGCAGCAGGGCATGCCATTGCTAATGCAGCCGGGAAGAAACTCTGGTTGACAGACCTAAGTGGAGAACTGAAGTATAATAAGAAGAATCTGTTGAATCCTTATTTTATTGTGAAGTAAGCAGGGCAGTCATAAGATCGCCACGTCACTAAATACCACGAATCCGTGTACTTATTAATGAATTGGGAAAAAAACCTTCTCCACCATTAGGAGGAGTACTCTGGCGGAGAGACTCAGACTAAGGGGTAACATCTCCCCGGCAGAAAATTGATTTCCAACTTTTAACTTATACTTTATAAACCATGTCTGTACTACCTAGAAGACACCTGGCCAAAGCCATAACCTGGCGGATTATGGCCTCTATCACAACATTCATAATTGGATGGATCGTAACCGGAAGCCTTGATTTTGGAATGGCTATTGGAGCTGCCGACGTACTGATCAAGATAGTCCTGTACTACTTACATGAAAGAGCATGGTATCACTCCAACTTTGGTGTTATTAAGGATGGTAAACACATTTACAAACCTATATTTAGCTTTAGAAAAAAGAAAAAGGATTTACAGGAAGCTCCTTTCCCAGTAGAAACTGACGACAATTGTAATCAATAAATTCTTTTTATGAATGATGATTAGTGATTGTAGAAAGCGGCACAAATCCAAAATGTAGCAGTTTACTGGGCATTACCTCTAAACTTTGAGTCACGAGTTGCAAGTATCTTGCATCCTGCACCATACATCTGGCACCAAAACAAAAAGCGAACATACATAAACGAAAAAACACAACAATGACAAACCATATCTACACAACATTTGAACAGATAAAAGGAAGAGACGCCAAAGAGGTCTACCTAAAACAAAAAGGCAAGGTGATTTGGATGACAGGGCTCTCTGGCTCTGGAAAAACCACCTTGGCCAGTGCCCTTGAAAAACGACTCTTTGAACTTAACTACTTCTGCCAAATCCTTGATGGCGACAACGTGCGCTCCGGTATTAATCGTAACCTGCGTTTTACCGAGGAAGACCGTATCGAGAACATCAGGCGAATTGCTGAAGTAAGCAAACTTTTTATGAACTGCGGCATTATCCTTATTTGCGCCTTTATCTCCCCCACCAACGAAATGCGTGCTTTGGCCCGCGAGATCATCGGCGAAGACGACTTCTTGGAAGTATTTATCGACACCCCGTTGGAAGTCTGTGAGCAACGCGATCCCAAAGGATTATACAAAAAAGCCCGCACCGGCGAAATCAAGAACTTTACCGGTATTTCCGCTCCTTTCGAGATACCGAATCAGCCCTTTATGGTAGTAGACAACACCAATGCTGATATTAAAGCAACAGTTCGGGAAATGTTGAAGAAAATAATACCTCAGGTGAGGTGGGATCCATCTGAGATATTATAATATCAACCTTCATGAAATGCAAATACTCAATAAGCTTTACACCTCGGAATATTGGAAAAATTCTTTGATCAATTTTATTGGGTGTCTGTCCAGTAGAGTTTTTAAAAATATAATTTAGGATTTGTCAAAGATTTACCATAAGGATTTGAGGTACTTCAAAAATAACTACAGTAATTAAATTCGTTCAGGCCATCCAAAAACTGAATCAGCTTTTAAATTGCTTATTTGGAAGAAATAGCTGATAACGTTGAATGGATAAAAAATATTATTCAGATACAAAAGGCTTAAAGGAAGATACTTTGAATGCGTGCAAAGAATTATTAAGATATGAAAAAGAAAGTAAACCCTATCTACGTTACGCAACCTGCATTGCCATCCTTAGATGATTTCATCCCATATTTAGAAGAAATATGGGAAAATAAGATACTCACCAACAATGGCCCGTTTCACAAGCAACTAGAAAACGAAATGGCAAAATATTTGGGTGTGAAGCATGTTGCACTTTTTGCTAACGGAACTTTAGCTTTGGTTACCGCATTGCAAGTCTTGCGAATTACGGGCGAAGTAATAACCACTCCTTACAGCTTTGTGGCTACAACACACAGCCTCTGGTGGAATGGTATTAAACCCGTTTTTGTGGATATAGAACCAGAATATGGCAATATTGACCCGGAAAGTATAGAAGAAGCCATTACTCCACAAACTACCGCCATAATGCCTGTGCATGTGTATGGCAACCCTTGCAATGTGGAGCGTATACAGGAAATTGCTGATATTTACGGACTAAAAGTAATTTACGATGCTGCGCATGCTTTTGGGAATAGATATAAAGGTCAGAGCATTCTAAACTGGGGAGATTTATCCACCCTGAGTTTTCATGCAACTAAACCTTTCAATACCATGGAAGGGGAGCTATTATTTGCCATGATGATAAGACTAAACAACGTATCGATTACTTGAAAAACTTTGGCTTTGCAGGCGAAACAAAGGTCATGGCACCTGGCATTAACTCAAAAATGAATGAGATGCAGGCTGCTTTAGGACTATTACAACTCAAAAAACATCAGTTCAACATCGAACAACGGCAATTAATAGCCCATACGTACCGAAAAAACCTAGAAGATGTGAACGGTATAGATTTAATTAAAGAACCTAATGAAATAAAATATAACAGTATATCCTATTTCCCAATTTTTGTTGATGCAGAAAAATATGGCAAAACCAGAGATGACCTTTACAACCATTTAAAAGAAAATTACATTTTTGGACGGCGCTATTTCTATCCGCTCATTAGTCAATTTCCTACCTACCGAGGATTAGAATCTGCCAAGCCCGAAAACCTTCCGGTTGCAGAAGAAATGACCAAAAAAGTGATATGCCTGCCCGTTTATCCAGGTTTGGATAATGATCTGGTAAAAAAAATAACTACCATAATCCGGGATTTTAAAAATTAACATGAATTCAGGACTTAAACAAAAAGCCTTAACGGGTATCTTCTGGTCATTAGTTGAGAAATTTGGCAATCAAATTTCCCAAGTAATTATCGGAATTATACTCGCGAGACTATTAACCCCTGATGATTTTGGATTGATTGGAATGATAACCGTTTTTTTTGCAGTTGGCGAAATATTTATTGAAGGTGGTTTCAGACAAGCATACGTCCAAAAGAAGGAGGCAACAGACATAGATGCAAGTACTATGTTTTATTTTAACTTTTTTTCATCCTTAATTTTTTATTTGTTATTGTACACAACCGCTCCTCTGATTGCTTCATTCTATAATGAACCCCAATTAATTTTGATAATTAAGGTAATGGGGCTTTTTATTATCATACGTTCATTAAGCATAGTTCAGGAAGCCAAACTTGCCAAAAATGTTGACTTTAAGAAAAGAACAAAAATATTTACATCCGCATTTATTGTTTCAGGTATTAGTGCCGTAATTGCTGCGTATTCAAATATGGGTGTTTGGAGCTTGGTTATTCAAAGAATTATTAACGCCTCTTTTGTGGCAATAGCTCTATGGATTTTTACTGATAAAATAAAATTAAACAGTTTTAGTCTTACTTCCTTGAAATCCATGTTTTCATTTGGTTCTTGGATTTTGTTTCAGACAGTATTAGGTAGGTTTTTTGACAATTTATACCAAATAATAATTGGCAAATTTTATCCTGCGGCTCAAGTAGGGTTTTACACTAATGCAAAAAGATTTGAAAATGCCTCATCAGAAAATATAACATCTGCAATTGGTTCTGTGGCTTTTCCGGTATTTAGTAGATTCCAGAATGATACTAAAAAGTTAAAAAAAGCTACAAAGCAATATATGGAAAATTTGCTTTTTATAATTCTTCCAGTTATGATTATTTTAATGATAGTTTCAAAGCCTTTTATTATTATTTTTTTAACGGAGAAATGGCTACCAATGTTGCCTTATTTGAGATTGCTTTGTATCGTTGGAATACTTTATCCTATTAATGCCGTTTCTTCCAATGCGCTCTGGGGACTAGGTAAGTCAAAACTAAACTTCTACTATTCGTTAGTCACATTTACTCTTCGAATAATAAATGTCTTTTTAATGTATCCCTTAGGCGTTTCATATATAATTATTGGAGAGATTGTGCTTCGAATTGTAATATTTATTCTTAAAGGAATTGCAATGGGAAATTTGATATCTTTTGGCATAAAAGAACAGTTCCTTCTTATATTAAAATATATAGTTTTTGGTTTAGTTCTTATTATAGTAGGTGGATTATTAGCTATACAAATTGAGACACAAGAAATTGAATTTGTGGTTAATATTTTTCTTCTATCGGGAATATATTTATTATTAAATTATTTTTTAAATAAAGAACATCTAATGAGTTTTCTTTTGAATTTTAAATCTCTATACAAATGAATAATTTTATTAAAACAATAGGGGGAAAAATATTTATGAAATTTCCTTTTTCATTAAATATTTACAAATATCTCTCAAAATCGTATTATCGTATTAAAGTTAAGAATAAACAGAAAATATTTTGCATTGGTTTAAATAAAACAGGTACGACTTCAGTAAAAGAGGCCCTTGAAGAATTAGGTTACATAGTTGGTAATGAAACAGAAGCTAAAAAACTATTGAATGATTGGTTAAAACGAGACTTTAGACCTATTATCAAATATTGTAAATTTGCGCAGGCTTTTCAAGATTCCCCATTTTCATTTCCGTATACTTATATTATTTTAAATCATGTTTTTCCCAATAGTAAATTCATTTTAACAATTCGGGATGATGCGGAAGAATGGTACCGATCAATAACAAGATTCCATTCTAAACTTTGGGGAAGAGACGGGAAAATTCCAACAAAAGAAGATTTAAAAAGCGCTATAAATTAGACAAAAGGCCGACAATGGGTTGTGAACCAACAGCTTTTTAATATACCAGAAGATAATCCCTATGATAAAAAGCTATTGATGGAATTTTATAGTAAAAATCACACCTTCGAAGAAGGTGGCTTTGAAAAACCCCCAAAGGGGGTAGTGAAGAATATTATCTTTTCAAAATTATAAGCAAAATAGAACATTAATAATGCATAGATTATTAAAACAGAATTCAGGCATAGCCAACAGTACATTACCACCAGCAAAGCAGGTGGTTTTTTAAGTTGAAATAAATATAATAATGATGTAAAAGAATATTTTAAAAATAAACCTCAAAAGCTATTAATAATAAACCTTAAAAAGCATAATAGTTATATGGAATTCTGTAAATTCTTGGAAAAGCAACCTATTAGAAAAGAATTTCCATGGGAAAACAAAACATGATCAAATAAATATATGAAGAAATTACTCTTACTCGGGGGCTTAAGATATTTGATACCAGTTATTAATATCGCACAAGAAATGGGACTATATGTCATAACATGTGATAATGTACCTGGAAATATAGCTCACAAATATTCTAATGAATACCAAAATGTAAGTATTATTGATAAAGACGAGGTATTAAAGCTTGCTAAAGAATTAGACGTCGATGGTATTATGTCTTTTGCAGTTGACCCTGGGGTTGTGACAGCTGCTTATGTTGCTGAAAAATTAAACCTTCCTAAGCCTGGCCCTTATGAGTCGGTTAAAATTCTACAAGACAAAGCACTTTTTAGAGATTTCCTAGAGAAAAACAATTTTAATGTGCCAAAGGCAAAAGGCTATATACATTTAGATGAAGCTATAGTTGATATAGAAAAGTTTTCCTGGCCTGTTATTGTCAAACCAGTAGATTCGGCGGGAAGTAAAGGAGTAGGTAAAGTTGAGAATTATTCCGAACTGAGGGAAAAGATTCAAAATGCAATATCTCATTCACAATCAAAACAATTTATTATTGAAGAATATATTGAACAAAAGGGTTTTGCTTCCGATTCAGAAAGTTTTTCAATAAATGGTGAGCTAACGTTCTTTACTCTATCCAATCAGTATTTTGATAAAAACTCTGCTAACCCATATACTCCTGCTGGATTTACATGGCCATCTAATATGGCTGATAGACATAAAAAGAACCTCTCATCTGAAATTCAACGATTACTCAAATTGCTGAAAATGAGGACTTCAATTTATAATATTGAAGCAAGAGTTGGGAAAGATGATAAACCATATATTATGGAGGTTTCTCCCAGAGGGGGAGGTAATCGTCTAGCTGAGATGATAAAATACATAACGAATGTTGATTTAATTGAGAATTCTGTTAAAGCTGCCATAGGTGAGAAAGTTGATTTTATGCAATTACCTTCCGTAAATGAATATTGGGGTGAGATTATTTTACACAGTAATAAAGAAGGTATATTTCGTAAAATTGAAATTAGTCCTAATTTGGAAAAGTATGTTATAGAAGTTGATGTTTGGGTTAAGAATGGAGAATACATTAAACAATTTTTAGGTGCAAATGAAACAATTGGAACAATTGTTATTAGGACTGACAATAAAAATACTGTTGAGAAGTTTGTTTCAAATATTTGGAAATATATTGATATTATTGTTGATTAAACCTCCAGCTGATACTTTATCAAAGTTCGGTAAAATTTCAGATTAAATTTTAAAATAGGATATTATGAAAACGGTAATGGTAATAGGTGCAACAGGCACTTTAGGGACTTATTTTGTAGACCATCTTCATGAAAAAGGATATAATGTATGGGCAGTTGGTCGTAGAAATGTAAATGAAAGATATTATTCAGAGAGAGGTATTAAATCAGTAAAAGTAGACATAACAAATAAGGAAGACTTTAAACAATTACCTGATTCAGGTATTGACTCTGTAGTATTAATTGCAGGAGCTATGCCTTCTCGGATGATAGGGTATGATCCACAAAAGTATATAGATGTTAATGTAAAAGGGACATTGAATGTGCTGGAATATTGTAGAAATTCCAATGTACAGCAATTATTATTCACACAATCACATTCAGACGTTGCGGGTTATTGGAATACCGGTGAATATATAAAACCTGATGCTCCACGAAAACTTGTTTTAAAAGGGGATCACGCTGTTTATATAATAACAAAAAACGCAGCGGTTGATTTAATTGAACATTATCATCGGGATCACGGTCTTCGAACATTTATTTTCAGGTTGCCTACAATATACAATTATCGTCCTATTTTTGATATGTATGTCAATGGTAAAAGCGTTCCTATGGGTTACCGATTTTTTATACAAAAAGCAATAAACTCTGAGCCTATTGAAATTTGGGGAGATCCCAACAGAGCTAAAGACATCGTATATGTGAAAGATTTTAATCAGATGCTTAATAGAGCTATTGACTCTGATTTAGATAAAGGTTTTTATAATGTAGCTACAGGTAAACCAATTACACTTGAAGATCAAATAAGAGGTGTAGTGGATGTTTTTTCACCTGAAGATAAACAATCAGAAATTATTTATCGGCCAAATAAGCCAAGTCAAAACTCATATTTATATGATATCACCAACGCAAAAAAAGAATTAGGGTATCAACCAGAGTATAGCTACAGAGAAATGTTATGGAATATGAAAGAAGAAATGAAAGGCAGTAGATTTGACCACTTAAAAGACCTTGATGTAACTATTTAAATCTATAAATCAAAAATCTATTATGGATACTACTACTACTTTCATTTTTATAATAGGAGCACCACGCTCAGGAACTACTTGGCTTCATAAAATGATATCAGAACACCCAGAAGTATCAACATTTAATGGTTCTAATACTTTTTTACAAGGTTATATTTTCCCATTAATAGAAAAATATAAACATGAAAAAAAGGAATTTACAGAAAGAGGTTTTACAAGAGGTCTTCCATCTAAAATAACTCAAAAACAATTAAATTCACTAATAATTGAATATATACGAATTTTTTATCAGTTTATTCCAGAAAATAAGCAGTACTACGTAGAAAAGGCTACAGATCTAACCTCTGAACTTAACTCAATTAAATATTTTATTCCGAATTCAAAGTTTATTCATATTGTCAGAGATGGTAGAAATGCAGTCTTGTCAGAGGTGAAGATTCATAAGAAATATGAGATTGGAATTGATAATATTTTATTGGGTGCAAAGAAATGGGTTAGTCAAATATTGGATGTTAGAGAATATCAATCGAAACACAACCAAGATATAATTGAAATTAAATATGAAGATTTGTTCCAAAACACTAATCTTTATTTGACAAGAATATTTGATTTCCTTGGAGTGTCAAATGAAACAGGTTTGGTTACCAAAATAAGTGAAAAATACAATTACAAACGTAATATGGTAAGTATGCCAACAAATAATCGTTTGAGCTTTTCAGATGGTCTTTTTAACACGTATAAAAAAGAAATGAATTATTTTGAACTAACATTGTTTGAGTATTTAGCTTCTGATATATTGAAGGACTTTGGTTATGAGGTAGACAATAAGAGAATTAGTTTTATTTCAAATAGACTCATAAAATATGTTGTAATTCCTTACTTTAATACTAAATACTTTTTAAAAATATTAGCAAAGAAAATCAAAATAAAGCTGTCTAACATATCGTGATAATAATATAGTTGCTTTTATGAAAAGATATTCTACTCCAATACTCATTACTGTTTATAACCGAGAAAAACATTTTAAAAAGTGTATAGAATCATTAAAAAAATGCGAAGGAGCCGACAAGTCTCCTTTATACATTGCAGTGGATGCCCCATCGAAAGAAATCGATGTTGAGCCTAATAGGCAAATCAAAGAATATGCTAAGGCTTTAAAAGGTTTTAAGAAAATAGAAATATTTGAAAGAACTGAAAACAAAGGTCCAAGAAATAATGCAGAAACAGCGCGACAAGATATTTTTTCGATCTATGATAATTTAATAGTTTCTGAAGACGACAATGTTTTCGCTCCTGGTTTCCTATCATTCATTAATAAAGGACTTGATGTTTATAAGGACAGGCATGATATTTTTTCTATCAATGGCTATAGTCTACCTATTAATATACCAAAGAATTACTATAACGACATTTATATTTGGAAAGGATTTTCGGGCTGGGGTTATGGTATATGGAAAGATAAATACAATGCTGTTAGTTTCGAAATAGCTGATATAAGAAAATTTATTAAGAATTGCTCCAACATAAAAAATGCGAATAAAATAGCGGCTCATTATGTTCCCAACATGATTAATGCGGTTAATAAACAACAAATTCATGGAGATACATTTATTGTCAAGCATCTAATTGAGAATAATATGTACTCTGTATTTCCTTCCTATTCATTAGTGAGAAATATTGGCAATGATGGCTCTGGCGTTAATTGCGGTATTGACGTTGTATATAAAAATCAAAGGGTAAACAACAACTTTAAGTTGTTACCATTAAAAAAAGATATTAAACCGAATCAAAAGATATTAGATAGTATATCTAAGTTTTATAAGGGATCTTTTAAAAATATTCTTAAACGAAAAATCCAAATTTATCTTTTTTTGTTATTATCAAAGAAGCATTTGAGTTTTCTCAAAAGATTTTAAAATCATAAGTATAAAAAAAATACCCAAACAATTTAAATATGAAGGTACTTATAGTAAATACATCCGACATACATGGTGGAGCAGCAAGAGCAGCATATAGACTCCATCGAGGATTAATTAATGCTAATGTTGATTCAAAGATGTTAGTACAAGTAAAAGCATCAGACGATTATACCGTTCTAGGACCAAATTCAAGATTAAAACAAGGGATAAATCTTTTAAGACCTCACATTGATAACCTTCCGCTTATAAGATATAAATCAACCAATGAGGGTCCATTTACAATCTTGTGGCTCCCTTTCTCAAATATTGTAAAGAGAATAAATAGAATGTCTCCTGATATTGTTCATCTACATTGGATATCAGGCGGGATGCTCAAGTTAGAAGAATTAAGACAAATAAAAGCTCCAATAGTTTGGACAATGCACGATAATTGGTTATTTACAGGAGGATGCCACGTAAAGTGGGACTGCTTGAGTTATTTGGAAGAATGTGGAAAATGCCCAAAACTTAAAAGCTATAGCAAAAAAGATTTAAGCCACACAAATTGGAAACGTAAACAAAAAACACTTGATAAACTCAAAAACATTACAATAGTAGGTCTAAGCAAATGGATATCTGTTGAAGCTCGTAATAGTAAATTATTGAAGAATAAAAAAATAATAACTCTTCCTAATCCAATAAACTTAAATGTTTATAAACCCATTAAAAAGGAAGTAGCACGAAACTTATGGAATCTACCTATTGATAAAAAAATATTATTATTCGGAGCACTTAATCCAACAAGTGATCCTAATAAAGGATATTATTACATTACTGAAGCTTTAACGAAACTCGATTCTGAAGAGATAGAAATAGTAATCATGGGCAGCAGCAAGCCTTCATCCTCTTCCAATTTTGGTTTTAAGATTCATTATTCCGGTATATTATCTGATGATGTTTCATTAGCCACAATTTATTCAGCAGCAGATTTAATGATTATTCCAAGTCTTCAAGAAAATTTATCGAATGCCATAATGGAATCATTAGCTTGTGGCACCCCTGTAGTTGCTTTTAACACTGGTGGAAATTCCGATCTTATTAGCCATAAAGAAAATGGATATCTATCAAAACTCAAATCGGTTGAAAGTCTTGTAAAAGGAATAAAATGGATATTGTATGATAGTGATTATAAGAAGATCGCGAAAAATGCAAGAGACCATATAAGTGAAAAATTTGACTCTCAAAAAGTAGTCAATACCTATATAAATCAATACTCATCTATAATTAATAAATCTGAGAAATAAGCATGGCTTATTATCAAAATTTCAATCACCAAAGATCTCAAAGTTTTATCTATACATTATTTTTTTGTATGCTATACTTTCTGTTTATATTATTCCTTATGCCGAAGTTTCTTATGCTATTTTCGGTTATGGTTTTATGCTTCTAATTTCATTAGTATATTTAAACATTAGCCGTAAAAATTTAGCTATCTTATTATCGACATTTGCGTTCCATTTGTTATTAGCATTTTTTACAAAAAATTCTTTTATCTTCTCTCAGTCAATTATTATATTTATTCTGGTATATATATCAACCTTTAGAAATCGAAATATTAACAGATATATATTGTTCGGTTTAATATATTTGGCTCTCTTTTTCTCATTAATTTATATTGAATCTAGCAAGGATGGCAGATATCATACAAATATTCCTGACTCGAATTTCACTGGCTTATCATTGCTGCTTTTATTTTTTCTATTGCAAAAGCTAAATATTAAGTTTAAGACAATACTAACCTTAGGCATTCTGATTTTTGGAATCTTCTTTCTTGAAAGTAGAAATCTTGTTTTTGCCATAATACTTTTTATTTCATAAAAATAATAAAAACCAGATTTTCATTATTTGCTCAGATAATGAATAAATTAAACTTTACAAGAATTGCATTTCTGAGTCTTATTTTTACAATACTTTTAAGTGCTGCATATTTGCGAAATTTCACCGATAGAACGGTTGCATATTCGGGGCCTGTGAGAATATTTAAAATTTACGATGGATCAAATTCAGTGCGCTTTACAGCAAATATTGCTCTTTTCAAACATTTCACAGAAGAAACTGATGATCTTTTTTTCGGTATAGATGACTATGAAGATTATTTATTTAAAAACTTTGAAATCGAAGTTCATAATAGTTTTTTAAATTTCTTGTCTAAAGGAGGGGTAATTTTTTTTATTACATATTTCTCACTTTTGTCTTATGCTTTTAGAAATAAGTTCAACTGGTATAATTATGAATATTTGATATCATATTTTTTCTTTTCGTTATTTCTTATGTCTTGTTTTGAATCATACTTTTTAATTATTTTCTATTATATACTTGACTTTGAAAATAAAACTCATGAAAAAAAAGCAACACCCCTTAATTTCAATTATAACTATAGTTAAAAATGGAGAAAATTCTATTGAAAAAACAATAAAAAGTGTTCTTAACCAAAGCTATAAAAATATCGAGTACATTATTATTGATGGTTTGTCAACCGATAATACAGTAAAAAAAATAGAAAAATATTCAAGCATTTTAGCTTATTGGGAAAGCTCAGCAGACAAAGGAATTAGTGAGGCATTTAACAAAGGAATAAACCATGCTAGTGGTGAATATCTTCTTTTTTTAAATTCTGGCGATACCTTTTTTTCTAAAAATTCACTTGAAACATTTATAATAAACATAGGCATAAATAAAATTATAACCGGATTTTCAAAATTTGGTAAATCCAAAATACCAAAACGAGTTTTAAGAAATAATGAACCATTATATAAAAAAGCCCTTGTTTCTCATCAATCTTCACTTGTCCATAAGGATGTTTTTAAAACAATTGGTAATTTTAACACCAATCTCGAAATAAGAATGGATTATGAGTTTTGGTTGCGTGCAATGAAATATTTTAACTTTACATTTATTGATCATCCTTTAATAAATTATGAATGTAACGGGATTAGTGGAAAGAATCTTCGAAAGTATTATCTGGAAGAATTAACAATTAATAGAGTTCATCTTCCTAAGTCTGAATATTTAAAAAGATTGTCAATTCTTTTACCTGCGCTATTTCTTAGTATAATTAAAATCAAAGGAATAATAGATTTAATTCGAAAACATCTATGAAAATATTATTTGATTATCGCATGCAAAGTTGGTCAGGAATAGGAACATATTCCAGAGAACTAATAAAACATATGAATACAGGCCCTAACAGTATAACGTTATTAACAAATAAAAATATAGATTTTGAATCAAAAGTTAAAATAATAGAGACAGATTCCAAAATATTTAGCATTACAAATCAGCTAACTGTTAGGAAACACTTGAGAAAATTTGACATCTACCATTGCCCTCATTTTGTTTTTCCCATACTGTCAAGATTTAAAAACACCTTTGTAACCATCCATGATTTAATTCCCTTAAAATTTCCAGAATTCTTCTCGAAAAGTTCTAGATTTTATATGTCTTTTTTTTTAACTATGTTAAAACAAGATAACAGTAAAAACATAATAACCGTTTCAAATCATACAAAACAAGATTTGATTAATGATTATGGCCTTGATGAGAATAGAATATCAGTAATACCTAATGGAGTTAGTGATTTTTATAACACAAACATATCTGAAGATCAAAAAATATTTATAAGAAATAAATATTCTGAGGGTAAGAAATATATTCTATGTGTTGGAAATGTTAAGCCGCACAAAAACATAATCACACTGTTAAAAGCATTTCGAAATTTTAAAAAAGAATATAATTTAATAATAGTAGGCAACATATACAGTAATAGAGAGGAGGTCTTTTATTATATCAGAAAGAATAATCTTGAAAAAAACATTAAGTTTACAGGCTTTATTTCTGAGCTTGATAAAAAATTATTATATGTCGCTGCACATGTTTTTGTGTTTCCATCTCTTTATGAAGGTTTTGGTCTTCCCGCATTAGAATCAATGGCATGTGGCACACCTGTCATTGTATCCAAGACCTCATCACTTCCAGAAGTTGTGGGAGATTCTGGTTTGTATTTTTCTCCAAAAGATGTAGATGAATTAGTTTATCGATTGACTGAATTACTTGATGATGACAATTTATACAAACAACTCGTAGGCAATGGCTTGCAAAATGTTAAAAAATTTTCTTGGGAACATAGTGCAGAGCAAACAATTGAACTTTATAAAAATAGAATCAAGTATGAAGATACTCCAAATTAATAAGTTCTATTTCCCTGATTTAGGAGGAATTGAAACTATTGTCCAACAATACGCAGAGTATTTAAATAAATGGGACAATGTAACTGTATTATGCATTAATAAAAATTTTACTTTTAAAACTAAAATAGAGATAATAAATGATGTGAATATTATAAGGTGCTCTTCATTTGGCACTTTTCTTTCTATGCCGATTTCAATATCATTTTTTATCTATTTTATTAAAGAATATTTGAAAGCTGATATAACACATTTTCACGAACCATTTCCAATTGCATCATTACTTTCGCCTTTTCTTTCAAAAAATAAAAAACATATTATCACCTGGCATAGTGATATTATTAAGCAAAAATCATTAAAAAAGATCATCGAATTTTTCCAATCAAAACTTTGTGAAAAATCTTCAATCATATTAACGACATCTCCCCAACTATTAGAATTTTCTTCAGTAATATCAAAATTTAAAGAAAAAGTAAAAATTCTTCCCCTATCAATTGATGAGCAAAAATATATTCCTCAAAACCTGTCAATTAATCAAGAAGAATATATTCTTTATCTGGGCCGTTTATCATATTACAAAGGAATTCATATATTATTAGAGGCATATGCAAAGTGCCAATCTAGCATAAAGTTAAAAATTATTGGTGATGGAGACTCAGAAATTATCAAATTGATTAATAACTATAAATTAAAAGAAAATAAAAAAATAGAGTTCATAAACGATTTTGTATCAGAAGAAAATAAAAAATACATTCTTCAACACTGCCTCTTTTTTGTTTTTCCATCAAATGCACCAAGTGAAGCATTTGGTATTATTCAGTTAGAAGCAATGATTTTTAATAAGCCTGTAATAAATACCAATCTTGATACTGGTGTGCCATTCGTTAGTGTTCATGACAAAACTGGAATCACAGTCGAACAAAACAATTCAGAAAGTCTAGCTAACGCAATAGATAAATTGTCTTTTGATGCTAATTATAGGCAACTACTAGGTAATAATGCAAAAAAAAGAGTCTTGAAATATTTTTCAAATTCTTTAGTGCTCCCCAAACTACATAAGATCTATGAAAAACTATAAAAATATGCTATTCATCGGTGCTTCGGGCTTTGTAGGGACCCGCTTAACCGATCTAGTTAAAGAAGAATTTCATCTCAAAATATTTGACAAGCAACAAAGCCCATTTTTCCCGAAGCTCACTACTCTTGGCGATGTGAGGGATCAGGAACAGTTAGATCAATCTTTAGCTGGCCAGGAAGCTGTGGTCCTATTGGCCGCAGAACACCGGGATGATGTCTCCCCCACTTCGCTATATTACGATGTGAATGTGCAGGGTACTCGCAACGTACTGGATGCGATGGACAAAAACGGGGTGAAGAAAATCATCTTTACCAGTTCCGTTGCCGTTTATGGACTGAATAAAACCAATCCCAACGAAAGCCACCCCGCCGATCCCTTTAACCACTATGGTAAAAGCAAATGGCAAGCAGAAGAAGTTTTGCGCGAATGGTACAATAAAGATCCGGAGAAACGGTCGTTAACAATTATTCGCCCAACAGTAATCTTTGGCGAACGCAACCGGGGCAACGTGTATAATTTGCTCAAACAAATTGCCTCTGGCAAATTTTTAATGGTTGGCAAGGGGACCAATTACAAATCGATGGCCTATGTAGGTAATATTGCCGCTTTTATCAAATACCATCTAAAAAACTCATCTCCAGGATACAGAGTATTCAACTACATCGACAAGCCCGATTTGAATATGAACGATTTGGTAGCTCAGGTGGAAGAAAGTCTGAACAAAAAAATTCCGGCAACACATTTCCCCTATTGGTTGGGTATGTTAGGAGGATTTGGTTTTGATGTGCTCAGTAAAATCACCGGCAAAAAATTTGCAGTAAGCTCTGTTCGTGTTAAAAAGTTTTGTGCCACCACCCAGTTTGATGCATCAAGAGCGCATAGTTGCGGGTTTAAAGCGCCCTACACATTATCGCAAGGCCTCCACAACACCCTGCACTACGAGTTCATCAAAAAACAAAAAGATGGGATTACGTTTGAGTCGGAATAAAGCCGATGGCCGGGATTTAACCCCGCTACCGCGCGAATTGCTTCGCGTGGTGATTAAACAAGGCCCCACTGCCCCTAGTTTGCCACAAAGGATTAATATCCTGGCGTTTATAACGACATTAGAAATTTAGCCTTGAACAACGAATGGTTAATTGCGGCGCAAACCGCCGCTGCCGCGCGAATCCCTTCGCGTGGTTTAGCGAAAGGCTAAGATCTTCTTAGAGTTATTGTACTATTACAATCCTGAAATAAAAAACGACATGAGTCGTAACTATAAGTTCCATAATCCCGATGGTGTTTACCCTGTGAAATAACGCTGTGCGTTAAATCTATGATTTATTTCACAGGGTAAATTTTGTCTCATTTGCAGTTGAAGGTTGGGTAGATGTTTTTACACGCAATGAATACAAAAGTATTCTTATAGATAACCTGAAATATTGCCAGGAACAAAACACCACCAAACCTCCGGTGAAGCAAAGAAATAACCCGGGGAACGGCAAAAGCCCCCTGTGGAGCAAGAGAAATTGCCGGGGAGAGCTCACCACCACCCGGGGAACAACAAAAATTGCCCGGGGAACCCTTAATTTCGCCAGTGAGCGCAAAAAAGTGTTCGGGGAAGACATATCGGCATCGGTGAGCAGAAAAATAACGTCGGGGAAAGCTCAACCGCTTTGGTGAGCACAGAAAATTGGCCGGGGAAAGGGCTGAAAAGCCGGTGGGCATAAAAAAGCCCCGGGGAAGGGTCAAACCTACCTCGGGACTAGTCGTACCAATTGTTATACAAAATGCAGCTTCAGCAAATTTTGTATTTACAATGGTTGATACCGATAGAAATACTTTCTCATCGGTATAAAATCAAGGGTTTCAAAATATACTATAATTTATACCTGTCCCTTTTGTCGTCGTCTTTCCAGAATACGTACCGGCCATATTCACGGATGGTACTGTCTACCTGGTTTAATAAGGTAAAAGCTTTGTCGCGTAACACTTTGGTTTCACTGCTTTCATCGCCGGAACCATTAACAGCCGCCAGTAGTTCCGACATACGATGCGAAACCGTGCGCGCCTGAGGAAGTAAATCCATTTCAAAATTAATGGCAACCAGTGGTTCAGGATTTTTTTCGCCCAAGATGGCTGCTTCTACTAAGTCCTGTACCATATCGGCATTACTGCCACCTTCGCGAATACGCGTAACCTTATTTAAAAGGTCTTCGCGATTCCGGTAGGCAAAAGAATAATGATGCAACAATTCATCACGCAATGCAAAAGCCTGTGGCGATTCTTCGTTCCATTGAATCCTGGCCTCTTTACGTGCCCGGTATTCACTCATCCATTCGGCCTGGCAGTAACGCAAAGCCCCGCTCAATGTCGTCAGTTTTGGAATCAAAGTAACATCGAGTCCGCCACCGGCCAGTGCTTCACTGTCTTCGGCAGCATCAACGGCCAGTGTTTCGGTTCGTTCAACAATTTCGTCCACCGGACGATTAGGAGTCTTTACATTTTCCATCGGAACATTTTGAATTTCATCGCTCAACTGTTCAAAATCTTCTTGATAACTCATTGTAATAATAAATTATATGATATATTGTCAATGCTCCGTCGGCCTCTTCTGGCCTTTCCGGGATTCGAAAACTTTTGGATGGGTAGATGACGAGCCGGCGGTTTACATTTAGAATATTTTCCACAAGTTAAGAAACATAGGTTTATTACACCAAATTTATGTTTGGAAAAAATCACAATTTAGAATAGTTTTTAATAATATCTCGTTTGTTAAACAGTTATATCCACCGCTACCGCGCGAATCCTTTCGCGTGGTCTTAAACTACCACTACCACTACTCCCCCTCGTTTGCAACGAGGGGTTCGTATTCCGTCGTTTATAACGGCAATGAAAGGCAATTCTAAAATTGTAAACAAAAACAGATTGCGTCGTCTCCGTCAGCTGACGGATCCTCGCAAAGACCATACGAAATACGAATAACGGCGGCGCAAAACAAGCAGTATTAAGGCACAATACACACCGCGCCGCCATACGTTAACCGGATATTCGTCATTGGCAGAGTTTACCATTTTTTTGAATGGCATAATGAAAGAATGACAGAGATGCTGAATCCGTCAGCTGACGGACAGCATGACGTACCTGGTTATGTTTGCAATACGTGTTAAGAACGTCACCCTGAACTCGTTTCAGGGTCTTACATAGCTACCGCGAATCCCTTCGCGTGGTGATAAAACCAGGGTCGTATTATTGCGGCGCAAACAACAGGCAAGCTCCGGCGCTGCCGCGCGAATCCCTTCGCGTGGTTTAGCGAAAGGCTAAGATCTTCTTAGAGTTATTGTACTATTACAATCCTGAAATAAAAAACGACATGAGTCGTAACTATAAGTTCCATAATCCCGATGGTGTATATTTTGTCAGCTTTGCAGTTGTCAACTGGTTGGATGTTTTTATCAGGAATGAATACAAGAATATTATACTCGATAGTTTAAGCTTTTGTCAGAAAAACAAAGGCATGGAAATATTTGCATGGTGTATAATGACTAGTCATGTGCATTTAGTTTTCAGGAGTGATAAAGATGAAGTTAAGCCAGAACAGTTATTAGGAGACTTCAAGCAGTTTACAAGTAATGCTATAGTAAAAGCAATAAAAGAAAACCCACAAGAAAGCCGAAAAGATATTTTACTTGAACACTTTCAAAAAGCTGGGGCAATGGCATCAAATGTAAGTAAGAATCAATTCTGGAGACATGACAATAAACCAATTGAATTATGGAGCAATAAAGTGATCGATGAAAAAATTAACTACATTCACCAAAATCCAGTAGAAGAAGGATTAGTTTTTCGAGCAGAAGATTATAGGTATAGTAGCGCAATAGATTATTCCGGAGAAAAAGGATTATTAAAGAATATAATTGTAGTTAAATAACTACAAACCACGCGAAAGGATTCGCGCGGCAGCGAAGGATGTTCCGGTTCCAAAAATAGAATTGCTTTCAGCAAGCAATAATGTAAAGCAAAAACACAAAAAACACAAAAAATACTTATTTTTGACTTATGCGATTAAAGCCTGAAATACGAGAATTCCTAAAAGATACAGCAAATACATTGTTCCCGGGAACAGATGTATATCTTTTTGGATCAAGGCTTAACGACAATCTAAAAGGTGGAGACATCGACATCTTGCTTTTATCCAATTCGAAAATCGATTCACGAAAATTACGAAAATTCCGAATAGCCTTTTTTAAAAAATTTGGTTGGCAAAAGATTGATTTGGTCAACTTTACCAAAAAAGAAGACTCGAGCTTTAAACGATTGATTTTAAAAGATGCTCAAACTATTTAAGCATGACAGAAAAAGACAAAATTTCTTTAACCCTGTTAAATGAAGAGCTGGTATATCTGGATAAATCGCTATACTCGCTAAAACTATCGTTAGAAAAAAGCCAGGGAATTGGCACAAAAAAAGAATATAGCTTTGAAGAAATGGAAACATTCGACTCCTTTACTTCAAAATTTGGCCGCACCTCTGATTTATATACACAGAAAGTATTACGAACGATATGGATGCTGCTACACGAAGCCTTTCTTCCTTTTATTGACATGTTAAACAAAGCGGAAAAACTCAGCATTATTCACTCCGCGGATTCTTTGCTTGAAATTCGAGATTTAAGAAACCAGATTACACACGAATATATACCCGAGGCGATAACAGATCTTATTCCTGAGGTAATGGAGAAATGCCAGGATCTGTTCAAGAATATCGAAACAACAAAAAATTTTATTCAACAAAGAAACTGGAATTAAAACCCTGCTACCTGGCATGACCCTACTCCCCCTCGTTTGCAACGAGGGGTTCGTATTCCGTCGTTTATAACGACAATGAAAGGCAATTATAAAATTGCAAACAACAACAGATTGCTTCACTAATCAGTATGCGCTAAGCGGTTCAAAACCGCTAAGCGCGTTATACGAACTTGCATCGCCTGATGAACAAACAACGCCATACCATTGCGGCGCAAACAACAGGCAAGCTTTACTGAACATTTTAATTGCGCCGCTTTAAATGCTATCGCATTTATACCCGGAGCTTCGCACCGGGCTACCAATATTTCGCCCCTATGGGGCTTTTGAAAATGCTAACGACAAAATAGGTAGTCCAATAAAAATTAGTGTAATCGGTGTAATTCGTGGACCATTAAAAGATTTGATAACAAGCACAGGGGCAACGCCCCGGCACGTCACAGCGTAGTCCGTAGGGGCTACGATAACCGAGTGCGATATTATTGGTGTAACCCGTGTAATTCGTGGATAAAAACAAACAGCTCATAGTCAAAAAAAATAACACATAGTATATCCCTAAAACAATACACGCTTAAGTCGTTCCCCCTTGGCGGGTCAGGGGTAAAAACCTTGAAGCGCTTAAACACAAATAAACCCAGCAAGGGATCATCCGGCATTTTAAAATGCAGAAGACAATATTACCAATTTGGTAACTTTTTATATCTTTGCCACAAGTTTGATAAAGAATAACATGCGGGTAATAGCAAAAAAAATACTTCGGGATTTCTGGGAAAAACATGCTGATTCGAAAAACCAACTGAAAACGTGGCACAAAGAAGCAAGTAAAGCGAAATGGATAAGTCCGGCCACGATTAAGAATCAATATCCCAAAGCAAGTATTTTAAAAGCCGGACGTGTTGTTTTTGATATATGTGGAAACAAATATCGATTGATTACGCATATAAACTATGAACGACAATGGGTTTTTATACGATTTATTGGCACACATAGTGAATATGATACAATTGATGCAGAAAAAATTTGACGGATATGAATATTAAAGTGATTAAAACAGAAATTGATTACCAACAAGCATTAAAAAGACTTGAGGTAATTTTTGATGCTCCGATTGACTCCCCTGAAGGAGATGAAGCAGAAATTCTATGTATCCTGATAGAAAAATATGAAGATGAGCATTACCCCATTGCTCCTCCTGATCCGATTGAAGCGATCAGTTTTCGTATGGAGCAAATGGATATGAAAAATAGTGATTTGGTAAAAATAATTGGATATAAAAGTAGAGTTTCAGAGATTTTTAGCAGGAAGCGTAAATTGAGTTTACAGATGATAAGAAAACTACATGAAAAATTAAAAATCCCTTACGAATCTTTAATGTCAGATTATTAATATGACTCCCACTGCCCCTCGCCGCTGGTTCGGATTTGTAATCCGGACCGTATTGAACAACAACAGATTGCTTCACTAATCAGTATGCGCTAAGCGGTTCAAAACCGCTAAGCGCGTTATACGAACTTGCATCGCCTGATGAACAAACAACGCCATACCATTGCGGCGCAAACAACAGGCAAGCTTTACTGAACATTTTAATTGCGCCGCTTTAAATGCTATCGCATTTATACCCGGAGCTTCGCACCGGGCTACCAATATTTCGCCCCTATGGGGCTGTTGAAAATGCTAACGACAAAATAGGTAGTCCAATAAAAATTAGTGTAATCGGTGTAATTCGTGGATAAAACCCGCCCTGAAAGGGCAGTTCAATTCAGCCCCTGCGTTCGCGAGCTCAGTAGGCACAAGCCCGGAGGCTACGCCCCGGGAATAAAGGCAACATAGAAAACTATTCCAGTTTTAAACCGTATATTTATACCGTATAAAATAATAGCATGGAAACAATAATTATACTGCCAAAAGATAAAGCAGAATTAAAATTTTTCGTCGAACTAGCTGAACGTCTGGGGACAAAATTTAAAACTCTTGATGAGTTTCAGGATGAACAATTACTCGATCGTATGTTAGAAAATCTAAATACACCGCTTGTTGAGAAAGAAAATATTATGGATCAACTTCACACCATTTTAAACGAAGACCAACCTCCTTATACGAATGAAGATTAGATTTTTGCATGGATTTGAAAACGATCTGAAGAAAATCAGTGATAAAAAGCTTGCTCAGATGATCTTACAGAGTATTGCTGTTTTTGAGTCTGCAAATTCACTAAAAGAAATTTCAGGTATTAAGAAACTAAAAGGTCACCCGAACGCATTTCGATACCGAAAAAGGAAGTATCGCATCGGGTTCTTTTTTGAAGAGGATACGGTAATATTTGCAGCTTTTGCTCCAAGAGGAAAAATTTACAAGAAATTCCCATAATCACTAAAGTTATGGCATAAATGCTCGCGATTTAACTGTTTTTTTTTTGGAATAAAGATGATCTTCAATTATAACATTATTGACTACTAAGGTTGGAAGGAATAAATAAGATTGTCAGTAGCACGAAAAACCTTCAAGGGTTTAACAGTTAATAAGAAACGTTTAATCCTCACTCTCGCAAACGAATTGGGGTAATCCGTGCAATTCGTGGACAAATGAAAAGTCCTGGCACAAAACTCGTTCAGGGAGCTTTCCACCCTTGGGGAAACTTGCCTGACGACAGGCAGGTGTCGTCAGACAAAGGGGGTCAGGCGGAGAAACTTATCAGGCAATAAATTAAAGAAATCGGTGTAATTTGTGGACCAAACAAAATCTAAACTAAATTATTCGTTCCATGGGTTCCCCCTTGGGGGTCAGGGGTGGTAATAACAGTGGCAAAGCCCCGGCACATAACAGCGCAGTCAGTTAGGGATAGAATTAAAAACAAGCTTAATAAGGTTGATCATTCATTATAACATTAATAACTACTACGGTTGAAAGAATTAAATAAGGTTGTCAGTAGCACGAAAAACCTTCAAGCGTTTTCAAAACCTTCAAGCGTTTAACAGTTAATAAGAAACGTTTAATCCTCACTCTCGCAAACGAATTGGGGTAATCCGTGCAATTCGTGGACAAATGAAAAGTTCTGGCACAAAACTCGTTCAGGGAGCTTTCCCCCCAAGGGTGGAAAGCTCGTCAATTCGTGGACTTAAGAAAACCATCACTTATTTTAATCTCGTATATTTGTATAAAATAGTACCAAATGGAAACAATAATTCTTAAAGGAGATTCTGAATCAAATGCCCGGCTGATTCTTGAATTAGCAAAAAAATTAAATTTTAAAGCGAAAAAGCTTAGCGACAAGGATGCAGAAGAAATGGGGATATATTATTCAGTAAAAGAAGGGATAGAATCCGGGCTTCTGGAGGAGGAAGAAAAAACAAAATTTTTGTCGTCACTGGATACTGATAACGATGAAGATTGAGCTGACAAAAAAATTTCGCAAACAGGTTAGCAAATCAGCTGACAGCTTAACTAAAAAAAGCTTGGCGATATTATTCGGCAAACACAAAATGCCAATAAACTAAGTAATATTCCCAAACTCAAAAAACTTAAAGGCTATAAGCATACCTACCGGATACGTCTGGGCGAATACCGAATAGGAATCCATATAGAAGACAATGTCGTTATTTTTGCAGCCTTTGATCACCGAGCCGATATTTATAAGTACTTTCCATAGCCACCGCTCCCGGGCGAATCTCACCTGGTGATTCCTTCCGAGCTTTCGCGTAGTGTTTGAACAGAGCAATATTTTTACATGCTATCAATGCATAAACTAACGAGTCCAAGCCAAATAAGCTAAATAAGGTTTCCCTACAATTATAACATTAATAACTACTACGGTTGAAAGAATTAAATAAGGTTGCCAACTGCCCGAAAAACCTTCAAGTGTTTTTTAAACCTTGAAACGATTAACAGTTAATAAGAAACGTTTAATCCTCACTCTCGCAAACGAATTGGGGTAATCCGTGCAATTCGTGGACAAATGAAAAGTCCTGGAACAAAACTCGTTCAGAACGCTTTCCACCCTTGGGGAAAACTTGCCTGACGACAGGCAGGTGTCGTCAGACAAAGGGGGTCAGGCGCAGAAACGTAAAAGGCAATATTTCGAGAAATAGGTGTAATTCGTGGATAACAATAAATAACAGATCTAATTGAAAATACAATCATGACACAAAAAACAGCACTGATAACAGGTATCACCGGACAAGACGGTGGTTATTTAGCAGAATATCTGCTTAAAAAAGGATATATCGTTCACGGTATCAAGCGCCGTGCATCAATGTTTAACACCGACCGCATCGATCACCTCTACCAGGATCCGCATGTGGAAAACCGCAACCTGATCCTGCATTACGGCGACCTCACCGACAGTATGAACCTCACCAAAATCATTCAGGAAGTACAACCCGATGAGATCTATAACCTGGCAGCCATGAGCCACGTCAAAGTGAGCTTCGATACGCCGGAATATGTGGCCAATGCCGATGGCTTAGGAACCCTACGTATTCTGGAAGCTGTTCGTTTACTTGGCCTTACCGAAAAAACACGCATTTACCAGGCATCTACTTCTGAATTGTATGGTCTGGTGCAGGAAGTACCCCAAAGCGAAAAAACGCCTTTCTATCCGCGCTCGCCCTATGCTGTTGCAAAAATGTACGCCTACTGGATTACGGTCAACTACCGCGAAGCGTATAAGATGCATGCCAGTAACGGAATTTTGTTTAACCATGAGAGTCCGCAACGCGGCGAAACTTTTGTTACCCGTAAAGTAACCCGTGCCCTGTCAAAAATAGCATTGGGCCTTCAGGAAAAGGTATTTATGGGTAACCTTAGCAGTAAACGCGACTGGGGACATGCCAAAGATTATATCCGCGCTATGTATCTCATCCTGCAACAAGAGCAACCCGACGATTATGTAATTGCCACCGGCATAACCACCACCATCCGCGACTTTATAAAAATGGCTGCAGCCGAAATTGGTATGGAGATCACTTTCACAGGAGAAGGCGTTGATGAAAAAGGAATACTAACCGCTATTGACGAAAAACTCTTTACCGAAAAAGTAGGCCAAAAATACTTGCCGGCATTAAAAGAACGCCTCTCACAATCTCAAAGTCTCAGCGCCCAGGGCTCACCGTCTCACAGTCTCAGTGCTCACAGTCTCAGTGCACAACTGGTCGGTGTCGACCCCATGTATTTCCGCCCAACGGAGGTAGATCTACTAATTGGTGATCCAACAAAATCGAATACCGTATTAGGCTGGAAACCAAAGTACGATCTGCAAGGCCTTGTGGCAGATATGATGCAAAGCGATGTAAAACTGATGAAAAAAGAAAGCTACCTAAAAGAAGGCGGCTACCAGATTATGAATTACTTTGAATAGTTTGTAGGGTCCACGAATTACACTAATTTCACTAAGGCTTTTATTTAACCGAATTCTTATAAAAACTATTTTCGTGTAATTTGTGAAATTAGCTGATCACCTAATTTTCTATCGATATGAATTTACTGGAAAACCAACCACTGCTATATAAGGAAGAAAGCTACAAAATTATTGGCGCCTGTATGGAAGTGCATAAAACTTTAGGGTGTGGTTTTTTGGAAGCTGTATACCAAGAAGCTTTGGCAATTGAGTTTGCAAAACAAAATATTCCTTTCGAGAAGGAAGTCAGGCTTAATATTCAATATAAAGGGACCCCGCTAAGCAAAGAATACATTGCCGATTTTATCTGCCATGAGTCTATAATTATTGAGTTAAAAGCACTAAGTAAACCATCGGGAGAACATACTGCTCAGGTATTGAACTATTTAAAAGCAACAGGTTTTCAGTTAGGCTTATTGGTCAACTTTGGAAGTTCCAGCCTACAATACAAAAGAGTAGTGCTTTAATTCGCGAAATACGATCAAAAGAATTAGTGATCTTCGTGTAATTCTAGGACAAACAATTTTCTCTGTGTGATATGAATAAAACTAAAACGTAATCATATTAAGAAGTTTATCCGGGTCACGAATTACTCTAATTCCGCTAATATATCATAATGAAAGTTTTAATTTAAAGGCTATTGGTCAACTTTGGAAATTCTAATCTTCAATACGAATAATTCAATGCATTTCAATTCGTATAAATAGTGCATTAATTAGTGTAATATTATCAAAAAACAAATTAGTGATATTCGTGCAATTCGTGGACAAACACCCTTGTCTTCAGGATATCATAAAACGCATTTTCAGCAATGAATACCAACAAAAAAGTCTTCGTCTCCGGCTGCTACGATATGCTGCACAGTGGTCATGTGGCCTTTTTTAAAGAAGCAGCGCAATACGGTGAGCTATATGTAGGCCTCGGGTCTGATAAAACAGTTGCCGATCTAAAAGGACGACGAACCATCAATAGTGAACAGGAACGCCTGTACATGGTAAAATCCATCAAGCACGTCACCGATGCTTTTGTAAACAGTGGCGGCGGAATCATGGATTTTCAGAATGAACTAAAGACATTAAAACCCGACTATTTTGTGGTAAATGAAGATGGTTATTCGCCGGCAAAAAAAGAGTTATGTGAATCAATGGGAATTGAGTTAAAAGTATTGGAGCGTATTCCCGATGCAGGATTACCCCCGCGATCCACCACCGCTATCCGTTCAGGCGATAACTGCACCCTGCCCTATCGTATTGATTTGGCAGGTACCTGGATAGACCAGCCTTACGTTTCAAAATACCACCCGGGCTGGGCAATTACCTTATCATTGGAGCCGGTAATCGAATACAATGAACGCTGTGGCATGAGCACCTCTACGCGTAATGCCGCCAAAAAGATATGGCCCTACTTTCTTCCACTGGAGAAACCGGAAAGGCTGGCGGAGATCCTTTTTAAGTTTGAAAATACCCCCGGATCAACACTAATCTCAGGTGCACAGGACGCCATTGGTATTTGTATGCCCGGCCTGGTACGTCATTATTACGATAACGACTACTGGCCCAAACAATTTGAGTCGATACATGATGAAACCATTCTTAACTGGCTTGAAAAGCACCTTTTTATGGTGTTGCTATGGCCCCGTCCTGCCGGTACCGACCTGTTGAAAGAAACATATATCAATCAGGAAAACGTTAAAGTATTGACCGATGCTGCTGACGGAGCATGGCAAGCGATCCTCGATCAGAATCTAGAGGAATTTGCCCGCTATTTCAAAAAATCTTTTGAAGCGCAAACAACGATGTTTCCTGCCATGTTAAATAAAGAGATTGAAAAGGTGATCGACAGTTATAACGAACAGGCATTAGCATGGAAATTGGCAGGTGCCGGAGGTGGTGGCTACTTAATATTGGTGTCAGACAAACAACCAAAAGGAAGTATGAAAATAAAAATCAGACGAAAAGAATCAGGACTATAGAGAGAAGACGAGGAGAGTGTGAGAAGGTGAGAACACGAGACTAGGAGAGAGAGAAGAAAGACTGTGAGAGCATGAGACTGTGAGAGCATGAGACTGTGAGAAGATGTAAAACATCATATCTAAAATCTCAAAGTCTCAGTGCTCAGTGCTCAGCGCTCAAAGTCCCACAGTCTCAGTGCTCAAAGTCTCTTTCTCGACATATAATTAGTGGACCATAAAACAAACAACTATGAATAAAGAAGCAAAAATATACATAGCCGGACACCGCGGTCTCGTGGGCTCAGCTATCTGGAAAAATTTTCAAAGTAAAGGATATACAAATC
Organism: Draconibacterium halophilum; assembly: GCF_010448835.1. Classification (NCBI taxonomy): domain Bacteria; kingdom Pseudomonadati; phylum Bacteroidota; class Bacteroidia; order Marinilabiliales; family Prolixibacteraceae; genus Draconibacterium; species Draconibacterium halophilum. Next base: position 3,179,836 of record NZ_CP048409.1, read on the forward strand.
TAATCGGTCGCACATTTGAAGAGTTGGATCTAATGAACCAGCAAGCTGTTGCCGATTTTTTTGAACAAGAAAAACCCGATTATGTGGTTTTAGCCGCTGCAAAAGTTGGCGGTATTATTGCCAACAGTACCTATCGCGGACAATTTATTTACGAAAATCTGCAAATTCAGAATAATGTCATCCATCAGGCGTATGTGCATGGGGTAAAAAAATTGCTATTTCTGGGATCGACCTGTATTTATCCCAAACAGGCTCCACAGCCCATGCCCGAAAACTGCCTGTTAACCGATACATTGGAATATACTAACGAGCCTTATGCAATTGCCAAGATTGCCGGCTTAAAAATGTGCGAGTCATATAACCTGCAATACGGCACCAACTTTATTTCGGTGATGCCGACCAACCTGTATGGGCCCAATGACAATTTCGATCTCGAAAAATCGCACGTACTGCCGGCGATGGTTCGAAAGATTCACCTGGCGAAATGTTTGGAGGATAATAACTGGGAAGCTATCTGCGAAGACCTGAACCGCCGACCGGTTGAAGGAATCAACGGTGATGCTGAGAAAAAAGAGATTCTCGCAATGCTATCTAAATATGGACTGAAGATGAACGACAAGTTGGCCGATATACCCCCCCAGTCTCACCATCTCAAAGTCCCACAGTCCCAAAATCTCACCGTCTCACCGTCTCAAAGTCTCAGCGTTCAAAGTCTCAAAGTCTCAGCGCTCACCATCACGATGTCACTCTCGAACTCTGGGGAACCGGCAAGCCCATGCGCGAGTTCCTGTGGTCGGAAGACATGGCCGATGCCTGTGTTTTTCTTATGGAAAACCGTAATTTTGAAGATGTTAAGACAGCATGTAAAGAAGAAGTAGTAAATACACATATCAACATTGGAACCGGAAAAGAAATAGCAATCAAACAACTTTCTGAAGTCATTCAAAAAGAAATCGGCTTTAAGGGAAGTATTGATTTTGATTCAACAAAACCCGATGGAACCATGCGCAAACTCACCGATCCTTCGAAATTACACCATTTAGGATGGAAACATAAAATTGAATTGGAGGATGGTATAAAGTTAATGTATGAGCATTATCTGAAAGGCTGAAAAACAACGTCTGCACCGAGGGGCTAAAATCCTGTCGTTTGGAATTTATCTGCAGTAGGTATGACGACAACAGGATATGAGATAAACAACGCTACAATTGCGCCGCAAATAACAGACAAGCTTTAATGAACGATTTGATTGCGCCGCTTTTATTCGCTGCATTCATTACCCCCGGGTTACCCGCCTACCGGCAGGCAGGAAACCCGGAGCTACAGATATTCCGCCCCGCTAGGGCTAATACAAAACAATTCCGCAAAAGAAGAAATAGAGTAAAATGAGTGTAATCCGTGCAATTCGCGGACTAGAAAAGTCCCGTTAGGGACGCAATATTGGTAAAACAACAGATATATATTAATAGAAGTCCCGTAGGGACGACACAAACGAAAACTATATTGGGAACTACAAATTCCTGCGGCGCATAGAGCGTTCATGATTACTCCAACGGGTTGATTGCGCCGATTTAAATGCTATCGCATTTATACCCGGCGCTTCGCACCGGCTACCAATATTTCGCCCCTATGGGGCTGTTGAAAATGCTAATGGCAATACATTAGGTCCACTAAAAGTGTAATATAATTCGTGAACCATTAAAAGATTTGATAACAAGCAGAGGGGCAAGGCCCCGTCACATAACAGCGTAGTCCGCAAGGGCTACGATAAATTTCCTTTTAATTGCGTCAATAAATAGTATTTTAAAGTTTTCAACAGGCATTTTAGTTCAGCAAATACCGAATAAGTAGCTGAACAGAAAATTATTGGCAATAAGAGTTCGAAAAACCTACAGTTTTAGCATTCCCATAAAGTCAATAACTAGTAGGAGGTGCAACTTCTATTATTCAAATCATACCATTATTTTTAATCATTTTGATATTTTTACAAAAATTTAATGTTTAACATGAAGGATGCACAAGATATAAAGCCATGCAAAAAAGCAAACGTTACGGCTAGTATCGTACTTTATAAAACCTCTCCGGCTGAATTGGAAAAAGTGTGTAATTCACTTTTTCAAAATGATATTTTTACAAAAATTATTATTGTAGATAATTCTCCCGACGATAGGCTGAAAAATACAATCCCCGGCAAAAAGGTGGAATATATTTTTAACGATAGAAATATAGGGTATGGCGCTGCACACAATATTGCCATTCGAAAAATAATCGATCAATCCGACTACCACCTGGCATTAAACACCGACATCTTTTTTTCGGCCAATGTTATACCCAAAATAGTTGACTACTTAAACAAACATCCCAAAGTAGGTCTGGTACTCCCCAAAGTACTTAATTTAATGGGAGAAACTCAATACTTGGCAAAACTCCTTCCAACTCCTTCCAACCTATTGATTCGTTTATTTTTGCCGGAGAATATTTTTAAAAATAAACGCACCAAGTATCAGCTGGCTTTTAACGGCTATAATACCACTATGGAAGCCCCTTGCCTTTCGGGCTGTTTTATGTTTTTCCGGGTAGAAGCCTTAAAGGAAGTGGGGATGTTCGACGAACGCTATTTTCTATATGCCGAAGACTTTGATTTATCGCGAAGAATTCACGAGAAATACCAGACGATATATTACCCCAAGGTTGAAATCACACACTATCATCACCGGCACTCGTACAAAAGCAGCCGCATGATGCTGGTGCACATGATAAATACCATTCGTTATTTTAACAAGTGGGGATGGTTTTATGATCCCAAACGCTGGAAAACCAATAACCGGGCATTAAAAGAGTTGGAATATAAACTGGCGAAGAAGGAAATGAATAAATCTAAGGCACCTAAGAAGTAGGCTTTCTTTCTGGCATCAATTCCTCCTCCTGTCAAAGAGCTACCCTTTATACACATCTTTCACTGAATGGTTCGTTGAATTTCGTCCGGAATAACCAACTAGCTTCGTTCATTGTACATCGCCGGACGAATACAATTGTTCTTAAGCTCTCCCAGAGCGACGTAATTCGTTGAATTACGTCGCTCTGCGCTAAAATAACACGCACTTTCAGCGCTCTTTCTTTTTCTAACAAAAAGAGATAAAATATTAAAGGGCTGAAAGTCCGTAATAATTTAGCCCCGGGCAAACGAACCGCTGGATGGCGGAAAGTGTCTCCCGGGGTTAATGTAAAGCATTAGAAAAGGCGCAAATGCAAAAACAAATTGAAAATGAAACGTGTCATGCGCCTCAAATAGAAACCTTTTTTCAGAAATTGAGCGTAAAATATTTGTGCATAAAGGGTAGTTTTGCCAGGGGAGCAAGCGCTGATGAAACGCCTAAATCTTTCATCAAAGCCACTGGCCTGTCTGTCCAAATGTTTCCCTTTATAAGGGGAAACCTTGCCTACCGGCAGGCAGGTGGCTACAGCCAAAGGGGTAAAAAATCAGATATATGGAGGGATTGGTTGGCGAAATGGTAATCTTAACCATCAAACAGTCACCAGTGTATAAGACTAAACCACTATGCATTTGAAATACATAGGTTTAAGACTCGAATGAAATTCGATGAATATATATTGGACGGAAGACAGAAGTCCGAAGACGGAAGAAAAAGATTCAATTATTTAAGAACTTCGGTCTCCTGACTTCGGTCTTCGGTCAAAAACAAAAGTTTATAGAAACTAAAGTAGCTGCAATAAATTGCAGGGTTTTAACCATTAACTTGAAAATAAATTGTCGATATTTCTCCACAAGATAAACCAGTCTGTCCACCCAATATAAGCTTTGAAAAAAACCGCATCCATAAAAAAGAATTTATTTCACAATAGTTTGCTCCTGCTGAGCAACTTATTGTTCCCGTTTATTAGTTTTTCCTACGCTTCGCGTGTATTGGGTCCCGAGGCTTTTGGAAAGATTCAGTTTATTCTAGTATTTGCCCAGTATTTTGTTTTACTGGCAGCCATTGGAATACCCATTTACGGCGTACGTGAGATTGCAAAAATTCGCCATGACAAAACACAAATCAGCAAAACAGTTTCCGAGCTGTTGTTTCTCAACGGCATTAGTTCGCTGCTTTTGCTTTTCGTATACTTGGGTATCCTGTTTTTGATTCCCTGGTTTCAGGAAGATCTTCAGCTTTACCTACTGGGAGGTTTAATTGTTATCAGCGCCTTTTCCAACCTCGACTGGTATTATAATGGCATGGAGCAATTTCGCTTTTTAGCCATGCGCTCCATAAGCATAAAAGTGCTTTCCTTACTGGCGCTGTTCATTTTTGTAAAAACAAAGAATGACTTGATAATCTATTTTGGCGTGGTCATTTTTTCAATTTTAGCCAATCATTTATGGAATTTGTGGGGAATCCGGAAAATTATCTCTTTTCATTTCAAAGCCTTACAACTCAAACGACACCTTCCGGCTTTGCTTACCCTACTGGGCACTTCGGTTTCCATCAGCATTTATTCCGTCGTCGATACCTTGCTGTTGGGATTTCTCTCCGATGATACCGCAGTAGGATTGTATACCGCAGCAGTAAAAATTAATAAAATTACCATTCCGGTACTGATTGCATTGGGGACTGTATTAATACCTCGAATCACACAAAGCCTCGAAAGCAGGGACCAGATTCAGGTCAATAAGCTGATTAATCAATCCTTTGCTTTTACCTGCTTATTGGGTGTGCCTATTAGTTTTGGGCTCTTCCTTTTTGCCGAAGAGTTTATACTTTCCATTTCAGGGTTGGAATTTACCAACGCCGTATTGACCATGAAAATAAGTGCACCTTTAGCACTAATAATAGGGATAGCCCATATTTTTGGGTTTCAACTGTTAATTCCGGCAGGTTATGAACGGAAATACCTCTGGGCAACTCTTGTGGGTATGGTTGTGAGCATTGGACTAAACCTATTGCTGATTAGCAGTTTTAAAGATAAAGGAGCGGCCATTGCTACCATTTCAAGCGAAATTGTGGTCACGCTGATTGCGGGCTATTTTGCGTATAAATTCATAAAACTAAAATTAAATTGGAGGCTGCTGATCAAAGCTTGTGTGGCAAGTATACTTTTTATTCCCATCGCCTATGGGGTGCGTTCGATTTCGGAGAATGAAATCATCCGCCTTTTACTAGCTATTCCCACAGCAGCATTGGTATATTTTAGCATTCAAAGCTGGGTATTTAAAAACCCTTTAATCAACGAAGCTTTTGTTTATGCTGAAACCAAAGGATGGATACCGGCATTTTTAATGAAGAGGAAAAAGTAAAATTAGGAACAATAGCACGCTTAATAAATTTGGGTGATCCCTGCCAATTAAAGATGTATATTATTAATTGATTTATTGATTCGAGGCTTTATTTACCCCTCCCCCTGCCGGGAGTTCCCCTTTATACACAAATATAAATTTTGAAAAAGCAAGAAAAATAATGAATGTTCAATGATGAATAACCAATGCAGAATTAAGAAAAAGGCATCAAATTCGAGCTAATTTGGATATTGATAATTCAATATTGGATATTTTACATTTATGAATATCCGTTCTACGTCATAATTAGTATTTAGCACGTCATGCTGAACTCGTCTCAGCATTTTTCGCATCTAATAATCAGCTACTTGAGAGAAAGACACTGAAACAAGTACAGGGTGACGTCTTGGTTGTGACTAATTGCGGACATTCAAATTTTACATTTAAAATGTTGGTGAAAGAACTCGTTATTTCAAAGAAAAAAGATGTATAAAGGGGAGCCAGTCCGGAACCGAATTATCAGCTAAACCACAAACTACCATTGCCCCGTTTTTCCATTTGTAATGGAAAATGCCGACAGGCAAAAGGGTAATGAAATACCAAATTACAACACACTATTGCGGCGCATGCAGCCAACAAGCCGTTTGGAATTTTCCATTTGCGCCGAGCTAAATGCTAACGCATTGTCTCATTATGCCCATTTGAAAATTGGCTGCCAACTCGGAAGGACAAGCATTTTTTATTGGATACCAATCAATAGAAATGTCTTTAGTGCACGGTTAACCTGTGAGATTGCTTCGCTATACTGCCAATGACAGATTTTAATAAGTCGTTAAATAGGAGTAAAATACCACTTTATGCATTATTGTCATTTCGACGAAGAATGAGGAGAAATCTTTCACAAAAGGAACAGATTTAGCTCCGCTGATTTTCAATTCTCATTCGTTTCCCTCATTCGAAATGACACCCCTGCATAATCTGTCATTACCTCATTATGGCAAAAACAAAATTTTGGTGGACTCTCGCAATGACGAACAATTCAAATAAATTTTTAAAGTGTAGGAGTTGAATGGCATAATGAAAGAATGACAGAGATGCTGAATCCGTCAGCTGACGGACAGCATGACGTATTGGTTATGTTTGCACTACATATTAAGAACGTCACCCTGAACTCGTTTCAGGGTCTTACGGAAAATCTGTCATTGGCAACGTAGTGAAGCAATCTATTTATTTATAATTATTTTACACCACACACCATTCTCTGGAACCTTTACCCCCCAGTTAAAAACAAGAATTAATATAAAATGACCTGGAAAAATTATATACTACTGGCTTTTATCCTTCTTATTACAGAACAAGTTGGTGGACAAGCGCTTTCAAGCAACTTTGATCAGCTGGAAGATTATTACCGCAGAGCGCAATTACTTGGTAATATTACCCCGGACTATTCCTTTGTGGCCTATCCCCTCTTTCCTGTCGAGGCTTTTGGTGTGGCAGATCCACACAAGCCCGATAGCACAATGAAAAGATTTTTTATTCGCGATGATAAAAACCTTTTTGAAAATCAATTGCCATCAGGTCTGTCACTCGAACTGCTTCCTTTGGTTTGGAATAATCAGTACAACACCCACCATCCTGAAGACTGGAACGATGGAGCAATGATTCCGTCCAAAGGTTATCAAACCTTTGTTAGCGGTGGTCTCTTTTTTAAATTTACCTTACAAGATGATCTTCCATCTCTTTCTGTAAAGCTGCAACCCGAATATGTTTATGCGGCTAACCAAGAATACGATGGTTTTCCATTAACCCGTGAAAACCCTGAGCTGGCCACGCTTAGGTGGGCGCAATATTATTTTCATACCTTAAATTACATTGATCAACCGGAACGTTTTGGCGAAGATGCCTACAGTCGGTTTTACTGGGGACAAAGCAGTATTCGTGTAAACTACAAATCCATCTCACTCGGCTTTTCAAACGAAAATCTGTGGTGGGGACCAGGTAGGCGAAATAGCCTTTTAATGACCAACACAGCACCGGGATTTCGCCATTTTACCTTAAATACTACCAGCCCCATTCGAACGCCAGTTGGTTCTTTCGAAGGGCAAATAGTACTTGGAAAACTAATAGCTTCGGGATACCCTCCACCCAACACGGGAGTAAAAGATCACAATGGTATGCTCTTTTATTCGCCCAAACGACAAGACGACCGTTATTTTAATGGAATGCTACTGAATTACAGCCCCCTTTGGGTTGAGGGGCTACACCTGGGCTTAATACGAAGTTTCCAGATGTATAAAATCGATATGGACAATTCTTTTAATGCTTACCTGCCCATTTTTAGTCCGTTCAGCCAAAAAAGAATAGAAAAACAAGCCGGAGAAACCGAGGAAGGCGAACTGAATAACTACCAGAAAAGAGACGCGTACTACTCATTTTTTATGCGTTATGTCTGGCCAAAAGCACATGTTGAGATTTATGCGGAATATGGCTTTGCTGACAATCATTGGGACAGAAGAGATTTTACTGTAGAAATGGAACATTCAAGGGCGTACAATTTTGGATTCCGAAAACTAATAGAACTCCGTTCAACAGAGGATGAAGTCATTCAGGTGGGAATGGAAATCACCCATTTAGCCAAAAACCCGGTTTCAGTAATAAGGGGAGCCCAGAATGTTTATCAGCAAGGGAGCAAAACCTGGTACACCGGTGTTGGTGTAAGGCAAGGCTATACACACAGGGGGCAACTATTAGGTGCAGGAATCGGACCGGGCAGCAACTTACTAAGCTTAAATGCAGGGTGGAACAAAGGATTAAAAGCCATAGGAATTCAACTGGAACGATATGCACACAACGAAGATTTTCACAATGAAACGGTAAAGGATGTGCGCATGCATTGGGTGGACCTGGCAGCTGCATTAAATGGGAGTTGGGACTATAAAAATCTGCTGTTTTCGCTGAACTTAAAATTTGTTGGAGCAAAGAACTACCAGTGGATCTACGACTTTAACCCGGATGAATACTGGGATAACAGCCGTGGCACAGATGTTTTTAATTTCCATGGAAAACTGGGAATAATGTACCGTTTTTGAAACTACCCTTTAAAAACAATACCAAACTTTAACAAAAAAATATTGAATTCTCAATAATAAATAACCAATGTAGAAGTAAGAAAAATACATCAAATTCAAGTTAACTTGGATATTGATTATTCATTATTGAATATTTTACATTTAGAAATTGTTAAAAACTCGCACGAATCGCTGAATCATTTAACCAGAAACTCGCGACCAGCCGAATATCCAGTTCAGCGAAGCGAATTAGAAATCGGCCAAAGCCAAATCCCGACCGAAGCGTCGGGAGCAGAAGGTACTGTCATCTCGACGAGGTACGAGGAGAGATCTCTTGCAGTTATATACAGTAAGTATTTTGCAATACAACAATTAAACAATATATTCTACCACAGAGGACCACTGAGAAGTCACAGAGTTACACAAAGAATCGAGTTGTGAGTTATTAGCTGCGAGCCATTAGCTTCCAGCCTCAAGCTTCAAGTATCAAATTTAGCGTAGCGAATTGAAAATCGGCCAAAGCCAAATCCCGACCGAAGCGTCGGGGGCAGAAAGTACTGTCATCTCGACGAGGTACGAGGAGAGATCTCTTGCAGTTATATACAGTAAGTATTTTGCAATACAACAATTAAACAATATATTCTACCACAGAGGACCACTGAGAAGTCACAGAGTTACACAAAGAATCGAGTTATGAGTTATTAGCTGCAAGCCATTAGCTTCCAGCCTCAAGCTTCAAGTATCAAATTTAGCGTAACGAATTGAAAATCGGCCAAAGCTAAATCCCGCCCGAAGCGTCGGGGACAGAATGTGCTGTCATCTCGACAAGGTACGAGGAGAGATCTCTTGCAGTTATATACAGTAAGTATTTTGCAATACAACAATTAAACAGTTAAACAATTTTTCACCATCCCAGCGCTCAACGCTCACAGTCTAACCGTCTCAGTGCTCAAGGTCTCAGCGGCCACTGTCTAACATCTCAAAATCAAGTATCCAGTATCAGCATCATGATCACAAAATATAAAAAACTCATTTTTTTCTTCCTGCTTTTCATTGCAGCAGAAAGTAGTTTCGCTCAATCCATCTCCTTAAACCATCCTTACCTGAACGACTATTACCGTCGTCAGCAGTTACTGGGGATTGTGGACTCTACCATTTCTTTTACTTCCCGGCCTATCTATTCTGAAGCACTGGAATATGATGATATTTTTGACCCTGAAAATAGCTTAGACGATTCAAACCTCAATAACTTTAACGGCACCTTTAGCTTTCTCCAACAAAGGGGAAAAATTACTTTACTTCCGGTAAGCCTGCTTAATCAATACAACAGCCATCATCCGGAAGGGATTAACGATGGTTCAATGATTCCGGCACGGGGAGCACAAATGCGCGCCGATCTTGGATTTTATTTTAAATACAGTTTGCTAAGCATCACCTTTAATCCGGAATTGGTGTATGCACACAATAAGGTATTCGATGGTTTTCCTTCCGGCTACAAAACCATTTTAAACATGCAGTTTCCTAATTCAAAAGGGACAATTGATTTGCCGGAACGTATAGGTGGCTTTCATTACTCTAAATTCTTTCTAGGGCAGAGCAGTATACGCTTAACTTATAAACCCATCTCCATTGGGCTGTCGAATGAAAACCTTTGGTGGGGACCAGGCTATAAAAACTCCTTGTTAATGACCAATTCGGCATCCGGTTTTTTACACCTTACTTTAAATACTGTAAGGCCCATAAAAACACCAATCGGTTCTTTTGAAGGACAGGTTATTAGTGGAAGGCTGGAAGAATCGGGATATACCGATGGATTACCGGATGACTGGCGCTATTTAAATGCCATGGTATTGAGCTACCAACCCCGTTGGGTACCGGGTTTGTTTTTGGGTTTTACACGTAGTTTTATGACCTACTCTGAAGATATGGGCTCCGGATTTTCCGACTGGTTGCCGGTATTTAGTTTTTTGACCAAAAACAAAGGAGGTACTAGTGATATCGAGGTATATAATCAGCGTCAGGATCAGCGTATCTCAATCTTTTCAAGATGGCTTTTCCCCGAATCACATGCCGAAATCTATTTTGAATATGGACGCGAAGACCATTCCTGGGATCTACGTGATTTATTAATGGAGCCATCGCATTCTGCAGCCTTTATTCTTGGAGGACACAAATTGCTGGGATTTAAAGGGAAACGCTACTTTCAGGTTCGGGGGGAAATTACTCAAACGGCTGCAAGTCAGACAAACGTAAACAGAAGACGTACCTATAAAGAGCCAGCGGGGACCTGGTATTACCACTCTCAACTAAAACAAGGCTACACCCACAGAGGGCAGTTACTGGGTGCTGGGATTGATCCCGGAAGCAACACCCAAACCATAGAAATTAGCTGGAACAGAGAGTTAAAACAAGTGGGAGTAGAATTTGAACGTTATGTGCACAATAATAATTTCTGGTATAATTACATTCAGGATTTCCGGGCAAACTGGGTAGATCTAAGCACATCGTTTTTTGCCAACTGGGATTACAAAAACTTTTTGGTGTATGGAAAAATAAAGGTAGTACGAAGTAAAAACTACCAGTGGCTCTACGAGCCAAAAGGTGGTTTTTCAGACTACTGGCTACCTGCAGACGATACCTTTAACTCGCATTTGCAGATTGGTATAACTTATCGTTTTTAAGGGCGACATATTTAATACAAATCCAAAACCAGAGGTCAGGCTGAGCGTAGTCCCTTGCCGACAGGCAGGGAAGCCTGAGAATCGGTTAATAGTATTGGTTATCATTGGTGTGCGACAAAATAAGAGATTACTTCTCCGCCAGGAGGCGGATCGTAATGACGAATATTTGACGTGTTTTTGTTGGGAGAAGGCTAGATTGGCAGCTTTGCAGCCAATCTAGCCTTCTCCCAACTTAATCTCCCTTTAATTCAAGTCATTGCGAACGAAGTGAAGCAATCTATTTCAATTATAACAAGTTTCGCTTTACTGCCAATAACAGATTTATTTTTGAGACCCTGAAACGAGTTCAGGGTGACGTTATTAACACGTATTGCAAACATAACCAAGTACATCATGCTGAACTTGTTTCTGCATCTTTGTCATTATCTCATTGTGTCTATTAAAAATGGGTGAACTCTCGCAATGACAAGGTTTATGAGGACTCTGTTCACAAAATTATTTTTAGTGGACAATAATAATTGAAACTCCTCGCAGCAGAGCTGACGAGGAATCCGATTCCGTTAAGGACTTTTTTATTGTTTTGTTCGCTTACCCCGAGGCAAAGCCATCGGGGAATGCGCTCACCGGAATTCAACCCTAAAGAAAAATGCAAAAAAGAATACTTTACATAGCCAACGATCACCATTTGTACGGAGCCAATCAATCCTTACTGGACTTGCTCGGTGTGCTTCAGGATAAGAAGGATATTGATTTATATGTCGTATTTCCGAAAAAAAACGAAGAAATATGCCGGCTCCTGGACATGTTAAATTGCAAATACTTTATTCTCAACTACCGATCGGAAATACTGGGACGCTCAAACAGCTTGCGCTATATTTTTATTACGCTGCTGAAATGGGTATACAAGCTCCTGATTAACCAATTGACAGTATGCCAACTATCGAAAATTGTTAAGCGGGAAAACATTAACATTATTCACTCAAACTCCAGTGTTATCGCCATCGGTGAAGAATTGGCAAAACGAAATAAAATCAGACATATCTGGCACTTGCGGGAATATATTGGAGAAGCCTGTGGTATACATTTATTTGGAGGCCCGGAGAAGTACAAGCGGCGCATTCAAAATTCCGATCAGCTAATTGCCATATCCAAAGGAGTGGCAGCAGACTTTGGTGTTACCGACAAAGCATATATTCTACACGATGCCGTTGCCTTACGCAACAGTCCCATAGAGGACAACAAGCACAATAACTATTTTTTAGTTTGTGGGACCTTACGCCCCTTAAAGGGGATTGAAAGTGCGATACAGGCCTTTCAGCAGTTTGTTTCGGAACACAAGAACTACAAATTATTAATTGCAGGAACAGGAGAACCCGACTATGAATTGCATTTAAAGCAACTGGTTAACGACCTGGATTTGGATGAATCCGTTGAATTTTTAGGCTACAGAAATAACATTCAGCAGTTAATGGCCGGAGCAACAGCATTTCTGATGTGTTCAGAAAAAGAAGGTTTGGGACGCGTAAGCATTGAAGCGATGCTGAACAAGTGCCCCGTTATTGGTTTTGATAATGCAGGTACATCAGAAATCGTTACCGATGGGCAAACAGGATTGCTTTACAAAACCCTCAATCAATTGGTGGAGCAAATGAATTATGTCGTGAATCATACGAAGGCGATGGACCTGATTACAAAAACGGCTTGCCAATACGCAAAAAAAACGTTTTCTTCAAAGACATATGGAGAAAAGATATACCGGTATTACGAGGAGATTTTAGCCAATTAACATTCACTTAACGCATAGGCTCTTGATAAGCAACAAATTAAGCAAATCCATACGAAATTATTATCCACAACTATTACACTTCAGTGTGGCATTATTGTTTGTGAATCTGATATTGGATCCCAGCAATAAAATATTTCACGCTAAATATATTTTATTTGTGGGTGTTTTTTTGCTTTGGTTACCACTGTATTATAAAAAAACAGTAAGCCTTTCGAAACAATTACTTTTCATCATGGCATTCATTGGCTTTTTTATGCCTTTTTATGCCTTGTCGGTTGGGCTTATTAAAAACTTTGCCAACAACAGCTCCATGGTCGAGCTGGTTTACCTTAACTCTTTTTTCTTTTTTTTCTTGCTGGTAATTATCGTTACTGAAAACATTCAGCTTCGTCCCGTTCTGAATATATCGGCACTGCTGCTGGTTGCAATAACCGCATTTTCCTACATTATACCGCTGATCAATCCCGGTCTTTTTGCAAAACTCTATACGTTTTTTGTAACGGAAAAAGAAGCAGCCGTATACGCACTTCGTAATTACGGTAGTTTTACCCTTTTAATGGTGTTTTATAAAACCTCGCCAATATTGGTATTTCCGCTAGCCTGGTACTTGCATCGGATATTGATTTTAAAAGTTGAAAAGAACAGAATCCGTCAAATTGTATTTATACTGGCTATTTCTACTACACTATTTTTATCGGGTACCCGGGCCAATATTTTATCCATGGGGCTTATTCTGCTTTTTTATATCTTTTTTTATGCCTATAAAAAATCAAAGCCCGTTGCTTTATTGGTTGCATTTATTTATCTAGTCGGTTTCTTTTACGGGGCAAACCTACTGGCAGACGTTTTTTTAAACCGCTCCGAAGTTTCCAATCAGGTAAAACTGGGTCACTTGTTTTCTTATATCGAACACTTTTCAGATCATGTCGGTATTTTGCTCTTTGGCCAGGGAATTGGCAGCACCATGTACACATCGGGCATAAACAGTGTGGTAAGCGTTACGGAATTAACCTATTTCGAACTCATACGCGTTTGGGGTTTACCCGTTTCAATCGTCTTTGGACTGATCCTGCTTATTCCCATTTATCAGGAACTAAAAAGCGGAACGATAAGTCATCTGTTTATTGCCTATATCGCCTATCTGTTTATTGCAGGCACCAACCCGCTCCTGTTAAGTTCTACAGGAATGTTGGTGTTGGTTTATGTTTTCTCGCAGACTTTTTCCACAACCTCCCAAAAAGATGAAATCCAATGAAGGTTCAGATATTATTAGCGACTTATAACAGCGAAAAATACCTTTGGGAGCTCCTGGATTCTCTTGTGGCACAATCATATAAAAACTGGGAGTTGTTGGTTCACGATGATGGATCGGACGACCGGACCATCCCCATTTTAAAAGAGTTTGAAAGGAAACATGACAGAAGCGTTAAAATATATAACAGCAAGAACCAACTGGGGCCTAAGCAAAGTTTTGAATACTTATTAAAAAACAGCTCTGCCGACTATTTAATGTTTTGCGATCATGACGATGTTTGGTTGCCTCATAAAATTGAAGAATCATTAGCTTGCATTCAGAAACGGGAACAGGAAAAACCCAACAAACCGGCATTGGTATTTTCGGATTTGGTGGTAGCAGACGAACAACTGAACACCATCAATCCGTCATTCTGGAACTATTCGAAAGTAAACCCAAATAATGTTTACAACTGCTACAAACTTTTGATTAATAATCCGGCACCGGGTTGCACTTTTATCCTAAATAAAAAGGTAAAAGAACTGGTTCTGCCCTTTCCCGCTCAAGCCAGAATGCACGATTGGTGGATTGTGTTAAAAGTAGCAGAGTCGGGTGTAATTGACTATCTAAAAAGACCTGGCTTATTATACCGCCAACACCAAAAAAATAAAGTAGGTGCCGAGGATATTAAAACTGATTATCTGTTATCGCGTATCGCCAATTTATCACTCACGATGAAAAGGAATAGGGAAAGTTTTGAGATGATGAAATGTTTGTCACGAGATTATTCCTTGATTAAACTGTTCTATTACAAACTACGTATATCGTTTTCAAAATTGCTGTAAACTAACAATGTCTATTTCAGTTTGTATACCCACATATAACGGCGAGGCCTACATAAAGGAACAGCTCGATTCCATTCTCAATCAGACCAGGACTGTTGATGAAATTATTATTTCAGATGATTCATCGACAGATCATACGGTTGAAATTATTCAGTCGTACAACAATCCAAGAATAAAATTATTCGAAAAGCAAAAGTTCTCCAACCCTATATTTAATCTCGAATTTGCACTTAAACAGGCCAAAGGCGACTATATTTTTTTAGCAGATCAGGACGATGTATGGATGCACAATAAAGTGGAAGTGCTGGTAAAAGAATTAGCAAACAGCAAACTGGTGATTTCGGACGGAGTACTCATAAATCAGGAAGGAGAATTAATTGCTCCTTCTATTTTTGAAATCTTTAACTCGCGAAGGGGCTTTTTTAAAAACCTTACAAAAAGTTCCTATATGGGATGTTGTATGGCCTTTCATAAAGAATTATTACCGATTGTGTTACCATTCCCTCAATCAATTGCCATGCACGATTTATGGATTGGATTGAATGCAGAACTTTATACAAGCCCTGTTTTCTGCCCGGGCAAACTGGTAAAATACAGAAGGCACGGTTTAAACAAAACACCACTGGATGCAAAAACTAACCGGAATTCATTATTTTATAAGATAGCCTTTCGGCTTACAATGCTGATACTTCTGGCTTCACGGTTTACCAGTAAAAAAATGGAATTACTATTCGCTAACAGATAGATATGGAAACTCCTCAGGTAGTTGTATTAATTCTGAATTATAATTCGTGGAAGGCCACCGATGCCTACATTCATCAATTAAAACTGCAGCAAGGCATTCAGCTTTCCGTTTTAGTCGTTGACAACTGTTCTACGGATGGTTCCTATAAATCGCTATGTCAACATTTCCAAAGCGACAAGCAAGTAGAAATCATTCAATCAGATTACAATGGAGGATATGCTTACGGGAATAATTTTGGATTAAAACACCTCCAGAAAAAGCTACTTGAAAAAACATTTATTGTTATCAGTAATAACGATATTTCTATTGAAAATCCCGAATTGTTACAAGAACTGGTTACCAGTTACAACCAATGCGACGATATTGCTTTTATTTCGCCACTCATGCACATGGATGGCAAACCCGTTCGTAATACTGCATGGAAAATCCCGGAATTTTCTTACGATATAAAAACAGTGCTTAGTTGTAATGTAGCAAAAGCCGGCGAGGCTGTTTATTACGACCTTCCCATGCAACAAAAACTAATGCCTGTAGATTGCCTCACCGGTTCTTTTTTTATGGGAAAACTGGACACATTTGCACAGTTGGATTTTTTCGACGAACGTACCTTTTTGTATGAAGAGGAGCGCATTCTGGGACAAAAAGTAAAAAAAGCCGGGCTCAGGAATTACCTGGCTTTGAAGCTTAATTTTTTTCATGAAGACTCTGCCGTTATCAGCAAGGAAATGAATCACCTGTCGCAAATTCAGCATTTATTACATAGCCGGCTGGTTTTTCATAAGTACTATGCAGAAACAAATATTGTTTTGCTTGCTTTCTTAAAAACATTCTATTCGCTCTTTCTTTTCGCAAAAAAGGTACAACTGAAATTCAGAAAGAGCAACGGATCGGTTTATTGATCAAAGTTAATTATTACTTTTATTGCCCAACATTTGAACGTTTTATATTAATTTATTTACCAATACCTGAAAACATTATCAAATTTTATGAGAATTAATATCCTTAAATATTCCTGGTTTATTCTGATGTTTTTATTGCTGCTGCAAGGTAAAACAATGGCCCAGGGCGTAGACCCAATGGACCAAAATGTTTCCGAAATAAAATCAAGCCAGATATCGGATGCACAAATGCGTGTAATTATGCAACGTGCTATTGAGGCCGGTATGACACCCGAGCAGATTGAATCCTTAGCCCGGTCGAGAGGAATGGCAGAAAGCGAAGTTGAAAAATTTAAGGAACGTGTAGAACGGCTGTACGATAACAAGTTAATGGATGAAGACAGCAAGGGAATAAAAGTGAACACACGCCCCAAAGTGGAGTATCCTGAAAACCTGGAAGAACGACTCCCCAACTCCGCTCATTCGCAAACAAACCCAAATTTTGGTTTTAGCTTGTTTAAAAATACCGACCTCACCTTCGAACCCAGCTTTAATGTTTTAACTCCACGCGATTATATAATTGGTCCGGGCGACCTGCTAAACATTGATGTTTGGGGAGCGTCGCAACACAGTTATCAAGAAGTTGTTTCAAACGAAGGAAGTATAATTATTTCAAATATTGGCCCCGTATTCTTAAGTGGAATGAGCAAAGAAGAGGCCGGTAAAAAATTGAAAACAATCTTAAGCCGAATCTACTCCGGACTCAAAGATGGAAAAACTTCAATGAAAGTTACACTTGGCGCTGTACGAAGTATTCAAATAAATATAGTTGGCGAAGTGGTTTTACCCGGAACCTACAATATTTCAGCAATGGCAACGGCTTTTAATGCCATGTACATAGCCGGAGGTCCTGCCGAAAATGGTTCAATTCGGGATGTACAGATAATTCGTAATAATAAAATAGTTGCACACATCGACTTTTATGAATACTTACTAAATGCGCAGCAATCCAACAACATACGCTTACAAGATCAGGATATCATTTTTATCCCAGCGTATGAAAATCGCGTATCGATAAACGGTGAAGTAAAACGCCCGATGTCCTTCGACATTAAACCGGACGAATCATTGGACGACTTAATTGGTTTTGCAGGTGGATTTACAGGAAATGCCTATACTGAACGTATTAAAATTATCAGAAATACGAGCAAGGAAAAGCGAATATTAGACATTGCTGCTGAGTACTTAGATGCCATACGTCTGGAAAACGGCGACGAAGTTTATATAGATGCCGTTTTACATCGTTTTGAAAACCGGGTATATATTTCCGGAGCGGTTTTTCGCCCGGGAATCTATGCCATCGACGAATCAACGAGTTTAAAGGAACTGATAAAAAAAGCAGATGGTTTACGCGAAGATGTATTTAAAGACCGTATTTCAGTATTCCGCTTACAAGACGATCTCACAAGAGAGCATATTGCTGTTGATTTAAATAACTTGTTAGCTTCCAATCTTGATTTCACCTTGCAACGTGAAGACTCCATACATATCCCGTCTATCCACGATTTACGCGAAACACGCACCATACAGATTGAAGGAGAAGTGATGCATCCAGGAATTTATCCTTATTCCGAAAACACAAAAGTTGAAGATTTAATTATCCAGGCCGGAGGGTTATTGGAAACCGCCTCTACGGCAAATATTGAAATTGCCAGAAGATTGTCAGACAATACCTCAACGGTTACTTCCGTTAAGTTGGCTGATATTATAAAATTCCCTATAGATAAATCATTGGCAATTAGTGATGCTGCCTCCAATTTTATACTAAAACCTTTCGATCAGGTGTTTGTTCGTAAATCTCCGGCTTACATTCCACAAATGCTGGTAAGCATTAACGGAGAAGTAAACTTCCCTGGTAAATACTCAATAACTTCCCGCACTGAACGAGTCTCCGATTTAATAAAAAGGTCAGGAGGCATTACTACCGAAGCCTATATTAACGGTGCCAGCCTAATTCGAAAAAAAACACAGGACAAAACCCTGACAGACAAGGCTATTGACAATATTACAATGGAAAAAGAATCATCGAACAATATAAATATCATCCGAAATGAGTTTGATATAATTGCACTTGATCTGGCAAGTATTCTTTCCAATCCGGGAGGAAACAGCGATTTGATTTTACAGGAAGGAGATTCCATTCGCATATTAAAATCTTTGCAAACCATTAAAGTAAGTGGATCTGTATACAATCCGAATGTAGTTCCTTTCGACGAAACACAAAGTGTGAAGGAATATCTCTCTAATGCCGGAGGTTTAACAAAAAGGTCAAAACCTGGTCATATTTATGTGGTTTATGCAAATGGTTCAGTTAAAAAAACCCAAAAAACATTGTTTGGGCGTAAATACCCCGAATTACAAGCAGGGGCAGAAATAATTGTTCCAAGTAAAGGAGAACGAAGAAAGATGTCGCCGACAGGTGCCATTTCATTAGTCGCTTCTATTTCACTTATTATTGTTTCTCTAATCAATGCCAGGTGACGATGAAAGCAGGCAAAACACATCTAACACATCGTTTTAAAGGATAAATTCACCCGAAATTGTTATCAAATCTAAAATGACTGAAAATACAAATACAATTCACAAAAAAGATTATCTGGAACTCGCCGATTTATATACAAGACTAAAACAAAACCGGGGAGTTATTATTAAATCAGCTGCTATCGCCTTTTTCATAGGTGTGTTTTTTGTGGTTTTCACTCCCAGGGTTTATAAAACACAAGTTAGTTTATTAGCCGAATCTAATTCTAATAGTCCTGCAAACGGATTAATGGGACAGCTGGGAAACCTTGCAGGATTAGATGTGGGAGGTTTAATGGGTTTAGATATGGGCGGTAACAGCAAAAGTGCCTTAACACCCGATTTATATCCGCAAGTGGTAAAAAGCACAACCTTTCTTATCGACATTTTACAGCAAGAAGTGTATCTGCCAAAAGAAGATCTTACGTTGTCGGTTAGTGAATACCTGCAGGAACATACAAAACCATCCATTTCGGGCTGGGTAGGTTATGCAATGAGTTTATTGAAATCAAAGGGCGAGAATAGAATTATTCCTCAGAAAAAAGAAGGAGAACCTTTAGATCTTACTCAGGGAGATCTGGATTTAATAGAAGGACTCGCTAACACCATAGAAGTAAATATTATTAAATCGGAGAGTGGACTTACCGGTGGCGACAGTAAAGTAATTCAGGTTAGTGTAGAACAACAAGATCCTTATGTATCGGCGCTGTTAACCGAAAAGGTGATTGCCAGTTTAAAACAATATATTATCGACTACCACACCAGCAAAGAAAAGAATGACCTTGCTTTTATAGAAGCACGTTACCAGGAAGCGAAAGCAAAGTATTTTGAAAAACAGGAGGCTTTGGCCGAGTACGATGACAGCAATGTAAATGTAATTCTTGCATCGGCAAAATCGCGTCGCGACAGGCTGGTTACCGAAACCACTTTGGCCTCGAACTTATACAAAGGTTTAGCTCAAAAACGAGAACAAGCACAAATATTGGTTCAGGATAAAACACCGGTTTTTACAGTAATAGAACCGGCAAAAGTCCCTCAACGAAAAAGTAAACCCAAAACAATGTTTACCATCATTAGCCTTACAATAATTGGTTTGTTTGCAGGAACTTGTATTGTTATCTGGAAGGAGTTTATCGTTTCAAACGATACAAATAAAATAAATTAGTTTCCGAAAAACGAATCAATCGAGCCACATTAAAAACACACTTATTAATACATTGTTGATCTGGGAAAGAGCATAAAATAACCCCGCAAAAACAACGTTAAATTCCTATGCATAAACAAACCCAAAAAATATTATCGATACTATTATTCTTGGGGCTTTGTCCATTATCGAACCTCTTTGCACAGTCCGTAAGTCTGGAGTATAACACCCTGGCTGGCACAAAAAACCAGCTTCCTTTTTGGCTGTGGGCCAACCAATTGGGACAATTTGAGAAAAATAGCAGCACCATTCAAAACCTGAGTTTGAATGCTTTTCACGAACAGCGCCTCGGAGAGTCAGATTTCAATATTGAGGCCGGACTTGATCTGGACCTACTGCTGGCCGACCAAAACGACATGCGCTTTACCCAACTTTTTGGCAGCATCAGCTGGAAATTTCTCCAGCTGCAAATCGGTGCTTTCCCCGAAAAAGAAGTCCATGCCGGATTGTCAACCACCAACGGTAACCTGGCGGCATCGCGCAATGCTCGCCCTCATCCACGAATCAGATTCGGGTTTAACCGCTTTATTCCTGTTTTTTTCGACTGGTTCTCCTTAAATGGTTTTTATGAAGAAGGTTTACTCAACGACAACCGCTACGTAGAAGACACTCATTTACACCGAAAAGCATTTTATTTTCGTTTTGGGAATCCAAGATCCATTGAAATCACAGGTGGTGTAGAACACTTTATAATGTGGGGTGGTACCCATCCTGTTTATGGAGAATTTAAGGGCTGGGATTCGTATTTTGATTATATGTTTGGTAGCGATGGTGATGAAAATACATTGTTAGAAAATCAAAATAATCTGGTCGGGAATGGATATGGTGTTTACCAACTTCAGATAAGAAAAGACTGGAACAAATTGCATGCGACATTTTACCTCAGCCATCCTTTTGAAGACCGGTCAGGAATGGAGCTGGAAAATTATGCCGACAACTTATTAGGATTACACTTCGCATTTCAGAAAGAACACCCTTTTCTTGAAAATCTCGTCCTTGAATTCTTTAATACCAAAAACCAAAGTGGCCCCTACCACCTCGTTGTTGGTGACGATGGAAAAGGACATGGGCGGGGCCGCGACGATTATTACAATCATGGTATTTATTTCTCCGGGGTTACCTTCCATCAAATGTCCATGGCCAGTCCTGTATTTGCCACTGTAATTGTTGAAGACGGAATAAGTAAAGGTTTTGAAAGTACCCGTCTCTCCGGATTTCATTTAGGTTTCGACGGATCAATTTCACAGACATTTCACTGGAAAGCCAAGTATACCTACTCCAATAACTATGGGCAGCACAATGGTCTTGACGGGTCAACTTACAACCCATCACGAAAACAAGCTTCAGCGATGGGTGAATTGAGTTGGAATCCGCAAGAGAAAAAGATAGAAATTTCCGCAACTATTGCAGCCGACCATGGAACTCTGTATGATAATGGAATTTCTACCACCCGATTGGGAGCAATGGTATCATTCAAGTATCATTTTAACTAAATTTAAACACACCTTATAATAGTATGAAGTAAGTTTTTAGAGCAGAGCTTTAACGCCAACGAAAGCAAAACTTATGCTTTAAAACAAATTGTTAAAACTTAAATCTTTTACAAAAAATATTCTTATTCTAATCAAAAATATGTAATTTTAGCACCTATGGACACATGAAAAACAAATTAACACGCAGCTAATCAGCATTTTGGCACCTATAAAACACAAATACAACATCATAATAATTTGCAATGGAAATAATCTTAATCCTTTCCGCACTTATTCTTGGCTTTCTGATCGTTTTAGTAGCAGTACCTCCAATAATACGCACAGCAAAGGCTAAGCATCTTTTTGAACCTTTTGAAGAAAGAAAAGTACACACAAAAGTTGTTCCTCCACTTGGTGGAGTGGCCATTTTTATTGGCTTTACCATAAGCGCCATATTTGCAACCGACGGATTAGAATTTGATGCGTTAAAATATATCATAGCAGGCATAATTTTTATGTTTTTTATTGGGCTGAAAGACGACCTAATGATTATCTCTGCCCGAAAAAAACTGATCGTGCAAATAATAGCCGCCATTTTATTCATCTCTTTTGCAAATATTCATTTCACAAATCTTCATGGGGTATTTGGCCAACATAAAATTGGTCATCTCCCAGGTATTTCACTCTCTTTGTTTGCAATGATAGTGATCATAAATGCCTTTAATCTGATTGACGGGGTTGATGGTCTGGCATCAGGACTGGGAATGTTGGTCTCATTTGTATTTGGAACCTGGTTTTATTTGAGTGAAAACTATCCGCTTGCAATACTTGCATTTGCACTGGTTGGAAGTTTGGCAGCATTTTTTCTCTTTAATGTTTTTGGTAACCGAAACAAGCTATTTATGGGAGATACCGGCTCCCTCATAATCGGATTTATCATTTCTGTAATGGTTGTTTATTTCAACGAAATGAATTTAACCGCACCGGAACCCTATAGAATTGGAGGAGCACCGGCAGTTTCTTTTGCTATAATTATAGTGCCTCTTATTGATACCCTAAGGGTAATGACAATAAGAATAGGACAACGACGCTCTCCGTTTTCGCCCGACAAAAACCATGTCCATCACCGGTTATTAGAGTTGCTGGATTCGCACCTGAAAGTTACCTTAACAATTATAAGTGCTAATATTCTAATAATAGCAACTGCAATTGGTTTAAATCACTGGGGTGTAAATGTAAACATACAGTTTATACTGATTTTCTTTATTGGTTTGTTTGGCTCATTCTTGCCGTCATTTGCATTGCGCTTTAAAAAAGTAAAAAAGGCCAGAAAAGTGTATTCCTCATAGAGAAGCTGTAACCGAAGAACATCTTTTAATCAAAGTAGAAGTTGCTTTGAGTTTTATAAATCTGATTTTTTTATCCTCATTTCACCAGAAATTTAGATTTTCCCACAACCTGTCCAAATTCTAAATTCTCACCATCTCAAAGTCTCAATTCTCAACCTCTCACCATCTCAAAGTCCCACAGTATCTAATTCTCAGCACCAAAACCTCATCTATCAGCAGTTTATCTGCATCAACCTTCATTCAATCCTTCCCGCATTCCATCCCTCCATTTGTCCAAACATTTGCTGCATAACACTTTTATTTCTGATTAATAACATTTTATAGGCTGTGCATTTTCTTTAAATTTATAAGAAATCATAAAACATACTGCCATGCCTAAAATCCGTAGAATTGATGCCCTGAATTACCATAAAAAAAATCGCCCGGGAAAAATAGAAGTTGTACCAACCAAACCACACAACACACAATACGACCTTTCGCTGGCTTACACACCGGGAGTTGCGCAACCTTGCCTGGAAATTAAAAAAAACAAAGACAACGCCTACCTCTATACTTCTAAGGGTAATCTGGTAGCAGTAGTCTCCAACGGAACTGCCGTTTTAGGTCTGGGAGATATCGGACCTGAAGCCGGAAAACCAGTAATGGAAGGAAAAGGGCTCTTATTTAAAATATTCGCCGATATTGATGTTTTTGATATCGAAGTAGATGAAAAAGATCCGGATAAATTAATAGCGGTTGTAAAAGCCATTGCACCAACTTTTGGCGGAATAAACCTGGAAGACATAAAAGCCCCCGAATGTTTTAAAATAGAAGAAACGCTTCGCAAAGAGCTGGATATTCCTGTTTTTCACGACGACCAGCATGGCACAGCTATAATTTCAGCAGCGGCGCTGCTGAATGCTCTGGAACTCAATAAAAAACTAATTGAAGACATTCAGGTAGTGGTAAACGGAGCGGGTGCTGCTGCAATTTCGTGTGCGAAATTGTACATCAGTATGGGGGTTGAACCAGAAAATATTGTAATGGTTGACAGCAAAAGCGTGATAAACCGCGAACGTACCGACCTGAATGAAATTAAACAACAATTTATTACCAACCGGAAAATAAATACACTCGAAGAAGCCATGAAAGGGGCGGATGTTTTTCTGGGATTATCAGTGGCCGATGTGGTATCAAAAAAAATGATAAAATCGATGGCCAAAAACCCCATTGTTTTTGCCATGGCCAATCCCAATCCGGAAATCTCGTATGAAGATGCTACGGCAGCACGTAAGGACATTATTATGGCCACCGGGCGCAGCGATTACCCGAACCAGATCAACAATGTGTTGGGTTTTCCTTTCATTTTCAGGGGGCACTGGATGTAAGGGCAACAACAATTAACGAAGAAATGAAAATTGCCGCTGCCAAGGCACTGGCAAAACTGGCCAAGGAATATGTTCCTGAGATAGTGGCCAAAGCATATAACATGGATAACATTGTTTTTGGCAAAGACTATATTATTCCTAAACCACTCGATCCGAGATTGATCACTACCATTTCTTCTGCAGTAGCACATGCCGCTATGGAAACCGGAGTAGCCCGTAAGCCAATTAAAAGCTGGACAGCTTATGAGCAGGAACTAATTGAACGCCTGGGAATCGATAACCGCCTGATAATGGGCATACGCACCAAAGCCAAACAGGATCCAAAGCGTATTGTATTTGCCGAAGCCAACAGTTTCCGCATCTTAAAAGCCGTTCAGTTTGTTATCCGCGAGGGAATTGCAAAACCAATACTGCTGGGTAACAAAGCAAAAATTCAGACGCTGATAAAAGAAAACCAACTGGACATTGCCAATATCCCCATCATCGATCTCTATGAATCGGTTAGCGATGAAAAACGCCATCACTTTGCAAAAATACTTTACGAAAAACGCCAGCGTAAAGGAATGACTTATAATGAAGCGGTGGAAAAAATGTATAACCGTGATTATTATGGATCGATGATGGTGGAAACAGGTGAAGCAGATGCTTTTATTTCCGGATTCTCCAGAAAGTATTCCTCTACCATTCGCCCCGCACTCCAGGTAATTGGCGTAAAGGAGGAATTTAATCACATTGCCGGAATGTATATGCTGCTAACCAAACGTGGTCCATTATTCCTGGCCGACACAACAGTAAACATGAATCCTTCGGCGCAAACACTGGCGCATACCACCCAGCTTACCGCTGCCGAAGTACGTAAATTTAATATCGAACCTCGCATTGCCCTGCTCTCCTATTCCAACTTCGGAGCCTATAAAGGTGAAGGGAGCCCGCTTAGAGTAAAAGAAGCCGTTAAAACCCTGCATGAGCAAAACCCGGATATGATTGTTGATGGCGAAATGCAGGCCAATTATGCCTTAAACGGCAAGTTGCGTTATTCGCGTTATCCGTTTAATAAATTGGGCGATCAGGATGCCAATACACTTATTTTTCCGAACCTGAGTTCCGGAAATATTACTTACAAAATTTTACAGGGACTGGGACCGTCAGAAGCCATCGGGCCAATTCTTATGGGCATGAAAAAACCCATCCATATCCTGCAGCGCGATAGTACGGTAAGGGAAATTATTAACATGACAGCCATTGCTGTTATCGATGCTCAGGCGAGCGGTTCTGGTGAAGATTAGACATCTAGGCGATAAAAAAAGAATGCCGGGATTATAGTTTATTCCGGCATTCTTTTTTAAAGGTAAGTTCTCGCAATTTTTAGGTTTTCTAGCAACATATTCATCGAGGAAAGTACGATAAACAAATATCTCTTTATGAAAATTTGTTTTCTGGTGTCGTATTTTAAAATTCAACACTATTTTTGTTATTAACCTGAGTTCGACTTTAAAATAACTCACAGCTTTCGCTATTTTTAGTCAGAAACTTTCACCGGTTTTCGAAGAACTATCGGGATAATTCGAGAAAATTGGAGTAAGTTTATGGCAAAAAGAGCAAAGCATGAAATGAAAGTCCTTCTCACGCCATCTTCGCATTTAAAATTTATTGAAATAACCCGTTATTCCTGCAGCATTTTAAATGCAAACCTGACGTAATTATGTCTTTCTGTGAAAATATTTTAAAATCGAACTCAGGTTTTTATGAACATCGATAAATATCCATCGCGCTTACTGGAAAATGCGGTTAACGAATTCTCGAAACTGCCCGGCATTGGGCGAAAAAGTGCATTACGACTGGTTCTACATCTTCTACGACAAGATAAGGAAGAGGTAAATTCATTCGGGAACAGCCTGATTCAATTAAGAAACGAAATAAAACACTGCAAGGTGTGCCATAATATTTCGGATAGCGAAACTTGCCAGATCTGTTCAAATCCTTCGCGAAACGACAGTGTAATTTGTGTAGTTGAAAATATCCGCGATGTAATGTCGGTTGAAAATACCCACCAGTTTAATGGGCTTTACCACGTGCTGGGAGGAATAATTTCGCCGATGGATGGCATTGGCCCTGCTGAACTGGAAATTGACTCACTGATAGAACGAATTAACTCAGGACAGGTTATTGAAATTATCCTTGCACTGTCAACAACAATGGAAGGCGATACTACCAATTTCTATATTTACCGAAAACTAAAAGGCAAAGAAGTAAAAATCTCCACACTGGCACGGGGTGTTTCCATTGGCGACGAGCTGGAATACACCGATGAAATTACGCTTGGCCGCTCGTTAATGAATCGTGTTCCTTTCGAAAGTTCGCTTGGAAAATAAATCACACATCAGAATGCCGGATTTTTTTCGTTATGAAAAGGAAACCTTACATTTGAGAAACGATATTTAGCAACTATAAAAGTCGTTTTCCCGGGCTGGCAACATTTTATTAAAGCCAGTCTATTCGAAAACGCCCGCTCTGAAAGATGGATATTTCAATTGTTATTGTCAACTATAACGTAAAGCATTTTGTGGAACAATGCCTCCACTCCGTCGAGAAGGCGCTAAAGAATGTACAAGCCGAAGTTTTTGTTGTTGATAACAACTCGGTTGACGGCTCCGCACAACTTATCAATGAAAAATTCCCGGATGTTACATTCATCCAAAACACCGAAAATGTAGGTTTTTCGCGCGCCAATAACCAGGCTATTCAGCAGGCTAAAGGGAAATACGTATTGTTGCTGAATCCGGATACCGTTGTTGAGGAAGATACTTTTGAAAAAGTGCTTTCCTTTATGGAAGCACACCCTGAAGCTGGTGGACTAGGCGTAAAAATGATTGATGGAAAAGGTGTTTTCCTGCCGGAATCAAAACGAGGATTGCCAACACCCTGGGTGGCGTTTTACAAAATGTTTGGGCTTTCGAGGCTATTTCCCATGTCTCATAAATTTGGAAAATACCACCTCTCCTACCTCGACAAAAACGAGGTTCATGAAATTGATGT
Organism: Draconibacterium halophilum; assembly: GCF_010448835.1. NCBI lineage: Bacteria > Pseudomonadati > Bacteroidota > Bacteroidia > Marinilabiliales > Prolixibacteraceae > Draconibacterium > Draconibacterium halophilum. The sequence goes on from NZ_CP048409.1 coordinate 3,207,356, forward strand.
ACTGGCTGGTGCTTTTATGTTGCTGCGCAAATCGGCACTTGACGAAGTTGGTTTGCTCGACGAAACCTTTTTTATGTATGGCGAAGACATCGATCTCTCCTATCGTATTCAAAAGGGAGGATATAAAAATTATTATTACCCCAAAACGACCATCATTCATTACAAAGGAGAAAGCACAAAAAAGGGCTCGCTGAATTACGTAAAGGTATTTTACAATGCCATGGTAATTTTTGCCCGCAAACATTTTTCGGGAAGAAAAGCAAGTGTCTTTGCGCTTTTAATTCACCTGGCCATTTATTTTCGGGCACTACTTTCGGCCACAAAACGTATTATGCAGAAGATTTATCTGCCGCTAGCAGATGCGTTGCTGATTTTTGCCGGATTTTGGCTGATCACGCCCTTTTGGGAACAATTTCAGTTTCATCAACCCGATTACTATCCGCCGCAATTTATGCAGTTTGTAGTACCGGTTTATAGTATGTTTTTCCTTTTTGGTATTTTATTTTCAGGAGGATACAAAAAACCCGTGAGCATTTACAAAGTAGGCCGGGGCATTTTGTGGGGACTCATATCCCTGCTGTTAGCCTATTCGCTGGTTGATGAAAAATTCCGGTTTTCGCGTGCATTGATTTTATTGGGAACCGCATGGTCAGCGATAGTGCTGATTGCTTACCGTTTACTGGGGCACGCACTCAAACTAAGCGATTTCAGAATCTACTCGCAGCGCACCCGAAAGATTGCAATTGTAGGGCATTCGAAAGAAGCACGCCGTGTTCAGAAAATTCTGGAAGAAACACGGATAAGATCGCAAATGGCGGGTTTTATTGCACTCGACAATAGCGATAAAGGCCAAAATTATATGGGCGAGTTAAGCCAGCTGGAAGAAATCATCCGTATTAACCGTATTGATGAAATTGTTTTTTGTGCGGAAAACATCAGCTCTGCCGATATCATTAAAGCAATGCTTGATTTAAGCCGTTTGGATATCGATTACAAAATTGCCCCCCCGGAAAGCGCCAGTATCATTGGGAGTAACTCTATACATACTGCTGGCGACCTTTATGTTGTTAACCTCAACGCCATTTCAAAATCAGCCAATAAACGTAAAAAACGATTGCTCGATCTGGTTACAGCATTTTTGATTTTATGCCTGAGCCCGGTTTTAATCTGGTTTATCACAAAAAAAAGAAATTTCATAAAAAACATTTTCCGGGTGATTATAGGAAAAAGATCCTGGATCGGCTATATTCCGGGAGTAGTTGCAGAGAGTAAACTTCCATCAATAAAAGATGGGATTTTAAATCCCGGAGATAGGTTTCCCGGAATGCAGTTCGATAAAGAAAAGTCTGTTCAGCTAAACAGGTTGTATGCTAAAGACTACAACTTATTGTCAGACATTGAACTTTTGTTGAAAGCCTGGAAAAAAATGGACAGGTAATTATTAAAAGACAAAGAATATGAAGGAAAAGCTAAGCTTTGGGAAAGTTATACTTCGGCCCCTGGAACCGGAAGATATTGACCTGTTATATCAATGGGAAAACAACACCGAGATTTGGGAAGTCAGCAATACAAAAACACCCTTTTCAAAACATATTCTTGCCCAATACCTGTTAGAATCAGCCAAGGATATTTACGAAACAAAACAGCTACGTCTGGTTATTGAAACGGCAGACAAAAAACCTGTTGGCGCAGTTGACCTGTTTGATTTTGAACCTTTTCACATGCGCGCCGGAGTTGGTATACTCATACACAAAAACGAAGACCGAAAAAAAGGATATGCCAGCGATGCTCTCAACGCTTTATCAGGTTACTCCTTTGAAATTCTTGGATTGAAACAATTGTATGCCAACATTAGTTCCGACAACTGGGGAAGCATTCAGTTGTTCGAGAAATCGGGATTTACGCGCAGTGGCACAAAAAAAGACTGGATAAAAACCTTTTCCGGTTGGAAAGATGAGTTGTTTTATCAAAAGTTTTTGGGGTAAGGTTCTTCGATTAGTCTACCTCATCTTTTAAAATAATACTTTAGGGTTCAGGCACGTCATTCCGAACTTGTTTCGGAATCTATTTTAACGAAGAGATGCTGAAATGAATTCAGTAGGACAGAACGAATTGATATAATTGACTTTAGACTACTAAAAAGCTGGAATTTCCTTTAAAAACGAATAGCTGTTCTTTTCATAATCAATCTCGCAGGCAAAATGCTGCATTCCATTCGACACCACTACCCTTTCAACACGCAAAGCCATGTTGTAGCGCACCACCTGATCAAAAGCATCCTGGGTAATTTTTACATTCGGGGCTTTTAATTCAGCAATCAAATGCGGAGTACCGTTTCGCTGGTAGATAAGTAAATCGAAACGACGTTGTAGCCTGTTTACTTTTACCTGCTTTTCCACGGCCATAAAATTCTGTGGATAGTTCTTTTCCTTAATCAAATATTGAATAAAATTCTGGCGGACCCATTCTTCCGGCGTCAGCACAACGAACTTTTTCCGTATCGAATCAAATATCAATGTTTTTGTATTTTCTGTTTTTGTTCGAAAAGTATATTCCGGCAAATTCAGTTTGTACATAATCTTCTCAATAACTTATTAACCTAAAAAATTTATAAAATTTTCAACACATTGTGTTGACGATTGAAAATCTGCAAGATATGTGTTTTAATTACATCAAGCTAAAGATTTTTAATATCAAGGTTAACCCTGACAAATAATTATTTTTTAATTATTTCGTCAGCCCTATGGGTGTTTAATTCATTTTTATGAATTAATCAGGCTAACTCAACTTGGCTGGCGAGCACTAAAAATGTACATTTGTGTTCGCCTTAAAACCAAAAGTATTCCTATTTGTTCAAAGGTAGAATAATTCAGCGTATGAAGACTAAAAAAGATATTGTTGAAAACTGGCTTCCGAGGTATACCGGCAAAAAGCTTGATGAATTGGGTAAGTATATTTTACTCACCAACTTTCAGGATTATATTGAACGATTTGCACGCAAGTTTGAGGTTCCGGTTGAAGGCGCCGACAAGAACATGCCCAGTGCAACTGCCGAAGGCATAACAATGATTAACTTTGGAATGGGCAGCCCAAATGCTGCGACAATAATGGATCTTTTGGGAGCCATACATCCAAAGGCAGTTCTTTTCCTGGGAAAATGTGGAGGATTAAAAAAGAAAAACCAGCTGGGCGATCTTATCCTTCCAATTGCCGCCATCCGTAGTGATGGTACATCAGACGATTACCTGCCGCCTGAAGTTCCGGCACTTCCGGCGTTTAACCTGCAACGTGCCGTTTCACATATTCTTAGGAATTCGGAGCAGGATTACTGGACCGGCGTTGTTTTTACTACCAACCGCCGCGTGTGGGAATACGACACTCGTTTTAAAAAATACCTCAAAAGAACACGGGCAATGGCCGTAGATATGGAAACAGCAACCCTGTTCACCGTCGGTTTTGCCAATCAAATACCAACCGGAGTTTTGTTATTGGTTTCCGATCAGCCCATGATATCGACCGGCGTAAAAACCGACAAAAGCGATAAATATGTTTCTTCTTCGTATGTAGAAAGACATATACAGGCCGGTATTGATGCGTTGCTGGAAATAAAAAACAACGGTCTTTCTGTAAAACACTTACGATTCTAGAATGGAGTATATCGACATACTACACAACCTAAAAAAAGGCATCTACCACCCCATTTATTTACTACAGGGTGAAGAAGCTTATTTCATTGATCAAATCTCGGATTACATTGAAGACAAAGTACTTAGCGATGCAGAGAAAGGATTTAACCAAACTATTTTTTATGGAAAAGATTCTGATCCGATAACAATTGCTGAAGCATCAATGCGATTCCCGATGATGTCAGACAAACAGGTAATTATTGTGAAAGAAGCACAAAGCCTGAGCAAAATAGACACCTTGCTATCGTACGCAGAAAAACCACTGGCTTCAACAATATTGGTATTGGCCTATAAGTATAAAAACCTCGATTCGAGAACTAAACTCGCCAAGGCAATAAAAAAGAATGGTGTGCTGTTCACATCAAAAAAACTTTACGAAAACAAAATACCGGGCTGGATTGACAGCTACCTGAAAAGCCACAATTACACCATTACTCCCCAGGCAGCGTTATTGCTCACCTCGTATTTGGGAACAGATTTAAGCAAAATTGCCAACGAACTAAACAAACTGGTAATTGCCGTTAAAGATACCAACAAAATTACACCCGATCATATCGAGAAAAATATTGGATTAAGCAAAGAGTTTAATATCCTCGAGCTTCAGAATGCACTGGGCGAAAAGAATGTGTTAAAAGCCAACCGAATCATCAATTATTTTGGTGCAAATTCAACGTTAAACCCAATTCAGAAAACCGTTGCCGGGTTGTATTTCTATTTTTCAAAACTGTTTACTTATCATTTCATTAAAAATAAATCGGAACGAAATGTTGCCGCCGAGCTTCGAGTTCATCCGTTCTTTGTGAAAGATTATGTTTCGGCAGCTAAGCGCTACTCCCCCACCAAGCTTTACGAAATTATGGGTATTTTGCGCGATTACGACATGAAAAGCAAGGGTTTTAACGTTTCTACAATGGTTGAAACCGGAGAGTTACAAAAAGAAATGATCTATAAAATTTTACACTAATGATAGTTTGGTTTATCATCGGTATTACTGCCGTAATATCATACATTGCCTTTCAAAACCGCGAGTTGTCGGCAAAGCTACAGTTTAACGCTGCACAAATTATTCACCGGAAAGAATACTACCGTTTGGTGAGCCACGCCTTTGTTCATGCCAGCTGGGCGCATCTTGGCGTAAATATGTTGGTCCTCTATTTTTTTGGAAGAAACACAGTCGTTTATTTTGGATACTACTTTGGGAGTAAAGCAACGGCTTATTTTTGCTTCTTTATTTTGGTGGCATTTTTGCCTCCAATATCTGGAGCCTTATCAAACATAAAGACAACTACTATTACAATGCTGTTGGTGCTTCCGGAGCTGTTTCTGCGGTGCTGTTTGCAACCATATTTTTTCAGCCCTGGGAGCCATTATATTTATTTGCAATTCTTCCCATACCCGGCATTCTGTTTGCTGCCGGCTACCTTTTTTACTCCTACCAAATGAGTAAACGACAATCCGACAATGTGGCGCACGACGCACACTTTTTAGGCGCAGTTTTTGGATTCGTTTTTCCTATCCTGCTAAAACCGGAATTATTCAGCCGTTTTATCGATCAGTTATTTTCGTTTCTGTAGTCTATGGCCTACATTCTGGCAAATAATCATATTCTTAAGGAAGCAGAAGCCAATCTTACCCCCTTCCTGTCAAACACTCCCGATGTGCATAAACACAGCATCTGGTTTGGATTTGGAGGCATTCCGATGCTTTACGAAAATATGGAAATAGTTGAACAAGAGCTAAAAATGCTCGGGCACAAAGTTCCTGATTTGTTTAAAAACCATCGCGAATTATTCAGACTGACAAAGCGGATGTTGAATAAAAATCGTTTTTACAGAACCGGGCAGATCACTTTTCAGTTTTTTATTACTCAAGAAAAAATCGACTACCTGATAACCAGCAGAGCGTTTGAACGTTTCGATTTCCAAATAAATAAGAAGGGATTTCTAATCAATATTTCCGATTTGAAACTGTTAAGCCATTCTCTTAACAACAACTCGCGGTTTGCCAAAGCAACATTATGGGAACAAATAAGTGCAGAATTTAAGGATGACACAAAGCCGGCTGCAGTTATTTTAAATGAAAACGACGTAGCCTGTGAAGGTATTGCTGCAAACCTTTTTATGGTAAAAGCGGATGTACTTTTTACGCCATCAACAGAAACAGGTTGTTACACCGACGTTATTCGACCGTTAATAATTCGACTGGCCAAAGAAATGAATATGAAAGTGGTAGAAACAGATGATATTGAAATAAAACAATTACGGCAGATGGATGAAGTATTCTTTGCTTCCGAGGTGCAAGGAATTCAATGGGCTTTAGGCTTTGAAAACCGACGATATGTTCATGAATTCACGGATCAGGTTTATACTGCTTTGAATAACTTTTTAGAAAAGAAAGTTGAAAAACAGAAATGAAAACAATTAGTTAAGTGCCGGGTTTTCAGGGAAATTCTCCCACACTGAATAGCGATTACCAGCCTTTTTCACAAAATCGAACCACGAAGCTTCACTCAAATCTTTCATTACTTCGTTCTGTTCCACATCAGTTACCAGCCACGAATCTTCTTTTAATTCCTCCTTTAACTGGCCACTGTCCCAACCTGAATACCCCAGAAAAAAACGGATATCTGATGAATTTATCGTTCCGTTTCGAATGTCTCTCTTCAACACCTCAAAATCGCCACCCCAGTAAAGGTCACCCATCACATGAATGCTACCCGGAAGTTTATCGCCCAGTCTATGAATAAAATACACCGAATCCGTAGAAACAGGCCCCCCTAAATAAACGTCGGCATTAAAATCAGGAAAATCGGGAAAAATATCCTGCACCGGAAAATCCACCTTCTTATTCAAGATAAAACCCACTGCTCCTTTTTTGCTGTAGGCAACCAAAAATACCACAGAACGATTGAAATAATTACCAGCCAAAAATGGTTCGGCAATCAAAATACGCCCCTTTTGTGGTGCAATATTGTTTGACTTTATTTTGAATATGTCTAGATTTTCGTTCATTCTAAAAGCAATATAAGAAAATTATACTGGCTATCAAATAGCCCTGAATCTCACACTACTTTGTAACGCATTTATTAACAGATTGTTCTATTTGGAGAAAAGTATTGTTTACAAAAGATCTTACCTACTCTTCTTCAATAACAATAAAAACATCTTCATCAGGTTTCGACATGTGGTACTGTTCGCGAGCAAATTTTTCCAATTCCTTTTTGCCTTTATTCAGGTCCTCAAGTTTTTGCCTGTCAGATACAATCCGTTCCTGATAATACTCTTTTTGCTGCTTCAATTCGTTTAGTTGACGTTTGCTTTTTACATGAGCAACAATGCTATTCTCATCAAAAAATATAATCCAGACTGCAAAAAGAATAAATGCAATAACAAACTTATTCCCTATACTTTTAAAAAATCCGGATTGGAATATTTCTTTCTTCATGTTTTCCTAATGTTGTTACAAAAGTAGAATCTTTCGCCATCAAAAAAAAGAGGAATCGAATAATTCCGATCCCTCTTTTTCAACAGCATAACCTTAATATTTATTCATTATCCGGTTGAAAGTTCGGATAGGTATAATTTACTGGTGGTACAAAAGTTTCTTTAATGGTACGAATCGCTGTCCAGCGAAGCATGTTAAAAATAGAACCTGCTTTATCGTCGGTACCCGAACCACGAGCGCCGCCAAATGGTTGTTGCCCAACAACGGCTCCGGTAGGCTTGTCGTTAATGTAGAAGTTACCGGCACAGTTTTCCAAACGTTTGGCAATCTTCTCAATATTGTAACGGTTTTGCGACCAAACAGCACCGGTAAGTGCATATATCGATGTTTTATCCAACAGATCTAATGTTGCATCCATGTCTTCGTCTTCGTAAACATAAACGGTAAGAACCGGACCAAACAACTCTTCCTGCATGGTAATGTAATCTGGTTTTTTAGCCAGAATAACTGTTGGTTCAACAAAATAACCAACTGATTTATCGCAGTTTCCGCCAAAAATTACTTCAGCATCTTCATCGTCTTTTGCACGGTCGATGAATCCTTTCAGTTTATCAAACGATGATTCGTCGATAACGGCATTTACAAAGTTGGTAAAATCTTCTGGTGGTCCCATTTTTACGGTAGCCAGCTCAGCACCAAAAATCTCTTTTACTTCAGGCCAGATACTTGCCGGAACATAGCATCTTGACGCTGCCGAACATTTTTGTCCTTGATATTCGAACGCACCACGCAACATGGCAATCGCCAATTCGCGTTTTTTTGCTGTGTTATCGGCAAAAATAAAGTCTTTACCACCAGTCTCACCAACGATACGTGGATATGATTTGTATTTATAAATATTCTCACCAATCGTTTTCCAAATGCTTTGGAATACGGCAGTTGAACCGGTGAAATGAATACCCGCAAACTCAGGGTGAGTAAGTACAGTTTCAGCAGCAACAGGACCAGAAGCGTAAACCAGGTTAATAACACCATCTGGCAAACCGGCTTCTTTAAAGATCTCCATTATTACCCCGGCCGAATAAACTGCCGTTTTCGATGGTTTCCAAACAGCCACGTTACCCATCATAGCAGGAGCTGCAGGAAGATTACCGGCGATAGATGTAAAATTGAACGGAGTCAATGCGAATACAAAACCTTCAAGTGGACGGTACTCGTTGTAATTCCAGATACCTTTTGCCGACTCGGGTTGGATTTTGTAAATCTCGGTCATCACCTGAACTCCAAAACGCAAAAAATCGGCGAACTCACAAGCAGCGTCAATTTCTGCCTGGAAAGCATTTTTTGATTGTCCCAGCATCGATGCAGCATTGATTTTTGCACGATATGGCCCTGCCAAAAGATCGGCAGCTTTCAGGAAAATGGACGCCCGGTGTTGCCACGACATATTTGCCCAGCATTCTCTGGCTTCTAAAGCTGCATCAATAGCCATTTCAACATGACTAGCATCGCCCTGGTTGAAATAGCCTAAAGTATGCGCAATTTCATGTGGAGGGAACATCCTTACTTTTCTGTCGGTATAAACCTCTTTTCCACCAATCACCATCGGCTGATCGAGTTCTTCCGAACGTAACTCCTGCAATTTAGCTTGCAGTTCTGCTCTTTCCGGAGTTCCCGGAGCATGACTCAAAACCGGTTCGTTTTTAGCAACCGGCACGTTGTAATTTCCTTTTGGCATAATTCTGTACTATTTATCGTTTGTAATTCTTCAGTTCTGTTTTATGCAAAACTAAATAATCGCATTTTTTAAAAGCATAACAAAAATCATGAACAGAAAATTCGACTAAAACCAACCTACTTATAGCCAAACTATTAGAAGGAATAAAACGGAAAACAAAACAAAAATCAGGTTTACAAATTCCCATTTTGACAATATTTTCTTGAAAAATCGTTTGTTTTGGCGAGACATAACTGTTTTTTAATATTTTTACATTATTGTTAAAGAGAATAAATAAAATATTAGCAGAAAGGTTTTGGGCTGCTAAAACTGATAATGAAAAAAAGCAGCTTTTTCAGCTTCTGTTGTTTTGGGGAGTTGTAGGCGTACTGTCTTTAATTTTATCATTAATAGATATTATCACATCAGCTATTCAAAGCGACCTGGTAGGTTATATTCTTCTTCTGTCAATTACAATTTTAGCCATTGTTTGCACTTTTAATGCACGAAAAAATTGTGCTATAAATGTTATCTTTTCGTTACCTGTTTTTATTTATGCCTTCTACATCTCCGACTTAACACAACATGCACCATTAATAGAGACAGTCCATCTAACGGTTTGGTGGCTAATGGCCGGCCTCGTTTTTCTGTATTATTTCTCGATGATGGAAATACGAATTGTTAGCTACTTTTTTGTGTCGTTGGCACTAATTTGTTTCCAGTTGTTTAAAGCCGGTCATTTGAGTGATGCGTTTAGTTATTTTGATCCGTTTGTTAGCAATCCTATTTTAATTTTTACGGCCTTTTTCCTCGTAACTTTCTACCTGAGAAAAAAACTGATTACTAACATTGAAGTTCTGGCAGAGGAAATTGACTCCAAGAACGAAGCAATTAACCGTGTTTTGCAAAATTCATCGTTTCTTATTTCGCGATTACGTGCCGTAAGAGACGAAGACGGGAACATTACGAATCTTGTGGTTGAAAAAATAAATAACGCATTTGAATCGGCTTTTAAGCGAAATTTGTATGAATTACAAGAGCAGGAAGCTGATTATGTGTTTAACCTCATTTTTAAAGGTACGTTTGATGTGAACAAAACCGTTCTCTTCACAAAAAAAAGAGTTACTGAATTTCATGCCAAAAACCTCGACAAGTGGTTCAAAATACGGGTAATAAACGCAATGTATAATTCCTACTATCTCGTTTTTGAAGACATAACTAAAAGCAAAAAACAACTTGCAGATCTTGAAGCCAGCAAACGACGCTACAAAGTACTACTTGAAGCCATTCCTGATATTTTCTTTGTAATTGACAAAGACGGAATTTACGAAGACTTTGTAATTAAAGAAAGTGACCTGTTTAAAATTGAAGATTCTAATATTATTGGCAGCTCCATTTTTAATGCCGGTTTCCCCGATAAAATGGCAAATAAAATCTACTCATGTATTCAGCATTGTATTAAAAACGATTCGATTGAAAGCATAGAGTACTCGTTAAATACTCCCAACGGAACTTTTATGTTTGAAATGCGCCTGGCCAAACTAAATGCTAACACTGTAATTTCTGTGGCACGAGATATTTCTAAACGTAAAACAGCTGAATTTGGGTTGGAAAAAGCGCTCGTAAAAGCAGAGGAATCAGATCGCTTAAAATCAGCATTCCTGGCCAACCTGTCGCACGAGATACGCACCCCAATGAACATTATTTCCAACTTTACACGCATGTTGGCCGATGACTCGCTCGATGGCCTGGAACGCCTGCAACTTACTGAAGCCATTACCCAGAATGGTCAGCAGTTGCTAAATATGATTGATAATACGGTTCACCTCGCAAAAATTGAAACCGAGAATATTCCTGTAAATACAACGTTCAGCAAAATAAATCCGTTGCTACGAGACATTTACAATGCCTATTTTGCCGAACTTCCCGATAGTAAAGACATTCGTATCAGCTTAAATACTGATGTTGCCACTCCTGAGTTTGGTTTTTCAACCGATCCGGGATTGCTGAAAGAAATAATGAAAATTCTGGTTGACAATGCCGTTAAATTCACCTTAACCGGACAAGTAACCTTTGGCTTCGAAATGATTAGGAATGATTTTATCAAATTCTATGTTGCAGATACCGGCGTTGGAATTCCAAAAGAAGACCATGAACATATTTTCAGTCGTTTTTACCGCGTACAGAATTCCATAAACCAGTCTACTTCAGGTTCCGGAATTGGATTGCCAATCGCTCAGCACTATGTAACGTTGTTGGGTGGCGAACTGGAATTCGAATCGAAAGTTGATAAAGGAAGTAATTTCTGGTTTACACTACCTTTTAACGAAGGCAGCGGCTATATGAAAATCGTTGGCTAATTTGAAGAGTCGATATTTTCAACCTTATTAAAACCTGTTAATAACCGAGTTTAATTGCCTGAAACCGACTAATCTGTCGTAACGTCCGGCTAAATCCCGATAATAAACCAGTATTTGATAATCGTTGTTGGTCTCCCAAAAGCTTCCTTCGATATTTGTATGATCGGCAACTTTTGCTCCTTGCGGAACATACACGTATATATAGTTGTAATATCCCTGTTTAAGCAACAAGGCGAGTTCATATTCTCCGCGCTCGAAATTATAAGTCATTTCATTAGTTTTATTGGCATTCCAGTTGGTTAACGCCCCAAAAACATTTACCGACCCGCCAAGTAGCGGTGCTTCCAGCGGTAAAGTAAAATGCACAAAAGTATAATCACATTCCGAATCAAAATCGCGCACCTCCTGATCCTGGCTTTCAATTACATACATCCCGTTCATTTCTTCGTACGAGAAAAACCGTTTATTGGCACGCACTTCATCAATTTTCAGTGTTTTATGAAAATACGGCCGGTGAAAATCAGTGGCAATAACATTCTCGCCGTTCATCCTGTTGGTTCGGTTATCGAAATACCGAAACTCGTTGCCTGCCGGAAAAACATTCTCGCGGTTATAATCGTAATCCAAAACCTGATCGCGAATGTACAAGGGTTTCAAATCGCGGATAGCATTATCCCAACGGTTGTTCTGCATAATTACCACTTTAACTTCTTCGCGGGGGTTTAAAATGGGTAAATTGGGATGATAAATTTTAAAATCAACTTCATGGTTGGTTCCTTTAAAAGCATCAATGCTGGCACGCCGTACTGTTCCTTCAATACGTACTGCATTTTCGTATATATGAAATCGTTTCGATAAAACGATCTTTTCTTTGTCCTGATCCTCGTATACGATCAAAACATAATTACCCGAAAGTTTAAACTGCATCTGGTCATTGGGTAGTTCTATCCGATAGTTTACATAGCTAAAAGTGGTGTTAAAGGAAAGCGCATAATCCTTCACCGGATTTTCAAGAAAGCCATCCAAATATTCGTCTTGCGAAATATAACTTTCATTCCAGTCGGCATCACAGTGAATAACTGTATAATAATAATCTTTCACGCCTTCCGAGATGTCATCAAATTTAAAAACCAATGTCACATCCTCGTTTAAAGCCTTTATCGGGTGCGAGAGTTCGAATCCACTCCTAAAAGCCTGAACCGTTTTTATATTTTCCCGGTAAATGGCATTTTCGTAATAAAAATTCTCTTCCTGCCCCATCACCTCGATAAAGAAAATCAGAAAAAATATGGTGGTAAAAAAGACGGTTTTCATATGCTAAATTTCTTTGTTGTTGTCGGTATATCTCTCAAGTTCTTTTTTTATCTTCACTCGATTTTATAAAACGAATCGTGTTTTTTTGTTATTGCACAGCAAATGAATGATCTACCTGATTAAAACGTAAAAATCCGTAATTCGTATCTCATATCAAAACTGAAAACACAAATTTCGTTGAAATGAGCCTATTTATTTAGTTAAATCGCAAAAATTCATAACAAAATGTTAATTTAATCTGAAGATAAATAACGCTAAAATCGTTTTTTTATTCTACTCAATCCCTGCGACTTACACAACTTATATTTACATCAACATATCTTCATATTTGAAACCGTTGAACTTTTGCTATAAACCATTGCGAAAAGACAATTAAATTAATACTTTTGCCCACCTAAAAATAATACATTCTTAATTCGATATGTCAGAAGTAATTAAGTTAAGGAAAGGGCTTAATATAAAGCTAAAAGGAAGTGCAGAAAAGGCACTTGACAAATTGCCGGTTCCGGCAACAGTAGCTCTGAAACCCACCGACTTTACGGGACTTACTCCAAAACTTAGTGTAAAAGTTGACGCCGAAGTTAAAGCCGGCGAAGCTTTATTCTACGACAAATATCATCCGGAAATTCTTTTTACTGCTCCTCTTGGAGGAAAAGTAGTATCGATTAACCGTGGTGAGCGTCGTAAAATTTTGGAAGTAGTTATTTCAACCGACGAGAAAATTGGTTCAGCAGAATTTAAAAAAGCTGACCCAACGGGCTTATCGGCGGAAGTGGTGAAGGAACAAATTTTGAAAAGTGGTTTATGGCCGTTCATAAAAAAACGCCCATACGGTATTATCGCCAATCCGGAGGAGAAACCAAAAGCCATTTACATTTCAACATTCGATTCGGCTCCATTGGCACCCGATTACAGTTTTGTTCTCGACGGCCAAATGGATACATTCCAAACCGGAATAAATGCCCTGGCACAGCTTACCGAAGGGAAAGTCAACCTGGGGGTTTCAAATGGTTCAGCTTTTTCATCGGTGAAAAATGTTGAGGTGAATGCCTTTGAGGGACCTCACCCAGCCGGTAACGTAGGTATACAAATTGCCAACACCTCCCCGCTCAACAAAGGAGAAGTGGTTTGGACAATAAATGTACAGGATGTGTTATTTATTGGGCGCCTGTTTGAAACCGGTAAAGTTGATTTTACAAAAACAGTAGCTTTAACCGGCTCGGAAGTTAAAACACCAAAATATTACCAAACGACTTTGGGTGCACCTGTTGCTACATTAGTTGAAGGCAAACTGATTGATGCCGACTACAACCAGCGCATTATAAGCGGTAATGTACTTACCGGAAGCAAAGTTTCGGCAAAGGGATTTCTTGGTTATTACGACGCACACATGAGTGTTATTCCGGAAGGCGATGAATATGAATTTTTAGGATGGGCTGATCCCGGTTTTAATAAATTCAGTGCCACCAAAGCTTATTTCGGCAAGTTATTCCCGAAAAAAGAATACACCATGAATGCTAACATTCACGGTGGCGAACGCGCATTTGTTTTGTCGAATCAATACGAAAAACTGGTCCCGATGGATATTTTTCCGGTTTTCTTACTAAAAGCAATTCTGGTAAACGATATCGACAAAATGGAAAATCTTGGTATTTATGAAGTAATAGAAGAAGACTTCGCCTTGTGCGAATACGCTTGTACTTCCAAAATCGAGGTTCAGAAAATTTTACGCGAAGGTATTAACACCATGATTAAAGAGCTTGGTTAATTATAACACGTAACTTAATTAGTCTTTTAAGATGAAACGAGCATAAAATTTAAACATCGATATTACAATAAGTGGTGTTTAAAATTTTTGCGAGATACATGAGTCACTATAGAAAGTTATAAATTTAGACGAATGAAATTCATAAAAAACTTTTTTGAAAGAACAGAACCGCTGGTTCAGAAAGGAGGCAAATACCATTGGCTCCAATCGGTGCACGACGGATTCTTTACATTTTTATACACGCCTAAAACCACATCGAAAACGGGTACACACATCCACGACTACATCGATTTGAAACGTACCATGTCGATTGTTGTTTTGTCGGTGGTTCCGGCCTTGTTATTTGGGATGTACAATGTAGGTGTACAACATTTTAAAGCCATTGGCGAATTGGCCGCAACCGGATTTTTTGAAATCTTCCTGTTTGGTCTGATCAAAGTACTTCCTATCGTTATTGTATCATACGGAGTAGGTTTGGGAATCGAATTTGTTTTCGCCCAGATTCGCGGCCACGAAATTCAGGAAGGTTTTCTGGTATCAGGAATTCTAATTCCGTTAATTATGCCGGTAAACACTCCTCTTTGGATGATTGCCGTAGCAACAGCTTTTGCAGTTGTTATTGGCAAAGAGGTATTTGGCGGAACCGGAATGAACATTTGGAACCCGGCTCTTGTAGCACGTGCTTTCCTGTTCTTCGCTTATCCGGCACAAATGTCGGGCGAATCGGTTTGGGTAGCATTAAAAGATACCGACAAAGTTGTTGACAGTTTTTCGGGTGCAACACCTATGGCAGATGCAGCTGTCGGTCAATTAAACTATAGCGTAGCCGATGCATTTTTTGGTTTTATACCAGGATCAATCGGTGAGACATCAACTTTAGCAATTCTTATTGGAGCAGTTTTATTAATTGTTACTGGAATTGGCAGTTGGAAAATCATGATCTCTACAATTGCCGGTGGAGCAGTTATGGGACTTATTCTTAACGCTTTTTCAGGTAGTGCAGGATTATCACCCGAAGTTGCTACCTATTTCTCAATGCCTTTCTGGCATCACTTAATTTTAGGTGGTTTTATGTTTGGCGCAATTTTTATGGCAACCGACCCTGTTTCAGCATCGCGAACCGAGAGAGGAAAGTGGATCTACGGATTCCTGATCGGTATTCTGGCTATCATTTTCCGTGTTATCAACCCGGCTTTCCCTGAAGGAATGATGTTGGCTATTCTGCTGATGAATACATTTGCTCCGCTTATCGACCACTACGTTGTGGAGAGTCATGTTAAGAAGAGAATAAAACGAGCCAAAGTTTCTGCATAATTAAAAACGAAGAAAAGATGGACAGAAATAGTAATACTTACACATTTTTATACGCAGCCATTATGGTAATTATTGTGGCTGCCGTTCTTGCTTCGGTTTCAATGGCATTAAAGCCTGCGCAGAAAAAGAACGTAGAGATAGAGAAAAAACAAAATATCCTGGCATCGGTAAATATTGAAAGTACAGCAGAAACAGCAGAAGCTATTTACGCTGACAAAATTGTTGACGAATACCTGGTGAATACAAATGGTGAAAAAGTTGACGGAAATGCTTTCACTACCGATCTGAAAAAGGAACGTGCTAAAAGTTTTGAAGAAATGGCACTTCCGGTATTTGAAGTACAAACAGAGGAAGGAATGAAATATGTACTTCCGGTATACGGAGCTGGTCTTTGGGGACCAATTTGGGGATATGTTTCGGTAGGCGACGATATGAACACTATTTTCGGAGCTAATTTCGATCACGAAGGTGAAACTCCCGGATTAGGTGCTGAGATTTCAACTTCAGCTTTTGAAGATCAATTTAAAGGAAAAGAGATTTTTAACGATGCAGGCGAAATGGTTTCTATTTTGGTTGCAAAAACAGGGCAGGTTGCTCCTGAAGAGCATAAGGTTGATGGAATCTCTGGAGGGACAATTACAAGTAAAGGTCTGCAAGAAATGCTAAAAGACGACTTTACAGGATATGAAGCATTCTTAAACAAGAATAAAAATTAAGAGAGATGAGCGAACCATTATTTTCAAAGAAAAATTTAAAATTACTGTCGGATCCGATAAACGATAGTAACCCGATTACCGTGCAGGTTTTGGGTATTTGCTCAGCGCTGGCTGTTACTGCACAATTAAAGCCTTCAATTGTAATGGCAATTTCGGTAACTGCTGTATTAGCATTTGCAAACGTTATTGTTTCATTATTACGAAATACAATTCCTAACCGAATCCGGATTATCGTTCAGCTGGTAGTTATTGCTGCCCTGGTAATTTTGGTCGACCAAATTCTTAGAGCCTACGTTTACGATGTAAGTAAGCAGCTTTCGGTAT
Organism: Draconibacterium halophilum; assembly: GCF_010448835.1. Classification (NCBI taxonomy): domain Bacteria; kingdom Pseudomonadati; phylum Bacteroidota; class Bacteroidia; order Marinilabiliales; family Prolixibacteraceae; genus Draconibacterium; species Draconibacterium halophilum. The sequence goes on from NZ_CP048409.1 coordinate 3,223,999, forward strand.
TTGTTGGCTTAATTATTACCAACTGCATTATTATGGGACGTTTAGAGGCATTTGCACTGGGTAACCGCCCATGGCAATCGTTCCTCGATGGAATAGGAAATGCTGCCGGTTACGGATGGATACTCATCGTAGTTGGAGCTATACGTGAACTGTTTGGGTCTGGCTCTTTACTAGGCTTTCAAATAATCCCCGATAGTTGGTACATTGCCAACGGTGGATTTTACGAAAACAACGGTTTGATGGTACTTTCGCCAATGGCGCTTATTGTTGTTGGAGTAATTATCTGGGTTCAGCGTAGCCGTAACCGTAAACTAATTGAAGATTAATTGTAACGCAAAAACAACATTCAAATGGAAAATCTGATTAATATATTTGTTAAGTCAATTTTTATTGAAAACATGGTATTTGCGTACTTCTTCGGAATGTGCTCTTATCTGGCTGTTTCGAAAAAAGTAAGTACTGCAACTGGTTTAGGAATTGCTGTAGTTTTTGTGTTAGGAATTACTGTACCGGTTAACTACCTGTTAGAGAAATTTGTATTAAATGAAGGTGCTTTGGTTTGGTTAGGCGAAGGATTTGCCAATGTCGATCTCAGCTTCTTACGCTTTATCATGTTTATTGCCATTATTGCATCAATGGTTCAGTTGGTGGAAATGATTGTGGAGAAATTTGCCCCGGTGCTGTACAACCAGCTTGGAATTTTCCTTCCACTTATTGCAGTAAACTGTGCTATTCTTGGAGGATCGTTATTCCTTCAGCAAAAAGCTTTTATTAACGTTGGCGAAGCTACCGTTTACGGTGTTGGCTCGGGCGTTGGCTGGTTGCTGGCAATCGTTGGTATTGCTGCTATCAGAGAAAAGATCGAATACTCAAGCATTCCCGGCCCGTTACGTGGCCTAGGTATTACATTTATTGTAACCGGCTTAATGGGATTGGCATTTATGGGATTCGGCGGAATTAAATTGTAGAATAAAAAACAATTAGCAAGATGATATTATTGTCAGCACAAACAACCGTAATTATTACCAGTGTTGTTCTCTTTCTGGGCGTAATTATTCTTTTGGTAGCTATTTTGCTATTCGCCAAAAAGAAACTTACTCCGTCAGGAATTGTAAAAATTAACATTAACGAAGGTGACCTTGAAGTTGAAACACAACCGGGAAGTACACTGTTATCAACACTTGGTGAAAATAAAATTCTTCTTCCATCGGCATGTGGTGGTGGTGGAACCTGTGCCATGTGCCGTTGCCAGGTTGAAGACGGTGGTGGTTCAATACTGCCAACCGAAACCGGTTATTTTACCCGTAAAGAGCAAAACGACAATTGGCGTTTGGCTTGTCAGGTGAAAGTTAAAGAAGATATGGAAATTTCAATTCCACAAGAAGTACTTGGTGTTAAAAAGTGGGAATGCGAAGTGGTATCGAATCACAACGTGGCTACCTTCATCAAAGAATTTGTGGTTAAACTACCTGAAGGCGAAACCCTTGATTTCAAATCAGGCGGATATATTCAGATTGATGTACCTAAAGTTGAAGTAGACTTTAAGGACATGGATATTGAAGAAGAATACCGCGAAGAGTGGGAGAAATTCGGCATGTTCGACCTAAAGATGAAAAATCCGGAGCCTACATTCCGTGCTTATTCAATGGCCAACCACCCTGCCGAAGGTAATATCGTAATGTTAAACATTCGTATTGCAACTCCACCCTGGGATCGCGCAAATAACGGCTTTAAGAAAGTAAATCCGGGTATCTGTTCATCATACATATTCAACCTGAAACCAGGCGACAAAGTAACGGTATCGGGTCCTTATGGAGAATTTTTCCTGAAAGACAACGACAGCGAAATGATGTTTGTTGGTGGTGGAGCAGGAATGGCACCAATGCGCTCGCACTTGTTCCACTTATTCCATACTTTAAAAGAATCGGAAAAGAAAATTACATTCTGGTACGGAGCACGTTCGTGGAAAGAAGTTTTTTATTACGAACAGTTTAGAGACATCGAGAAAAACTTTCCTAATTTTGAGTTCCATCTGGCACTCGACCGTGAAGATCCGGAAGCTGATAAAGCAGGTGTTACCTACAAAACAGGATTTGTTCACCAGGTTATTCACGATAACTACCTGAGTGATCATGAAGAACCTGAAGAAATCGATTTCTACATGTGTGGACCACCAATGATGAACGACGCCGTTCAGAAAATGCTTTACGATTTAGGAGTACCTGACGAAAACGTAGCATTCGACGATTTTGGATCGTAACTAATATTGAAGTTTTAAAAACTCAGATATTTCAAAGCCACTTCTCTTTTTTTGAGGAGTGGCTTTTTTTAAGTTTCAGTCAGGGAACGATTATTCTTTAGTTTTTAGTCACACTTATCCGTTTACAGCAGTTATTTCTTGATTAGAAGTGGTCATTTCCTGACTTGGAGCGATCATTTACTCTATTAAAGGAATCGTTTCTCCACTTACAGTGGTCATTTCGCAACTTGAAGTAGTCGTTTCTTGACTTACAACGTTGATTGCACGACTTAAAGTGGTTATTGTTTGAGTTAAAGCAGCCGTTGTTTGAAATCTTCTATAGATTTATCGACTTTGACACCACTCCCTTATTCCGGTAACGGGTAGAATATTCAGCGGTTATAGTAACAGTTCCGCTTGTTTGCGATACAACAATTTCACCAACTTCATTTCTTGTCTGAAGAGTTTTCATTTTTTTTGGAAGATATTTCTCTTCTACCAGGTCACCGATAAAATAATCGACATTGTTGTAATCATCACTTAAGCGGGCTTGAATAAGGTAGCCAGCAGGAACCCGGTGTTTCGAAAGCAGCAACTTCGGCTGTTCAATATCTTTGCCTGATTCCGTTAATTCTTTTAATCCTACAGCGCGTAAGCCGTTTTTGTAATCGTACTCGGCTTGCAGTGCCCCATCGCGATGATAACGCTTACAAGTTCCGTTAAGCTCGTTATTCTCGTAAGGTTGTTCTTTCCAAATCTGAGGTTCGTTGCCTAAAGCAGCCTGGTAATAGGTATAAGCAATACCTTGTTTTTCGCCTGCAATGTACGGAATGGCAGAATATAAACTTCCGTGAAGGTAGTACCTTTTCTGTATTCCATGTTTTATAGTTGTTCCCTTTACAACCGATATCTCATATTCAACCTGATCCGAATTACGAAAAGGTTGTTGCCTAACCTCCAATCCATTATCTTGTTCTTCTTCACTGTTAGCAGTATTTTTTGAAGTTTTGAAATTACAGGCTGCCATAAATAATAACACAACAAACAGGCAGTAAACCATTCTTTTCATATCAGTAGTTTTAGAATATCCGTTTTAAAGGTAGCATTTCGTTGCTGGATTTTTTCAGTAAACAATGAATAATAGCCTCCGTTTTTTAAATTTTTAGTGTTAAATCATACATTTTTTTTGATTATGCATTCAACCACTTCATATTTAAAAAAAAATGTATTAGCTTGCACCCAATAAATTTTTAATAACAAGATGAATAAAGGAACAGTAAAATTCTTTAACGACACCAAGGGATTTGGTTTTATTAAAGACGCAGAATCAACAAAAGAGTATTTCGTTCATGTAAGTGGATGTAAAGATGAAATTCAAGAAAATGACGAAGTAACCTATGACCTTGAAGAAGGAAAAAAAGGTTTGAATGCAGTAAATGTAAAACTAGTATAGTTATTATATTGCTTTGATGAAAAGTTCGGTTTTTAACCGGACTTTTTTTTTGTCTTTTTTAATGTAATGGCTCTTAAACTCCTCCTTCTTTATTAATCAATTTTACCCCAATATTAACATTTATAGACAATTGCTTTATGTGACATGAAAAAAGTATAAATAACTTTTATCTTTCAATTACATTAAAGTAAAATCTATTTTGGTAACTTTATAACGTTAATAAAATCGATTGAATGCCCAACATTACAATATGGAATCTCATACAACTTGTTGAGATTAGTTTTGGTTTTGTGCTATTGGTATTTTTACTAAAAGTAAGCACGAAACTTAAATGGTATTTTCCTTTAGCTATTTATGTTCTGGTAGTAATGATAGACTGCTACGCGGAACTTTTGCTACAGACCGGACTAATTCTTCAAACACCACACTTTCTGTATGTAAATGAACCACTCAATTTATTGGTTGGCCCAGCAATCTATCTTTATGCAAGAAGCCAGGAATACCAACGTTTTAAAATAGCAAAATCCGATATTTTCTTTCTTGCACCATTTATAATAAGTTTACTTACCTACTTACCCACATACACCTTAAGTGCCGATGATAAAATTGTGGAGTATCAAAATTTTGGTAATCTCGAAGCTGACGTTGAGAATTTCGTATGGGAATGGATATTTCTGGTGGGTATAACTTTCACCTTTCTGGCGCTAGCTTTAAAACGATTCAGGAACTATACGGAGAAAATCAAAACATTATATTCTGATATTCAGAAAAAGGATTTTCAGTTAACCCAGTTATTGATAAAACTTTGTATGGCCATTTATGCCATGGAACTGATATCAGTCTTTCTCTCTTATTACAAATTGCCGCTAAGTTTAGAATTGTATAATGCATATGATATTGTTCAGCTAATTATTTTGTTGCTAATAGGTTATGATGCAAGAACATCATTAAAAAACTCAAAAGAAATACGAAAAGGTTGGCAAAAGATTCTACTGGAGGAGGGCCAAAGCCTTATCCATCCTATAAAATATGCCAATTCAAATCTTACTCCAGAGCAGTCCTCAACTCTTAAAGTTAAAATTCAGGAATACATGGAAACGCACGAGCCCTATTTGGAATCCCAGATACGTATTAAAGACCTGGCCAAACAAACAAAGATTAGTACTCATCAAATATCACAGGTACTTAACGAATCGTTTCATCAGAACTTTTATGAATTTATAAATAGTTATCGGGTAAAAAAAGCAATCGCATTGATCGAAGATCCGGCAAATGAATCGCTAACGTTTTCTGCAATTGGTTTTGAAGCAGGTTTTAACTCAAAAACTACTTTTTACCAAGCCTTCAAAAAAGCAACCGGCACCACCCCTGCCCAATTTCGGAGAAACATCAATAGATCAAAACATTAACAATACCCAAATTATAAGTTCGTACTTTAAATTCACAATTATTTGTCCATCTTTATAATCCCGAACTATTAATAAAATCATTGTAATTACATTTACGGCATGAAAGCGAATTTACTCTGTTCACACAGTGTATTCTCCTTCCTAAAAGTTTCCCTCGAAATCCGTTTTTTTTAATAAAGAACGGATTTCTTATTTAATATCGCTCGCTAATATTAGTTATCTCAATATCTATCCGGCATATTTAAAACATCCACATAATAGTTAAATACTATTCATATATTTTCTTTTTTTTAATATACAATGCAAGAGATTTCACCCCAAGAAGAATTTTCAGGATTATTTATTTATTTTCGTATAAACATAGTTTGTATATGCAGGATATGACGATATTATTAATATTCTTTTTCATTTCAATTATCTTTTCGTTTTTATGTTCGGTTTGGGAGGCTGTTATTCTCAGTGTAACGCCATCGTATGTCAGCCGCATGCAAATGGAGAGTCCAAGATTGGGTAAAAGGCTAGGGCGATTAAAAGAGGATATCGACCGTCCTTTATCAGCAATTTTAACCCTAAATACTATCGCCCATACGGTTGGAGCCATAGGAGTTGGGATTCAGGCCGGCAAACTCTTCGGAAGTGCAAATATCAACCTGTTTCTTTTTGAAGCTACTTACGAATCGGTCATAGCGGGATTAATGACTCTGGCCATACTAATACTATCAGAGATTATACCCAAAACCATTGGAGCAACGTACTGGAAACAATTAACACCGTTTACTGTTCGCTGGTTAAAAGGGCTGATGATTGTACTTGCTCCGTTTGTATGGTTAAGCAAATGGGTTACGCATCTCATAAAAAAAGAAGGTGAAAAAAGTGTATTAAACAGAGCCGATGTTGCTGCCATGGCTGATGCGGGTCTAAGAAGCGGCGCAATTGACAAGGAGGAGAAATCTATAATACAAAACCTGTTACGCCTGGAGAACATGGAGGTAAAAGATATAATGACGCCTCGCAGCGTTGTGTTCACCCTTGATGAAAACCAAAAGCTGGGAGAGATATTCACCACTTACAATCCCTTCCAATTCTCGCGTATACCTGTTTACAGCGAAAACTCTGATAACATTACGGGGTTTATTTTAAAAGATGCTATTTTGGAAAATATTGCAGCCGATAAACATAGTCGACAAGCAGTAGAAATCCGTAGAAAAATAATCTTTGTTGACGATAATCTTTCGGTTGCCGGATTACTCGATAAACTTATCCTGGAAAAACAACATATGACTATGGTGGCCGACAATTTCGGTACCATTGTGGGCCTTGTTACCATGGAAGATGTGATTGAAACGCTATTCGGACTTGAAATTGTTGATGAATCGGACAAAGTAGCTGACTTGCAAAAACTGGCGCGCGAACGATGGAAAAGAGCAAAAGGTCCGAAGTAGAATATTTTCCTTTAAAAACTCATTTCTGCCCTGAATCGTATTCCGCTGTTATCAGTAAAACTTCTGTTTCTATATGTGCTGCCTAACTGATGAATATACTCAACACGCAATACTTTAAAAATATTTGTTATTCCCACACCAAGTTCGGCATAAGGTGCCGTTAAATCTTGCGAATATGCTGTTGGAAGGTCAAATATTGGTTTGTACGAGCTTGTTCTGTCTCCGTAATGTGCTTTTAACGATACCATTTCCCGCAGTTTCAACCTTCTTATCAGTGGAAATTTATTCAGAATAATTCCTCCACCTACCCAATCGACGTGTACATTGGTGTATACGTTGTGTGCAAAAGATGCCTGATGGAGCAAATTAAAGCGGTACTTGGCAAATCCGAGCGATTGCGAACCTACAGGCATATCCAATAAGTCGTAAGGCGCATCGCCAAACAAGTAGCCTCCGTTAACCATGTAGCGCATAAATGTGGGTCCCCAGTTTACTTTACCAACCACAGAACCATGAAAATGCGAATACATACCAAAATCGGGCGTATTATCACCCGGCACAGAAGCCTGACCAATATCCCAACTTAGATTAATAACAGGGGTTTGATCGATATAATAAACACGCATAAAATAATACTGGTCGTAATACTGCCCAAATGCCAATCTTGCATTAAACAGCGCCCCATAAGCCGAATAATGTTTATAATCTACCCCATCGTTCACATAATGAATTGATGGCGTACTATAATTGGACGAGAAATAAGCTCCTCCTTCCAGAATAACATTATCGGTATTATATTCTATGTTTACACGCCCCTTTTTCTCTTGTTGTAAATATGGATTCTCCTCACGCGAAGTAAGTGCAGCAATAAAGTTTCCATTTCCCCTGGTGTTTGGGTTTTTCTTAATAAATCTCAGGTATTTATCCTGCGAGACCAGGTTATAATCATCGGAATAATTACCATATAGAATAAACTTATCATCCGGCGTTAATTGCCAGCCAAAATTCAGACCATATTTTAATTCTTTGTTACGAGTTCCATAACCTAAAAATCCTCCAACAGTAAACCGTTGCCACATTTTTTCACCGGTACGGAAAGGTAAAGAAAATCGCTGCCCCTCAATAGCGTTAGTACTGTATATATCGAATACCGGCCCCAGCTCAATTTTTCCCATGTCGATGTAACTGGTGAGCACCATTCCTCCAATGGCATCAATTCCTCTCACAAACTGGTTTTCCTTTAACTTATCAACACGCTCGTAGGTACCGTCCGACATCAGGCTGGCCGAAAACTCGGGTTGCGACCTCCAGTTGTATCCTCTTATTTCATCCAGATGATTTGAAGTAGAATACTGTGTAATTTTATTCACCATCCAGTTTCCGCTCGAAATCTGATCGATTCGCTGTGAGCCATATCTCGACACCGTATCTTTATTCAGCATCAGGGATAAATTCAAACTAATCTGTTGATTATCGTAAAACCATGTTCCATCTTCGTCTTTTCGGTATTGTACGTTGGAACGGTAACCATTTACAAAGTTAATATTGGCTTCTTCCTGCACATAGGCGTAAATACTTGTAAGTGCAAAATTTTTGCCCTCTACGGTAAATCGTCCGGTAAACAATGGATTGAATTTATTTTTTGGTGTAAACGAGAAGTTATAATGCCAAACGCTATCAATAAAAGTGCTGTCGTTTAAATAAAGATCGTAGTGTAAACGCGCTGAATTACTTAAGGGAGAGATTATTCCTCGTCCTAAAATATTAATCTGGTCTTTATAAAAATCAAGATCGATAACCACATTTAGCAAAATCAAACTTTCAATGGTTTGGTTCAGCTTGGGGAAAATACCGTCCTTCTTGTTGTAAACGATACTATCTTTTGTATTTCTGGTTAACGTACCCAATTCTGCCATGTAAATTGGCGAAAACCGAATGTCCCGATCATCCAATTTCATGGTAACTTCGTTCATATTCGGAATAATTCGATTCACCTTCGATGTAGAATCGATGGCCATGTAAACTGATGTCCGATCGAAGGTTTTGTAATCATTATAATTTTCAACCTTATCGCGGTTTTCCTTTTTATGTTCCAGTATTTTACGGAACAGAACTTTTGCACGCGATTCCTCGGGTTTTACTTTTATCTCACCAATCTGCTGAACATCGGGTATTAAATAAATCTCAAGCGGAATTGACAATTGAGGCGTTAGTTTAATTTCTTGTTTTTTATATCCTACAGATGAGAAACTGATATCGGCGTCGATCGTTGCCGACAAAATAAAATGTCCTTCTATATCGGTTATCGTTCCTAGCGTGGTACCTTTTACCCAAACATTTACAAAGGGAATGGGCTCATTAGTTTCCTTATCGTATACCGTTCCCGATATTTCGGTGGCTTTATCCGCTGCATGCGATACAAATACGGAGAGTAAAAGAAGTATTGTTAATCTGATATTGTTTCCCATAATAAATAAGCAATTGCCTCATCTATCATACTTTCATATTACTGAACAGCTAATGCGATGAGAATCAATTCACTATGTTTTCTTTTCTTAAATAAATATTCCTACTTATTCAAGCTAATTGTTTTCGTGGCGATTTTACATATTTAAATACTAAACGAAAGTAATTAAGATCACTATTCTAAAATTTATTATTGCAAAAAATCGTACCACATTTTAACTTTTATTAAGAACCGCTCTAAAACCCTTTTGTTGATTAAAGTTACGTATTAAAAAAACCTCCCTGAACAATTCAGAGAGGTTTTTAAGATATCGTACTTTAAAGCAGCTATTTACGCTTGCTCTAATTTTAATGTTTCTGTTGTTTGGTCGCAAACTTCGGTTGGGCCGAAATACTGGATCGGACCAGGATAAACAAATTCAGTTCCGGTTGCCCACTCACCACGTTTTGAAACGAAGAATTTGAAAGGAGCGCCATCCAATTCAACCAATGCCTTTTGAATTACCGGTTTCATATGACCGTGACGTTTTTCCATGTTCATCATCATGGTTACAGGTACACCACCGGCAATCCACTGGTCGGCAGCAGAAGTTGTGTTACGAACCGATGCCATATAACCGGTTTTGCCTTCTGAAATAAGTACAGAAGCAGTGTAACCTAATGAATAACAATAGTCGGCATCAAAGTTTGATGGAGCTGCACAACGTCCTTCGTAACCAAAGAAGTGATACTGTGTTCCGAATTTTCCGGTAAACTCACCTACTTCTTTCATTTCATCCAAACGAGTTTTTACCATTTCACCAAGTAGCTTTTCTGTTTCGATTAAGGATACCTGAACGTTTCCGTGTGGATCGCGATCTAAAGTAAGCTGAGTTGCAATACCTGATGGCAATAAACTGAATACACCGGAAGAAGTTTCACTCAACTGACCAGCTACCCACTCGTTACGGTGACTTTTCTTCAGCATTTTGAATTCTTTCTCCGTATCCGTTCCTTCAGCAAGCAGGTCGTTCAATTCCGTGATCAGTACTTTCATTTCAGGAATAAACTCAATCAAACCTTCAGGAATTAGGGCAACACCGAAGTTATTTCCATCGTTTGCACGGTTAGCAACAATACAGGCCATATAATCTACTACTTCGCCCAAAGTTTGTTTCTTCTCCGCAACTTCTTCCGAAATTAAAGTGATGTTCGGTTGAGTTTTCAACGCACACTCTAAGCCAATGTGCGACGCCGAACGTCCCATCAGTTTAATAAAGTGCCAGTATTTTTTGGCTGAATTGGCGTCACGCTGGATATTACCAATTAGCTCTGAATATACTTTTGTAGCCGTGTCGAAACCAAAAGAAGTTTCAATCATTTCGTTTTTCAGGTCACCATCAATTGTTTTCGGACAACCAATTACCTGAACACCTGCATTAATTTCAGCATAATATTCGGCTAATACACAGGCGTTTGTGTTTGAGTCGTCGCCACCAATAATCACAAGCGCATTCAATCCAAGGTCTTTTGCAATTTCCAAACCTTTATCAAATTGAGCTTCTTCTTCCAGTTTTGTACGCCCTGAACCAATGATATCGAAACCACCTGTATTACGGTACTCATCAATAATATCAGAAGTAAGTTCAATGTATTTATGATCAACCAATCCGCCAGGACCACCTAAAAATCCGTACAATTTGCTCTCAGTATGGATATTTTTAATACCATCAAAAATTCCGGAGATCACATTGTGTCCGCCCGGAGCCTGACCACCTGAAAGAATTACACCAACATTTACAGGCTGTCTTTCGGCAGCTGTATCGGTTGCTTCGAAACTTACTAACGGCATTCCGTAGGTATTTGGAAACAATTCGGCAATTTCTTTTTGGTCGGCAACCGATTCGGTTTTTTCACCTTCAACCAATTTTACGTCGCCTCTCAACGATTTAGGTAGTTTAGGCTGATATTTAGCCCTTTCTTTTTGTAATGCGCTAATACTCATGTCTGTTTATTTTTTAGTTGGAAGATAAAATGATCCTCCAAAACAAAACGTTAACCAGGTTTAACCGGTTTCAGTAATTATTAATTATTGATTTCTAACTTTTTAAGGAGACCAAAAATAAGGGAATTTGTGATGAAATCCTATGTTGAAAAAACAGGATGAAGTGATTTAAAGTAAAGTTAAAAGGCAATAGCCACTTACTACTCGTTTTTGGGAATAAAAGCTCCAAATACAAAAAAACCTGCTCCTTATTATTAAGGAACAGGTTTCTTCATTGAAATAAAAAAATGGTTGTTTACGACGATGTAAGGAAATCGAGAATACTACCGGCAGTGCTACCTCTTCCCGCCTTATACAATTCGGTATAGCCACATCGTTTACATGAAATAGTTATGAACTTGCGATTTTGGATATCGAAAAACCGTGTAAATCCTGATCCGGTGGTTCTGATTGAATCTTCTTCGTACTCCCAGCTACTGCATTTAGGACAACTAAAATGTTTTTTCATTGTATTCTGTTTTTTGCTTTAAATAATTTTCAGATAATAAGTATCATTATTTTGATTGCATTACGACTTGTAGAATAAAACCGGCAATAGCCATCGCAATAAGAAATACAACTATAATTTTCTGTACTTTTTTCAGCTTACTGCTTTTCTTTTCCTTTTTTATCTTTAAATGATCGTACCTACCCATTTTCTGAATTTTTCTTTAAACGTTTTGCATCTTTTAAAGCCTTATGTAGTATCCATTCAATCTGCCCGTTCATACTCCTGAAATCATCGGCTGCCCATTTTTCAATGGATTCCATCATTTCCGGACTCACGCGCAATACAAACGATTTCTTCTTCGCCATTCTAATTCTCCTTTTCCATCAATTTTTGCATGGCATATTCCAGGGCCTGCTGTTTTTGAGTTCCAATTAAAAACCTTTTCCCGTTCTTCATATACAATTGAAGCCCGATTCGCCCACTCACAGTCCATGCACTACCTTTTCTTAAACGGCGTTTTATACCGCGCCCTCCGTATTCTCTATTCGGATGATATTTCCGTAATTCATACTTTTTAATTTCTCCCGGTTTAATAGCTCTCCATTTTCGAATAAGTGGAGGAAAACAAACCGAAAGTTTATCTGCTGTAATTTTTACCTTCAGTTTTGCCCGAAATAGCAGTATAAAAATGACCGTCATTATAAAAACCGTTACACCTGATATAATCAATCCTGCGGTGCTTGTTGGATTATCATCAGGTGCATTTCCCACCGACAGGAAATATACTCCCCGAATAAATGGAATCGCAGCGGCCGATACCGTTACAATCGCCAAAACCCATAACCACCTTTTATCAAACTCTTGCTCTTCTTTAAAAAGAAGTTTTTTCATTGCTTTATTGATAAAGTGTTCCGGTATTTACCACAGGTGTTGCGTCTTTATCGCCACACAATACAACCAATAAATTGCTTACCATGGTTGCCTTTTTATCCTCATCCAGTTCAACAATACCTTTCTGGTTAAGCTCGTCCAGAGCCATTTCCACCATACTTACGGCTCCCTCAACAATTTTGAAACGGGCTGCAACAATAGCGGTAGCTTGCTGGCGCTTCAACATGGCCTGCGCAATTTCCTGCGCATAGGCAATGTGGTTAATCCTTGCTTCAATTACATGAATACCTGCAATCTCGAGACGTTCAATAATTTCGGCTTCAAGCTTTTCGTTTACTTCCTCAGTACCATCTCTGAGTGTAACCTTTGCATTTTCGTCCTCAATGTTATCATACGGATACATACCGGCAAGTTTACGCAAGGCGGCCTCACTTTGTACCACCACAAAATGTTCGAATTCATCTACGCCAAAAGCTGCTCTGAAGGTTTCTTCAACCTTCCAAACCAGCACCAGACCAATCATTATCGGGTTACCGAGTTTATCGTTCACCTTAATGGGCTCGCTGTCGAAGTTACGTGCACGAAGCGAGATCTTCTTCCGAACATAAAATGGATTAACCCAATAAAACCCGTTAGTCTTAATTGTACCTTTATAGGCACCAAATAAAACCATTACACAACTTTGGTTTGGATCCACCACAGTAAAACCTACGGCAACAAGTATAAACACAGGAATTAATACAATTGCCGGAACAGTCATACCCCGCATAAAACCGAAAATGATAAGTACAAGAACAATGAGTTCCAAAAACAGGAACATGTAACCCGATAAAGCTGAATGTTGTTTTTCCATGACATTAATTATTTAGTTTTATTGATATTATTTTGATATCACAAAGATATTGCATTGATTTATATAAATCAATACTAAAATTGTGTTTTAAATCATATCATTGAAGAAATTTGAGGTTACTTTTATATTCTCTGATGCTTTCAATTATAAAAGCAGGAATTTCATCGTAATCACCCCTATTGATTCAAGAGTTATTCCTGTCTCGCGTCTGCGCCTATGATTCAGGTAATTTTCCTTCGAAAGATTACCTTCACCGCCAGTGTCAGGCAGGCTAACCTTATTCGTATTATTAATATTTTGTGAATAGTTCAGGCTAAAAACTACAGAAACATCACTTTTTCTTATTTTGCTGTCGACTGAAATATTATATTTAAAATTTCCGGATAGGAATTAAACAAACAAATGGGCTTTACGTTCCATTAAAAAAATCATCAAGATGAATTTTATAAAAGAACCAATTAACCGTTTTATAAAGCTTGAAACATCAAGTAGTATAATTTTATTTGCGGCTTCCATTGCGGCTTTAATTCTTGCAAACTCAGGTTTAAGCGAAACATTTTTGGGATTCTGGAAAAATTACGTAACCATTAGCGTTCCGGGATTTGAACTTTCAAAACCAATATTGAAATGGATAAACGATGGGTTAATGGCTATTTTCTTTTTTCTAATTGGGCTCGAAATAAAACGCGAGATTTTAATCGGAGAATTAAGCGATATTAAAAAAGCTTCGTTGCCCATTATAGCAGCCTTTGGAGGTATGGTTTTTCCAGCTCTCCTGTTTGCAACCTTAAATAAAGGAAATGCAGGAATGGAAGGATGGGGGATTCCCATGGCTACCGATATCGCATTTTCACTTGGTATTTTAACCTTGCTGGGCAAGCGCGTACCGGTGGGTTTAAAAGTGTTTTTAATGGCTTTTGCAATTATCGATGATTTGGGAGCTGTGTTAGTGATTGCTTTCTTTTACAGCTCGAAATTAATTTGGGCCAACATAGCAATTGGATTAGCCATTGTTCTCTTTCTACTGATTCTCACACGTTTTAAACTTTATTCTAAATATTTCTTTTTTATTGCCGGTCTTGTAGTTTGGGTACTGTTCCTGAAATCCGGAATTCACTCCACAATTGCCGGAGTATTAATGGCTCTTACAATTCCTCTTCGTCGACATATTAAAACCAGTACGTTTTACGACAAAGCAAAAGAGATCTTAAACGACTTCCGAAAGGAATGTGAGAAGCCAGAGGAAGACAAAACAATTCTGAACCACAATCAATTAGATGCCATCGACGAGATGGAAGAGCTTACCGAAAAAACAGCTTCCCCCATACAGTTTCTTGAACACCGTTTGCACGGCTGGGTAGCTTTTATTATTCTACCATTATTTGCTTTTGCAAATGCCGGAGTAGTGTTTAGTTTTTCGGGCGATACCAATACTGCTCTGGCAAGTAACATTGGACTTAGCCTGATAATTGGAAAATTTGTGGGAATATTTCTGGTTTCCTTCCTGGCAATAAAGTTTAAAATTTCAGAACTCCCGAAGAATGTAAATTTCACAAGTCTGGCCGGAGTATCCTTTCTTGGTGGACTAGGTTTTACAATGTCTTTATTTATTAATAACCTGGCATTTACTGACGAAATTCTTATCAATTCAGCCAAAATGGGAATTTTACTCGGATCATTTGTAGCGGGATTATTAGGCTATATACTGCTACGAGTTTCATCCAACAAAAAAAATCCTTCAGCTAGCTAGCCGAAGGATTTTTTTTAATCTGATACTTTTTCTTGTTTTAATTCAGATTCATTTCTACATATCCTGTACTTTCTGTTTCCACTGTGTCGTACGACCGTGCAAAATCCAGGATGTTCTTGATGGTCTGTCCCGAAGGTCCGTAATCCATCTTTGATGTTTCTTTTTCAAAATTGTTTTGAATTTTATTCACACAATAAAATAAAGTAGAGTAGTTCACCATAGGCATATTTAATATTTCTTTAAAAACGCCTCTACCTCCCCTATTATTGTGTTAACAATAGTTAAAAAGATGTAAGATTTAATTTTTTCTCATCAACCAGTTTTCTCAGGTTAATTAAAGCGTATCGCATTCTGCCTAAAGCGGTATTAATACTAACATCAGTTTGCTCTGCAATTTCCTTAAAACTAAGCCCCATGTAGTGCCGCATATAAATTACCTGCTGCTGGTCTTCGGGCAACTCTTTTACAAGATGCTTTACTTCATTCAGAATTTGCGAATAAACCATTTGGTCTTCGATGGTTTCTTCCGAAAATTTTTGAGAATTGAAAATATCGACATCCGAACTGTCGTTGGAAATCGTACCCTGCAACTTCTCTTTTCTGAAGTGGTCAATGATGAGATTATGCGCTATACGAAGTACCCAGGAAACAAATTTTCCATTTTCGACATACTTGCCCCGTTTTAAAGAGCGTATGACTTTAATGAAAGTATCCTGAAAGATATCTTCCGCTAAGTCCTGATTCTTGACAATCAACAAAATATACGAATATATCCTGCTTTTATGTCTAACTATTAATATCTCAAGAGATTCGTGATCGCCTTGAATAAATCGTTGAACGAGTTCATTATCGTTCAGTTTATCGAGTCTGAACATTACCTTCTATTTTATGTGTAAACAAAAAGTAAAGTTTATCTATAGGCGTTCATTTTTTAGTGAAGTAAAACTATTATTCTAATTTTGTACCGTTCAAAAATGAAACATTTTACCGACAAAAGCAAGTTTTTCTAACATTTTATCGAATTTCATACAAAATTATGTCGAATAGAAAAAATGCTAAATACATTGAGATTCAGAACGCTAGAGTTCATAATCTGAAAAATATTAGCTTAAAAATAACTCGAAATAAATTCATCGTAGTAACCGGTGTTTCCGGTTCCGGGAAGTCGTCGCTGGCTTTCGACACACTTTTTGCAGAAGGCCAGCGCCGCTATGTTGAAAGCCTGTCGTCGTATGCGCGACAGTTTCTTGGACGTATAAATAAACCCGAAGTTGATTTTATTAACGGGATTCCGCCAGCAATTGCTATCGAACAAAAGGTAAACACACGAAATCCACGTTCAACAGTTGGAACATCAACCGAAATTTACGATTACCTAAAACTGCTTTACGCACGTATCGGTCAAACCATTTCTCCGGTTTCCGGACATGCAGTTTCGAGAAACAGTGTAACCGATGTTGTTGACTACATCAACAGTTTTGATGAAGGAACCCGCCTGATTATTGTAGCGCCGTTGCAAACAAAAAACGGACGGACGATTCTGCAAGAGGTTGAGTTGCTGATGCAACAAGGATTTTCGCGTATCGAGACCAACGACGAGATTAAACGTATTGACGAATTAGTAAAGTCGGAAACAGAAGACTTTTGTAATGGCAGTTGCAACCTGGTTATCGATCGTGCTGCAGTGAAACACGACGAAGACACGCAAAGCAGACTGGCCGATTCGGTTCAAACCGCTTTTTACGAAGGACACGGAGAATGTTTGGTTAAGATATATCAAAAAGGAGGTACGGAGTCAAAAAACTTCTCGAACCGTTTTGAGGCCGACGGAATTGAATTTGAAGAGCCAACGGTTCATATGTTTAGTTTTAACAACCCGGTTGGAGCCTGCCCTACTTGCGAAGGATACGGGAAAGTTATTGGTATTGATGAAGACCTTGTTATTCCGAATAAGTCGCTATCGATTTACCAGGATGCCATTGCCTGTTGGAAAGGCGAAAAAATGAGCCAATGGAAAAACGAGTTGATCTATTCTGCCGATAAATTCAACTTCCCAATTCACAAGCCATTTTATGAGCTTAGCGAAGAACAGAAATTCCTGATATGGACCGGAAATAAATACTTCGAAGGTTTAAACCAGTTTTTCAAACACCTTGAAGAAGGAAGTTACAAGATACAATACCGTGTAATGTTATCGCGTTACCGCGGAAAAACGGTATGCCCCGAGTGTAAAGGTAGCCGCTTGAAAAAAGAAGCTGGCTACGTAAAAGTTTCAGGAAAATCGCTTCAGGAAATTGTTTTAATGCCTGTTTCCGAACTTAAGGAATTCTTTCTTCAAATAAATTTAAGCGATTATGAAAGAGATGTTGCAAAACGTATCCTTATCGAGATTAATAACCGCCTTGAGTTTTTAAACGATGTCGGTTTGGGCTACCTCAGACTTAACCGATTGTCGTCCACCTTATCAGGTGGTGAATCGCAGCGAATAAACCTGGCAACCTCGCTGGGAAGCAGCTTGGTGGGCTCGCTTTATATTTTGGATGAACCCAGTATCGGACTTCATTCGAGAGACACTGAAAAACTCTTAAAAGTATTACGTCGACTGCAAAAAATTGGCAACACAGTGCTTGTGGTTGAGCACGACGAAGAAATCATTCGTGCGGCCGACGAAGTAATTGATATTGGTCCGATGGCCGGACAACACGGTGGAGAAGTCGTTTTTCAGGGAACGCATACGGATCTGGTAAAAAACCCGAAAAGTCTGACCACAAAATACCTAACAGGAATTGAAAATATACCGGTTCCTAAACAGCGAAGAAAGTGGACCAATGCTATTGAGGTTGTTGGGGCACGCGAAAATAACCTGAAAAATATTTCGGTTAAATTTCCGCTGAATACATTAACTGTTATTACCGGAGTTAGTGGTTCCGGAAAATCATCGTTAATATCGAAAATCCTCACCCCTGCACTCACAAAAATATTGGGCGAATATGGTGAAAAAACCGGTCATCACGATGCGATTTTAGGTGATTACAAAATGATTAAAGCAATAGAATTTATTGATCAAAATCCGATTGGAAAATCATCACGATCAAACCCTGTCACCTACCTGAAAGCCTATGATGAGATCAGAAGATTATTCTCGGATCAACAGGCATCAAAAATACAGGGTTTAAAGCCATCGCACTTTTCATTTAATGTTGATGGTGGCCGTTGCGACGAATGCCAGGGTGAAGGAACGATTAAAGTTGAAATGCAGTTTTTGGCCGATGTGTATCTGATTTGTGAAAGCTGTGGTGGGAAACGTTTTAAAGAGGATATTTTAGATGTAAAATATAACGACCTGAATATTGACGACATTCTGAACCTCACAGTAAATGCAGCCATTGAGCTGTTTAAACAAGGAAAAACTTCGACTGAAAAGAAAATTACCAAACGTCTGCAACCATTGCAGGATGTTGGGTTGGGCTATATAAAACTGGGACAGGCATCGAGCACACTTTCGGGAGGTGAAAGTCAGCGTGTAAAACTGGCCTCTTTCCTCGCCAAAGAAAAAGATTCGCCTACCCTGTTTATTTTCGACGAACCTACCACGGGACTGCATTTCCACGATATCCGCAAACTGCTCGATTCGTTTAATGCGCTGATTTCGCGTGGTCATTCCATTCTTATCATCGAGCACAACATGGATGTAATTAAATCAGCCGACTGGGTTATCGATCTCGGGCCGGAAGGTGGCGACAAAGGAGGAACCCTTGTTTTTGAGGGTACACCGGAAGAATTGGTAAAAATTGAAGGTTCGTATACAGGGGAAGCTTTAAAAGAGAAGTTATAAAAAAGAGCCGCCTCAACAGGCGGCTTCCAGCTATTAAAATCACTCACTATTTAAATAGTTACACAACAAACAATTACCCATTTACAGATCAATTTATCAACACCACCGGCAATACGTAGAAAAATAGACAACAGGCCAATAAATCATCAGGTTTTGTTAGTTTACTTTCTTGCCAAAAAGTTTTAGAATAAACAGAACCAATGGAAGTACCAGAATAACCAGCGTATAAATAACCCAAAATTTAAAGGCATGCGGTGCATTCTGAAAAGTAAAAGCCATATTGCCCGATAAAGCCAAAGATACCGGCAACCAAAGCAATGCAAGCGTGAATTGACTGCTTCTTATAACTTTTTCAATTCTAAATAAATCTGATTTTGATAGTGGTACCATAATTAACTGAAAGAATATTACATAAGCAACAATCCCAAGCCATGCAATTAAGCTTCCCAATGGAAAATTCAGGGATTTCGAGATATTAATTCCTAATAATTCGGGCTGCACAAAAAGGCAATAAAAAGCAAGCCCCAGAATGCTCAGCAGTATAATCAGTTTAGCTTTTTTCTTCATCGCTGTTTTCAACAATTAAAGGTAGTCGTTTCCACTCGCGGTAAAGAATAAATCCCACCACAAGGGCCGACATTATATCTGCCACCGGGTAGCTAATCCAAATCCCGTCAATATCAAGAAACTGAGGTAATATATAAATAAGCGGTATTAACATGATCACCTGTCGGAAAATTGTTGCAAAGATAGACAGCCCGGCTTTACCAATTGCCTGAAAGAAATTGGAAGCCACCACTTGAAACCCAACCACAGGCAAGGCAAGAACAACCAAACGTAATCCGCGGGTAGCAATATTGTACAGCACTTCGCTATCGTTATTAAAAACCTTAATAATATAACCGGGAAAAGCCTCGATTAAAGCATAAGAAACAACAGCAATAAGTGTAGCTGCAATAAGCGTAATTTTCAGGGTATCTTTTATTCGCTGAACCGATTTTGCCCCGTAATTAAAACCAATAATCGGTTGCGAAGCCATATTTAAGGCAACAATAGCCATAATTACCAGTGTTAGAACCGAATTAATAATTCCCATTGCACCAACAGCCAGATCGCCACCAAAATCAATCAGCTTTTTATTTAATAAGCCCTGCACAAAGCTTCCGGCAATTTGCATTGAAAAAGGCGCCATGCCAATTGCCAAAATTTCAAGCGTAATTCCCCAGTTAACTTTTAAATGTTTTACCCGAAGTCTTATCACTGCCCGCTTACTTTTAATAAAATGATGCAGCACCCACAGCATTAAAACAAACATTGAAATAACAGTTGCGTAAGCCGCACCTTTTACCCCCATGTCGAGACCAAAAATAAAAATAGGATCGAGAATTATATTGGTTACCGAACTTATTAGCATTGAAATCATTGCTACACGGGCATTTCCTTCGGAGCGAATTACGTTGTTCAATGAAAAACCAATGACCATAAAAACAACTCCGCCCAAAATTATATCAAGGTAATCGTTCGCATATTGAAAAGTTTCTTCAGTAGAACCAAAAGAACGTAAAATTGGCACTTTCAGCGAATAGGTAACAACCATAATCAGCACCGAGGCCAAGATCATGAGAATAAAACTAGTCCCAAGTGTTTGTTCAGCTCTCTCCATGTCTTTTTTCCCGAGATTTATGGATACATAAACACTGCTGCCAATCCCAATGAGCATACCAAAACCCATCATAATTAGCATTACCGGAAAAATTACCGAAATACCCGACAATGCTTCTGCTCCAACGCCTTGTCCAATAAAGATCCTATCGACAATATTGTACAAGGCATTTACAAAAACGCCAATAAATGCCGGGATAAAATATTTGAGCATCAGACGCCCAACATGGGCCTCACGTAATTCGTCAATGTTCTTCATGAAGAGCGCAAAGGTAAATAATATGCGAAAACATTTACACCACTACTTTGTTTTGGCGTATTTTATACCTTAAATTTGCAGGCTCTGAAAGATTAAATATGAACAAGACAAAAATTAACCAGACAATTAGAACCCAGCTTTTTTCGGCTGATAAAACCAAGGTGCTTGACGCACTTAACAAATTAAAAGAAAGTGGAAATAAAGATTATTTGCCCATTTTATTTGAATTAATGGTTGCCGGCTGTGAAACTGAAGTTGAACAAGAGATTCAGAAATTGCTGGGAACAATAAAAGATAAAGAGACGATTCCGGTATTTATTAATGCTCTGCAAGAAGATCGCTATCAGCCAATACGCAAAAACATAACTACTGTTTGCTGGCAAAACGGACTTGATTTTTCGGCTAACATTGAAGTCTTTGTTGACATCGTGATAAATGAAAACTGGGAAACCGCTTTTGAAGCATTCACTGTAATCGATAACATGGAGCATTTTCCTTCGCCAGAGGTGATGAAGCCAATAAAGTTAAAAATGGCTGCCGCGTTAAAAGTTGCCGACGAAAAACGAGCCTACATGTTGGAAGAGTTATTAAAATCATCCACCTGACCGTCACCGACATTGCGCATTGCACCCAAAATATTACTTTGTTTTATCCTGTTATTTTCAGGATTGTATAGTGGTGCGCAATCAGAAACTTACCTTCTGCCATTTGGCAACCGGGTAGAAATAAATCCTTCGCTGGCCGGACTAAACAAGAATAATTCGTATCACACCGGTAATCAATATTATTTTGTAAACAGCGAACAAACCTACAACCGTTTTTATGCGTCGTGGGACTCCTGGTCCGATAAGTTAAAAGGAGGTGTAGCCCTGAATTTTAGCCAGGGAATGATAAGCGAACGAAACATAAATACCACATCGTTTGGTTTTTCGTATTCCGGATTCCCTATAAAAACAAACAATGGGAAGATACTTTTCTCAGTGGGTACAAATATTGTTGCGGCAACAAAACAATGGACAGTTGCCTTTCTCGACCAGGTAATTACCGATGAGAATGATGTTTCGAGTCTTCCGGGAAAGACATTTCTCAGGTACTCGATTTTAAAACCTCAAATAGGTTTTTTATGGACAAACAACAACATGCAACTTGGGTTAACCGCAGCCATGCCATATCGGGTAGAAATTGCCACCGATGCCATTGAGCCGCAGGAATCGGCAACTCCTGCAAGCCTTACGCTTTACATCTCAAAAAAAATTGATCAACGAATTCGAGACCTCTATTCGCGGCCCTTCCGCTTGTCGCCGGAACTTGTGGTTTTCTATCACGAAGAATATGTTTTTAGCCGGTTGCAGTTACTCTCGGAACACACCGATAAAACATGGGGATTTTTTGTTCAGAACGACTATACAAACAATATCCACACCTTGGGTGGAACAATTGGATACCAACATAATTTTATGCGCTTTAACCTCAATGCCGGAATGGGAATACCGGGTATTTCTGACCATCCCGGCTTTCTGTGCGAACTATCATTAAACATTGTTGTTCCGCCTACCAATAATTCAAAAAATAACCCCTGGGCACCCCGCAAAAACTAATTTGATTTTGTAAATTGGCGCCTCATTTAAACCGGGATAAACTTAATGAACTTCAAAAGGCTCTTACTTGCTCTCCTACTATTTCCGTGTGCCGTTTTTGCTCAGGATCCCGGATACTCACAATTTTTTGCTAATCCGCTTCACCTGAACCCTGCTTTTGCAGGCACTACAGAATTGCCAAGAATGGTGGTTAATTACAGGAACCAGTGGCCGCAAAAAGGTAATTCGTTTACCACTTACGCCCTTTCTTATGATTTCCTTTTGACAAAGCGAAATGCAGGTATTGGATTTCAAGCTTATCACGACCGTGAACCCAATAATATAATTACAACAAGTTCAGCAACATTCGCTTATTCTTACCATCTGCAACTGGGATTAGAAAGTTTTTTGACACTGGGCTTAAATGCAGGATTTGTAAGAAAACAATTCGATACAAACGGGTTAATCTTCCCTTCAGAGATTGATCAGCTATCAGGAGTTATTTCCGGCTCGGACCTTGCCAACCTTTATGAAGGTAACAAAACCTACCCCGACTTTGCAATTGGGGCAGTTGGGCAACATCGCGAAGTGTTTTGGGGAGCCAGTCTCTATCATTTAACCACACCAGACGAATCGATCCAAGAGGGCGACAATAAAGGAAAAGTACCTATGAAAATAACAGTGCATGCCGGTACACGCTTACACCGATTTCACCACGCTTTACTTTCGAGGCGCTTTACGCTATCGCCAAATATACTTTACCAGCAACAGGGTTCTTTCAAACAGCTTAATCTTGGAATTTATATGATCGAAAAATCTTTTTTGTTTGGAGCTTGGTTCAGGAATAACATCGATACACGCCCGGATGCAATAATTGCTTTAGTTGGCTTTGCACGAGAGAAATTTCAGTTCGGATATAGTTTCGACTACACCCTGTCAAAGCTTTCCAATTACAGCTACGGGTCGCATGAATTATCACTTACCTTTTTATTGGCGCTAAAGGTGAAGATAAAATCAGGAACAAGCTTCTTATTCCCATGATTTAGCTTTACCACTGTATTTTTCCATGTCGTGGTCTAACTCCCACGGAACAACAAAATGCTCTTCTGTATGAAAATTGTTTTTCTTTTTCATTACCGGATAATTCTTGTATACCCGATATTCTTCCTTGGAATAGGAACTGAATTTAAAATCTCGGATCATCATTTCTTAGTTTTTACAGATCAATTTACATTTTCAAATCGAACCCAAAAAGATTAAAAACTATTTTTTGGATCAACAGTTTGTTATACGATTTGATGAAGATAAAAGATACTAATAAACCGTTTAGAAATCAATTATTTTAACACATTTTAGTGCAATCGATTGTATCAGAACAACAAGGTTACATTTCCTTTTTGTTTATGTAGTTCGCCCCTGAAATCATTGTATTCCAGTACCCAGGTATACACTCCGGAAGGAGCAAATTTTCCATTTCCCATTTTGCCGTCCCAGCCATTTTCCTGACTGTTCGACTCGAAAACAACTTCACCCCAACGATTAAAAATCATTAAGTTGTATCCTTCATTTAATACGCCTTCTGCGTACAACCTGAATTCCTGATCTTCAGTGTTAGGAGCATTGGGCGAGAAAACAGTTGGCGGATTCAATTTATCAAAAGCAATACTCAGCTGTTTTACAATCGTATCGGTACAATCAAAATTGTTACCAACTTCGAGTGACACATTATAAATCCCCATTGCACTGTAGCGGTGTATCGGGTCTTTTTCATCCGTAAAAGTGCTGTCGCCAAAATCCCAGAAATACAAGGAGGCGGCATGAGAGGTATTTGTAAAATTTACCTGTGGATTGGTAATTAATACTTCTTCCGGATAAAAATCAAACCCAGCAGCAGGAACAGGATACACTTTTACCAAAGTATCATAAACAGCGGTATTTTCGCATCCATTCAAATCGATAACGGTAAGGCTTATATCGAATGTTTTTCGTACATCATCCGGATTAAGAAATGTATGTATTGGACTTTGATCGGTAGTCGTATTTCCATCATTAAAATCCCAGAGGTACGTCTCCGCAGGTTTATTTGTTGTGGCAGTAAATTCAGCTGTTATGGGGGAACATCCCTCCGGATTCTCAACCGAAACAATGATATTAGGTTTCACTTTAACTTCCTGCGGCGAAGATGTATCGATACAGCCTTGCTCGTTTACTTTTAATGCCACGGAACGATCAATATTTTCAAATCCCAACGGAAGGGTAATACTGTCTAAACCAATTCCCGAATCGAATTCTGCATCATTATAGTACCAGGTAAATTCGGTCTCTTCAACGATTTCGCCAATATACGACAGCTGAAGATTGTAGCCATAACACTCGTTGGAATCGAGGTCAAAAATTGCTTCCGGCTGGTTGTGAAACTCAAACATCACTGTATCGGAATATGGACAACTTGCCTGATCAATGGTATTTAATTGAAAATAATATTTGCCATAATCGGGTACAGAAATTGTTGGTTTTAAAGTTAAACCATCGTCGACTGTTGCATCGGCATCCAGTGGTGTTAGTTCAACTAACGGGTTAGAATCCAGAAAAATAAGATCAACAGTAGCCGACATTGTACCGCAAAAAAGTGTTTGAATTTTTGTGTAATCGAGCTCCGGACGCTTGCTTTCACGCACTTCTATATATGCTGTAGCCGACAATTGTAACTCAAGGTTTTCCAGGCCACCAAACTCAACAACATAACCCTGCGGATAATAATAGCCATCGGGATCATTTCTATCGCCTTCATCCGAAAGATCGTTCCATGATTTTGCCTTACTTCCCGGAGCTACCACCATGTGCGCATAGTTTTCATAGTCTCCCCACGATTTTCTTAAATTGTTGGGTTCTCCGGTATTCCAGTTCGCATAATTTCCACCAATAGTGGTTCCACCACTTGTGCCCTGCCAGAACTGTGTTCCTGCTTCGGGGCCTGTAGCCCATATCCACTCTCCCTGTGTTTTTGCATCATTGGCACCAATCCAGCCAACACCATCAATTTTAGAATAAATAAAATCATTCTCTACACCGTAAAGGATTGTAGCCAAATAGCCCTGCAAGCCATAATAAGTTCGATTTTCAGCTGCTGTTTTGGCCTCTGTCCACCGGATACCACGGTCAGATATAAATTGGTAAAAATGTTTTGTGTGCGGCAAATAGTCGGCATCAAGCAAACTAATTGCGAACTCTCTAAAGCCAACGCTGCGTGTTCCGCTCTCATTGTAATAATATACTTTTGAAATGGCTTCCTGATATTGCTCGTCGGTTGCAGTACCACTAATTTCCAGCGTTCCTTTCGAATTATTCCAATTGTAATTTAACGATGCAACCGGTTCGTAACCCAACTTGTCTTCATCTCGTTCATAATTTACAATCGATACCTTCATTCCTTTATCTGCGGCATCAATCTGAATATTCTGCAAAGAAATATTACGGGCTACATAAACCGAGTCGGAGCAATAAACAATCGGTTCAGTGTCGGTATTCTCAATTACCGGAACATTTTGCCCCAAAACAAAACCGGTACATCCCAGAAACCATAAAAGCAAACAAAGAAATACCGGTTTTATATCTATCATCAGAATCGTGATTATTTTCTATTAGAGAAATATTTCATGAATTGCGAGCGCTCATAAACCATTGGATCCGGGATATTTTTATAAGAAAGTCGGCCTCTGAAATCGTCGATCGACTTAAAATTCCACTTCTTCATAAAAGCTGTTAAATCGTCCAACATACCATTTACAACCTGTGCGCCGTTTACATACAATGTAGAACAAAGTTGAGCAACCTGAGCACCTGCCAGCAATTGTTTAATTACCGCATCGCCATCATGAATTCCGGTTGACGCCGCAATATCTAAACGGGTAACCGACGATGAAACAATACCCACCCAGCGTAACGAACGACGAAGATCAGACGGAGAACTAAAGATCTCTGAAGCCACTAACTCCAGTTTATCAAGGTTGATATCAGGCTCGTAAAAACGGTTAAACATAACAACTCCGGCAGCACCATTTGCTTTTAGCTTGTCGGCCATGCCAATAATATTGCTGTGATTCAATCCAAACTTAACCGACACCGGAATACTTACCTCTTTTTTTACTTTTTCAAGCACATCGAGATAAAGTTGTTCGATCATTCCCGGCTTTTCATGTCTATCGGTTGGCAAATAAAAAATATTCAGTTCGATGGCATCGGCACCTGCTTCTTCAAAATCTTTAGCAAAAGTGGTCCATTCTTTCGACGACACACAATTTACGCTGGCAATAATTGGTACATCAACAGCTTCTTTTGCTTTTTTTACCAGTTCCAGATGTTTGGTAACCGTATTATCGCGCAGGTAATTTTTAATATAATCTTCTGCTTCAGGATAATCCACATTATGCTGGTCTTTAGCAAGCATACTGGTTACTTCGTTATTTATTTGTTCTTCGAAAATCGATTTCAGCACAATAGCACCAATACCGGCATCGGCAAGTTCTTTAATTTTTTCGACCGAACTGGTTAGTCCCGAACTGGCTGCAACCAAAGGGTTTTTAAGTTTCAGCCCGAGGTATGTAGTCTCTAAATTTGCCATAATAAAAGTTTATAGTTTGCAGTACAGCGTTCAAGTTAGAAAATAATTCCGTGGCTTTATACGCTGTTCTTATTTCAATAAATCTGTCTGTTTTTCTAATAATTTCGTGCTCCAAAAATTTTACTTCCCACACGAATAAGTGTGCTTCCCTCTTCAATAGCAAGCGGATAATCGCCCGACATACCCATCGAAATCTCGGTAAAAAATTCGGAATCGGAAAAGTATTTATTTTTCAGCGAATTAAAAATACCTTTTAACACGCGAAATTCATTCCGTACCTGATCTTTATCATCGGTGTAAGTGGCCATTCCCATCACCCCGATAATCCGTACATTTTTTAGCTGCGTAAAAGCTTCTGAAGTTAGCAATTCATCAGCCTCATCGGGCGACAAGCCAAATTTTGTACTTTCTTCCGCAATATGAAACTGCAACAACACATCGATTACCCGATCGTTTTTAATCGCCTCTTTATTAATGGTTTTTAACAGCTTAACGGAATCAACACCATGAATCAGCGAAATAAACGGCGCAATATATTTTACCTTGTTGCTTTGCGGATGGCCGATAAAATGCCACTCAATATCGTTCGGAAGTTCTTCGTATTTTTTGGTTAAATCCTGTACTTTATTTTCGCCAAAAATTCGTTGACCGGCATTATAAGCTTCCAAAATATCCTCATTGGGTTTTGTTTTTGAAACAGCTACCAAGCGCACATTTTTAGGTAATTTTTCAGTAATTTCTCTGATATTTTTCGCTATATCCATCCCTTGCACGAATTTGACGTAAAAATAGAAATAAAGTTGGAAACCCTTCAATGATCGGGGTTCAAAGTTGGAAGTAAAATACCAGGGAAACAGCTTTATTTTTTGAAAGTCAGAAGCTTTCATTGTAAGCCATCGGATTTTATTGACAACGCATTTTAAGCATGAATTTCAGTTTGAAGCTGTTGCGCAAAATATCCCACAAGTAACTGATTAAATGATTAATGCATTGCCATCGGAGTTCAATGCAGAGCTTGTGGAGTTGTTCGAACCACTTCCCGAGTCCTCTGAAGAGGTCGCTGAGTTCTATGCAAAGGTTGTTGAGTCGTCCGAAGTGGTCGCTGAGTTCTATGCAAAGGTTATGGAGTCCGCTGAACGACCATTTGAGCTCTGTGCAGTGATCGCTGAGTCCGCTGAACAACCTTGCGGGTTATGTGCAGTAACCAACGAGTCCTCCGAACTTACTCGCGGGTTCTCTGAAACGTATGCAGAGTAATTCGAATCAACTTTCGGGTTCTTCGAACAAACCCCGAAGTTAACTGAATAAATCTGTGGGTACTTGAAAAAGACATTAGAGTTCCGGTGAAAATAAATTACGAGTTCCGGTGAAAATATTTTAATATTGAACTGAGGTTAATACTTTTGCAGGCGAAATGAGGGGAAAGAAAACGATAGCAGCAATGAACGAACTGGGGCGAAAAAAAGAAGCCTTTGTTTTTGTAATTGATTTCAACACAACCAACTTTCAACTTTTTAAACCCCATGAAAACGACAAAATTTTGTGGCAGGCGAACAAGCAATCGAATTTCACACCCATTGCAGCCACCAATAAAAAAATTGATTGGGAAACAGAGCCGGTTTCGTTTAATCAATATCAAAAGGGTTATGAGCTCGTGCAACAGCATATTCACAACGGCGATACGTATTTACTGAATTACACCCAGCCGACAACCGTTAAAACAAACCTTTCACCGGAGGAGATTTTTCACCTCAGCGAAGCACGTTACAAAGTGTTGCTTAAAGATCAGTTTGTATGTTTTTCGCCCGAGATTTTCGTGCAGATCGATGGTGGTAAAATTTCGTCGTACCCCATGAAAGGGACGATGGATGCTTCGTTACCAAATGCAAAAGAACGAATACTAAATGACTCAAAAGAGCTGGCAGAACACAATACGATTGTTGACCTGATTCGAAACGATCTGAGCCTGGTGGCTGATAATGTTACGGTGGACAAATTTCGTTACCTCGAAAGGCTAAAAACCAATCAGCGCGATTTATGGCAGGTGAGCTCGAAAATCAGCGGCGATTTGCCGAAAAATTATACGGAACAAATTGGCGACATCATTTTTAAAATGCTGCCGGCCGGCTCGATTTGCGGTGCACCAAAAAAGAAAACGGTTGAAATTATTAAAGCTGCCGAAAATTACGATCGTGGTTTTTACACCGGTATTTTTGGCTATTTCGACGGGCAAAACCTCGACAGCTGTGTACTGATTCGCTATCTTGAGAAACAGAATGACCAGCTGGTTTACAAAAGTGGTGGTGGTATAACCTTTTTAAGCGATGCTGAAAGCGAGTACGAGGAGTTGGTGAAGAAAGTTTATATTCCGGTTTTTAGGAAAGATTGAAGGAGAGTAAGTTGAGCTCTGAGACTGTGTGACATTGTGAAACTGAGAAATTGTTAGCGATATTGTTATTTAATAAAAGACTAAAACTTGTAACTCGCAGCTATAAGCTCGTGGCTAAAAAATGCAACTACTTGAAACCATAAAATGTAAAGACGGGAAACTGTATAACCTGGAATATCACCAGGCACGTTTCCATTTGGCCCGAATGAAATATTTCCCAAATGCGCCACAGCTAACGCTCGAAGAGTTGATTAAAATTCCTGAAGAATGTGCAAAGGGGCTTTTCCGCTGCCGGGTGGTTTATACCGAGCGTATCCAAAATATTGAATTTGTACCTCATGAATACCGACCCGTTAAAAACCTGAAATTGATTGGAGATAATACCATTAAATACCAAAATAAATACACCAACCGTAAACAGCTTCAGCAACTATTTGATCGGCGTGGAGATTGCGACGATATACTAATTGTACAAAACAATTGTATAACAGATAGTTTTACTGCCAATCCCATTTTTTTTGATGGTGAAAAATGGTGGACACCCGACACTCCCCTGCTACCCGGTACACAACGTGCACGATTGTTAGCCGAAAACAAAATAGCAGTTTGCCACATCACTGTTAACGATTTACACAACTACCAAAAAGTTGGTTTGATTAACGCCCTGCAGGATATGGAGGATATGCCTGTTTTGCCGGTACAGCGAATTAGAAATAACTAAACTATTTTTTCTTTTGTAATAAAAATAATAGAAGGAAAGCAGTTACCATTCCATCGTAACTGTCTCGCCTTTTTCCAAGTCAATTTCTTGTTCTTTTCCTTGGCACACCAGTTTTGTACTTCCGCCGGCTTTGGCCAAAACAGTAACATTGTTCAATTCGCCTTCACTCCAGTCCATTGATATTTCATAACCGCCTCGGGCACAAATACCGCTCACCGAACCTTCGGGCCAGGCATCGGGTAAAGCAGGCAATAAATCAATACGATTTTGGTGCGATTGCAGCAACATTTCAATTACACCGGCCGAGCCACCAAAATTACCGTCAATTTGAAACGGAGGATGTGCATCGAACAAATTCGGGTATGTTCCCCCACCCTGGCTGTATTGTGTATCGGTACCCGAAGGATCGACATAACTCAATAATTCGCGGTACATTTTGTAAGCACGATTACCGTCGAGCAAACGCGCCCACAAATTTGTACGCCAGCCTTTCGACCAGCCTGTTGTTTCATCTCCCTTAATTTCGAGTGTTGTTCTGCAGGCTTCTGCCAGTTTGGGAGTTTTGCCGGGAGTAATATGATTGCCCGGGTGCAAACCAAACAAATGCGACTGGTGACGGTGTTTCGGATCAGCATCTTCCCAATCGTAATACCACTCCTGCAGGTTACCTTTTTCACCAATCTGGTACGGATACATTTTTGCCAAAGCATTTTCCATCTCTTTTCTGAAATCTGCATCCACATCCAGTACCTTGGTTGCTTGTATTGTTTGTAAAAAACACTCTCTTATCATCGCCAGATCAGCTGTTCCGCCATAAAGTGTAGCGCCGCGGTAACCTTCATCGGTTATATAAAGATTCTCGGGCGAAGTAGATGGCGAGGTAATCAAATTCCCATGTTTATCTTCCACCATCCAATTCAAACAAAATTCAGCGGCACCTTTCATCAGCGGATATCCTTGGTTTTTCAGGAAATCGACATCCTGAGTAAACTGGTAGTGTTCCCATAAATGAGTCGACAACCATGGGCCGCTCATGTTCCAGCACGCCCACACGGGGTCGCCTTCGCCAAAACCACCAACAGGATTGCTCATTGCCCAGATATCGGAATTATGACACGATGCCCACCCCTTATCAACGCCGTAAAATGTTTTGGCGGTTACGGCTCCCGTTTTTGCCACATTACCAATAAACGACAAGAGCGGACGATGCATTTCACTCAGGTTGCCTGTTTCGGCCATCCAGTAATTTTCTTCCACGTTAATGTTCATGGTATAATTACTACTCCATGGCGGTTGAAGATGAGGGTTCCAAAGCCCTTGCAGGTTGGCCGGAACGCCTTCGGTTCGCGAGCTGGCGACCAGTAAATATCGTCCATACTGAAAATACAGCACTTCCAGGTTTTTATCTTCGGCTCCACTGAAATATCTTTTCAAACGCTCATCAGTGGGTAATTCCGGGGCCGTTGTTTCGCCCAAATCAAGATGAACTCGCTTCATTAACGAGCTATAATCATTAATATGTGCTTCTTCGATTTCGGCAAACTCTTTCTTGCCAGCCTCCATTAACTGTCTCTGTGCAATGGCTTTATTATCCAAGCCTTCTTTTGCGGGGTCTTTATCAAAGCCATTAAAACTTGTTGCTATCGATACATAAAGTACCGCCTCGGTTGCCCCTGAAACCGTTAATACACTATCCGTATACAAGGAATTACCACCATTGCTCTCCACTTTCATATAGGTTGAAAAGTGGGTTCCACGGTTTTCATCAAATTTAATGGGCTCCTCATCTCCCGCGTGGTAATTAGGCATTGCCTGATATGGCGCATAACCTTCTACCTTCAATACATTTTCGTCTGCTGATGTACTGAAACGCAACTGGCTGTCGAATTTTACAGAAAAATTCAGCGCATCTTTTGTATCGGCACTTAATTTTACTACCATGATTTGATCCGGATAGGAAACAAAATACTCACGTTTGTAATTTACCCCATCCAAAACATAAGAAGTTGATGAAACGGCCTTATTAATATCCAACTCGCGATGGTAATTTTCTACATTCTCACTGTGCTGAAATTCTAAAAATAAGGTACCGAGCGGGGCATACGATTGTGAATATTTCCCCATTAAATGATGGTTTAATTTATCTGCCAGCTCGTAATCTTCATTGGCCAGCGCTTCCCGTATTTCAGGCACATATTTGTAGGCCTCCGGATTCATATAAGGATCAACCGGCTCGCCCGACCAAAGCGTTATATCGTTCAGATAAATTTTATCCGATTCCACCCCACCAAAAACAGAGGCGCCCATTTTCCCGTTGCCGAGCACGAGGCTTTCTTCAAAATAAGTGGCCGGTTTATCGTACCACAAAACATGAGCTGAGCTTTTATCATCGTCAACAGGTTTTGTACTGCACGACTGGAATACTACGAGAATAATTACGATTAAAAGATGGAGTAAATGGTTGAATCGTTTCATCGGTTTATTTATTTAAGAATAGTTGATATATGTTTTGCGATTAGCTGCAAGATATAAAATTATTGAGATCGGTAAAATAATAAAAAAAGGCCCTACAAATTTGCAGAGCCTCTTAACCTATCCTTATATATGAATTAAAAGAAATCTAGAAAAAAGGGAGCAGGCCGGTTTATTGCCCGCCCCGGTAATTAGGTTTTAGTTGGTTTGGGTACTCCCTTTAATCAGGGAGAACATTAACATATATCTTAATTCCATAGCTTTTTATTAGGCAGGCGCCCCATTTCCAGTTCAAGCACTCCTCCACTCATTAAATCCTCGTGAGTAAACCATGGTTTTTCCATTGTTTTGCCATTTAGGCGGGCACTTTGAATGTATTTCTTCTCAACCGATAATCCGGCCGCACAAACCTTAAATTTGTTACCATTTTCCAAATTGATTGTAACTTCTTCAAATAAAGGGCTCGTTATCGTATACTCAGGAATTCCCGGCGTTACAGGATAAAATCCCATAGCGGAGAAAACCACAAAAGCCGACATTCCTCCACCATCCTCATCTCCGGGTATTCCAAATACATTGTCCTTAAACCAGGTATCCAATAAAAAGCGTGTCCATTTTTGAGTTTTCCAGGGTGAATTGGTGAAGTTAAACAAGTATGGTATATGAAAACTGGGTTCGTTCCCCATTGAAAACTGTCCTACTAATCCCGTTGCATCCGGCAACTTAGACCAAAACTCGTATTTACTTCTACCTAAACTTTCACGAAAATGCTGATCAAGACCAGACTCAAATGGTTCAATACCTCCAAACAATTCAATGAGACCGTTTATATCTTGTTGCGTTTGCCACCTGTACGTCCAACCGTTGTTTTCATCGTAGTAGGCACGTGCTCCCATGCCCCCATCAAATTTTGGATCAATATCAATCCAATTTCCATTTTCATCTTTCGGCAGGAACATTTTTTGTTCCGGGTGCCATAATTTCTTATAGTTTGAAGCACGCTGTGCAAATGTCTTCTGCACTTTTTCCTCACCTAATTCTCCTGCCATTTGCGAGAGTGCCCAATCGTCATAACTGTGGCCTAATGTAATGGCTACCGACTGACGATTCTCAAAAGGATGAACTCGTTGCACCGTTTCTTTCTCTCCCGGAGCTAATGCCGGATAAAATCCTTTCTCATGATAGAAATCGTCCAATCCACACTTTTCACCATTTCGCCAGGGCAACATAGTCGCTTCTTCGGCATTTTTCAGCATTCCTTCAAAAGCCGTCGCAACATCAAAATTACGTATTCCTTTGCGGTAGGCGTCGAGAAATGAAATAGTTGAGTGAAATCCATTCATACAAGTGTGATCACCATATATCACCGGAAATGTTGGCAGCCAGCCACTTTGCTCGTACATATTTACATACGACTGTAACATGTCTGCTTCCACATCGGGTTGAAGAATGGAACGAAGCGGATGATGAGCCAGGTATGTGTCCCACACCCAATCATCGACATAAAATGGACGTGTACTTTGGTGGATCTGGTTATCAAATCCACTAAAATACCTACCATCTTCAGTAATGTCTACCATTCGTTCGTAACAACGGTAAAGAGCGGTATAAAAGCTCCTCTTATGGGCTTCTGTGCCACCTTTAACTTCTATTTGGTTAATTACCTTATCCCAGGCTAACTTCCCCTGGTTTTTCAGCTCATCAAAAGTTGTTCCTTCCAATTCAGCCTTAAAGTTTTTCTGAGCCTGTTCTTTACTAATAAATGAAGTCGCATATTTGAATTCCAGTGCCTGCGTATTATCGGCTACTGAACTAACTACAAGCCTATTATCTTCGTCTTTCTTTATATCATACTTATTCGCCACCTCTGCATAAACGTAGATTTTTACATTTCGAAAAAATTCAACACCAGATATAGCATTATTTTCAGAAAAAGAATATTGACCTTCTTTATAGTAATGACCGAGCAATAAATTCGCCTTTTGGTTGGCAGGAAATTGGAATCGAAAAATTCCTGATTTTTTACCCGCAGTATATTCCACTGTAACTTCCTCTTCAATCAACTCAGTCATATAATACCACGGTAGGTTTACTTCAAGATCATGATCCCAGGTTAACCTTTTACTCCAGCAATTTTCAGAAAGCTCTCCGGCAATAGGTTTAATAAAAAATGCCTGAGCTACACGATGCGAGATTACATTTAGCGGAAAAGATGATATCTGATCATCCATATAATCAGCTCGATCAGGCGTCATTCGTGTCATTTGATTGGGCAATTGAACCGTTGGCCGTGTTGGCTGTAAAATGTGTCCAACATTACCAATTGTTGGATCAACATATTCAGTAAAGTCCTTAACCGGTTTTTCCTGCTGTTTTTGACTACAGGAGAAACTTATAAGTATGAACAAAAATAATAGTAGGTTCTTCATTGTTATCCAATAATTTGAATGATTTTTTTTGCGTAATGAATGCCAGATTCGGTTAAAAAAGAGGCTGCCAAAAAATAACAGCCTCTCTATTTTTCAAACCAAATCTATATTGTGTTATCAGCAAATTGTGTCATTTTAAATAAGTTGCTTTTTTACAAGTTCATCTTATTTCCAGAGCACAAAATTCTGATGTTATACCCTACTAATCAAACTCAATTAATAGTCTGTGTTTTGAGTCAGGTTAGGATTACGTTGCAATTCGCTTAACGAAATCGGGAATACCAAATCTGTTTCTTTAAAGGTAGCACCGGCAGCATTTTGGGCACCAATTAAATCAACATAAGTAACACTTCCTTTTTCTGTTTCTGAAATAACAGGGAATTTTTTTGTACGCACACAGTCATCCCATATTTTAAATTCTAAAGCGAATTCGCGTAGTCTTTCTGTCCAGCAAGTTTCAATAAATTCCTGATTCGACATGCTCAATAATTCAGTTTTTATTTCAGCTTCCGTTTTTCCTTCGGTGTTAGCACGTGCCTGAATTTTTGCCAAATAGGTAGCCGCTTCATCTGTTACTCCATCGGTTTGAGCAATTGATTCAGCATAATCTAAATACGCTTCTGCCAAACGATAAAAGTTCCAGTCTTTTGTTCCGATACCTGTATTCAACAAAGCGTCTTCATCAAAATAATACCAGCAACCGGCTTGTCCTTCCGGAGCGGTCCACGTTTTACCATTATTTGGATTGGTATATTCCCAGTGAAAAAACTGGTTGGGTTGTATACGAAGATCGTTTTCGTCATAAACATTTAAATACCGGTCAATCGGGCCGTAGGTTCTTTCAAAGATTGAATACGTACCAAATACAGCTGTGGCCGACGATGTAAATGCATAAGTTGGTCTCCAGGAACTACTGCTGATTCCGGCATTGTATTCCAAACTATAAATTACCTCACCCAGATCATCGGTTGTACGCAACTGATTGAAAGCACTGTTTTCTGCCAAATCACTATTTTCTGCCAGCGAATGAGGAGAATCAATAACCATTTTTGAATAGGTT